>JAFXZT010000137.1 GCA_017541145.1 Bacteroidales bacterium | reverse complement strand
CACGCCAACGCCAAACCCAGTAATAGCAACGAATGGCTCGAACCAGTGAGCGACGAGGTGTATGGAAAATTGAGGTAAAACAAGGTTGTCCTCACTTTTTATGCGCCGTTATGAAGGTGAAATTCTTTCATTTCCATTTTTACAAACGATGCAATCATCTGACGGTAAAGCGTTGCCACCATATCGGGATTTGCACCGTAGGTTACAGCCTTGTCACGGACTTTTTGGATTACTTTTTCCACACGCGAAGTGTCTTTTACACCTTCCTCGTTTTTCTTGAATTTTGACGCCTGCGATACGTATGTGCCACGCTCGGCAATGAGTTTGATGATATTGTCGTCGATACGGTCGATATTGGAGCGTACCTCGTCGAGAGAGTTACAAATCATTGTTTTAAATGTTTAATTGTTTATTACTTAAACGCAATGAAAAAAGATATATTTTGTAAGAATCCAAACCATACCACAAGCCCGTCGTCTATACTTGACAACGGACAAAATGGTAAATATAGTTTTTAGAAATCTTTAAACTTAAACATCACAATTATAGGATTGTCGTCGGGATTGTATGAGTTGAGAATTTCCTTGTCGCTGTCGCTCAATAGCGGGAGCAGTTCTGGTTTGTAACTATCATAATTAGAATCTGTTATGATGGTGCTGAAATAGTTGTTGTGGCAATCGTTAATAGAATGTCCAAATGGCATTTCAAAGCGTCCGTTTTCGTCTCCGTTGAATGTGTAAACATAATAATTGCCTGATTTTTTGTTGTATACCACATTTTTGGCAATTCGGGTAGACATTTCTGTGATGCCGTAAATAATAGTGTTGTCATTTTCTTGAAATGAGCCGGGCATAAAACCTTTGATTTGGTCGAAAATTAGATTCTCGCCTTCGGGTAAATTGCTTTCAGAGAATCGGTTGCCATATTTAAAATAGTAGCGCGGAGAAAGTTTGGAATCTTTGTACTGATAAACTGTATCGCGCAAAATGTTGATATGGTCGCCGTAAGCAATTACAGGGGTGCCGGCACTAAGAGAAAACGACCGTTGCACCTTGAATGGGAAAAATATATCTTTCAATTTGAAATCACTGTCAGAGATTATCACCTTACATTCTATGCTGTCGTTTTGCTGAAAATCTCCCACAAAAAATGCGTATTGATTGCCCGTGTTGATAACGTGGGTAAATTTATACGGTGCATTGATTGTTTCTTTGAATTTGCCGTTGCTATCGTATAATTTAAAATTTTGGTCGTTGGTAACAATGAGGGTCTGTGTTTGCTCGTTGTAGGTGAATTTGTTGAAATTATCCACCTCCTCAGGACCGTTACCTTTGTGCAAACAGTTGATAAACTTGCCTTTGCTGTCGTAAATCTTGATTGGTTCGGGGCTCATATACGGAAAATCGGCTACATAAATTCTGTTGTCGGTTACCTGATAATTGGTAATCATTTTTATCAATGCAGTATCGTTTTCCAAAGGGATAAGATACGCTGATTCAACAAGTTGACTCAAAGGCGGAGCATCCTTTAATGCAGGATTTTCTACATCAACGATTATCATTCCGTCTTGCGATTGTGTGCCGCCGTTGCAGCCCGAAAGCGCCATTGCCGCAGATATAGCGGCTGAAAAAATAAGTGTGTTTTTCATCATTGTAAATTAATTATGTTTATAAATTTTGCCCTATTGACACACAAATTTGAAAAATATTACACCCAAAAACTAAAAAAAATAAAAAAAGCACATTCTTCATTCTGAAAAACGTGCTTTATTTCGATGATAAAAATACAAACTATCCTATCCTTTTTTTCGTCCCGTAATTTCTGTTGTCTACTTTATAATAATACTCCACAATTTTTTCTAACGCTTCTTTTACAGGAAGTGTGATGTCGAAAGTTGATATTGCGCGGAGTTCAAATTGACGGATGATGTTTCTACCGATTTTTGCGCAAACTATTGCACGGCAGTCGGAGAGGAGTTCTACAGCTTCGGATTGTTCACCGCCGCCGCAAGAATTGTTGCCGCCGCCACAAGAATTACCACCGCCGTCACCGCAGTTGCAGCCGATTTTTGGGGCGTTGGCTCTGTCCAAAACTTTGCGACTTTCAAGAAACTTATATTTCTGTCCGTCAACCTGATAAATCAAAAACACTTCGGTGCTGCCGAAATGCAAGTCAACATTCACACTGTCGGATGTGGCAACCGCAATTTTGTAACTCATAATTATGGTGTCTTTGAAATTTAACACAGAAAACACGGAAAACAAGAATCAATTCGTCTGTGTTTTCTGTGCATTCCGTGGTCAAAAAAGTATTAGATTTTGTAATCGTCGGCGGTTTCCATAAAGCCGTATTCCATAAGGATTTCTTCAAGACGCTCCTGCGTCATCGGAGTAGGGATTACGAATTTTTGGTTGTCGATGATTGCTTTGGCAAGGTTGCGGTATTCCTGAGCCTGACCCGATTCGGGTTTGTACTCGATAACCGTTTTCTTGTGAATTTCAGCGTGCTGAACGATGTTGTCGCGGGGCACGAAGTAGAGAAGTTGAGTGCCGAGTTCCTTAGCAAACGCACGCAAAAGGTCACGTTCGTGGTCCACCTTGCGGCTGTTGCAAATGATGCCGCCGAGTCTTACTCCGCCCGTCTTGGCATAACGCTGAATACCTTTGGCGATGTTGTTAGCGGCATAGAGTGCCATCATTTCGCCAGAAGCTACGATGTAAATCTCCTTGGCCTTGCCCTCGCGGATAGGCATTGCAAAACCACCGCAGACTACGTCGCCGAGCACGTCGTAAAATACATAGTCAAGATCTTCGGTATACGCGCCGAGGTTTTCCAACATATTGATAGAGGTGATGATACCGCGTCCTGCGCAACCAACGCCGGGTTCAGGTCCGCCCGATTCCACGCAGCGTGTGCCGCCGTAACCCTCTTTCAAAATTCTGTCGAGAGAGATGTCTTCGCCCTCTTCGCGGATGGTGTCAAGCACGGTTTTCTGCGCCAAGCCGTTGAGAAGGAGACGTGTAGAATCCGCCTTCGGGTCGCAGCCCACTACCATTACTTTCTTTCCGTGTTCCACCAAACCTGCCGTAAGGTTCTGTGTTGTAGTCGATTTGCCAATACCGCCTTTGCCGTATATAGCTATTTGTCTGATTTCACTCATTTTGTGATTGTTTGTTTAAACTTGTTTTTAATTACGGTGCAAAGATAGAGAGCTTGGAAAAATTCACCAAGAGAAAATAATTTTTTGGAAGAAATGTCTAAAATTGGTATTTTGTGTGGAAAGTTTATATTGGTAAATTGACTGTTGACATTATTATGGAGAAAAAACATCACCCGAGTTTTTCCCTCTAAACGCTCTATGCAAAAATATTATTGGTGAAATTATATGCTAAAAAATGCCTAAAAAGTCATTCATTATTAAGGTTTGCAAATACTTGACGTTCTAATGATTCATATTCTGATTTCAATTTATTGAAAAATGTTTTAAATACAGATATACAATCATTAATTTCTATTTCAAATTGAATAGGTACTTTAACATCTCCACCATCATAATTTTGGAATACAACCCTACAAATTCCATTTTTACTCCACACTAAGATTTTTATTTGATAATATTCCTCAATAATGAATTTTGCAAAATGCCCATTTGAAATATTGTTCAAAAATACATCAATATCTTTATTCTAAGTCTTGGAATACAAAAACGTAAAGTTGTAATCTTCTGTATTTGTTTTTACAGTTGTTTCTGCCTCCAAGTTAAAGTGTGGATGATTACTATTACAACATGATTCCTCATAGAGGTATTTCAATTCTGATACTGTATTAAAATTTTCATCTAAAACATACGATATATTAAACACGTTGGTATTATAACATTTAGAGGATGGTATAGGAATGCTCTCTTCGGGCAAAAACCATTTATCTAATTCTGTGGAATATACCAAATTAGTAGTTTGGTGCATCATCCAAGCAGGAGGTTGATAAGAATAATCATCTTCTGTCAAATTTGCCCATTCACCTCCCTGATAAATAATATAATTCTTCCAAAGTTTTTTACATTTTTTGTCGATAATATTTTGATTACCAATTAACAAAGCCATTTTCCAACCAGGCAAGTCATCTTCTTTATAAAGAACTCTTTGGTATGGTTTTAATCTGTTAATTTCCATAATTACATTAATTATTTTTCAATCTTCCATTCATCTACAGTCCTCTTTTCGCTTGAAAAGTTCACGCCGATTTTCCAAATTTTTCTGTCCTCAAACGAGAACTTTCTGGCGTAATCTTTTTCGTCGATTTGAGATAATGCTTCTTGCGCCGATTTGTTGAGTTTAAACTCGAAAAGAAAAATTGATTTCGGAGAAAACAATACGAAATCAATGCGTCCGTCGGAAGTGCGGATTTCTGATTGAATATTCAGTCCGCAGGTCGCCAAAATCGCATACAAAAGGTTTTGATAATACCATTCCGGGGTGTTGGCGGCATCGTTCGGGTATGGAATTTTGCACAAAAAATCTTGTAGATGTTGCAAAAGAATCTCGGGATTGTCTTCCTTGATTGCGGTTACCACCGAGCGGCGGAAAATATCGTTGTTGAAGCCGATGTCCTCTTCGATGTAATTTTTTATTAAACTTTCTGAAAATCCGTTTCTTACCTCCTGATTAGGGAAGCCGATGATATATTGGTTGAAATCCTTGTCGTAACTTTGGATTGTAAGGTAGCCGCTCTGATAGAGGAACGGAACGATGTCGGTTACACGCTCAATCGGCACGTCAAAACGTCCGCTACTCATAAAAATTCCCTCCATTTCGTTGATTTGCAGTCCGGCGTTTTTCCTGAGCAATGCTATCAGCGACGACGGTGTGGACGTGCGCACCCAATAATCCTGAAAATCCTTGTCAGTTAATGCGTTGAATAGACTGAACGGATTGAACACGCCGTCGCAGTTTTTAGCAAAATGATAGCCGTCGTAACGCTGTTTGAGTAGCGAGACCATTGTTGCAAAATCCACATCCAATTCCTCGGCAAATTCGTCAACATAATCTTTCAAAGTAGTTTGAAGTTCGTGGTCGGTGATGCCGCAGAGAGTACCGAATTTTGGGTTCAACGAAATGTCTTTTAAATTGTTGAGAGTTGAAAAAATCGACATTTGGCTCAGTTTGGTGATTCCCGTTATAAACACAAATTTCAGTTTCGGGTCCAAATCTTTTATCGGCGAAAAGAGGTTGTTCATGTGAACGCGCACAGCATCCTGAACTTTCAAATCGGTGATTGTGTTGAGCATCAATGCATCGTATTCGTCGATAAGAAGAACAACCTGTTTGCCGGTCTGTTGAAATGCGGATTCGATGATATTATTGAGACGTACATTAAAATTTGTGTCAACAGACTCGTTTCCTTTTGATGTCTCTACTTTGTCAACAAGTCCGTATTTGAACTCTTGTCTTGATAATTCAATTGACACGAATTTTACAATCTCATCCAACTTGTCCGATTTGCATTTGGCAAACGAAATATCCACCACGGGATATTGTTCCCATTGGGTTTCAAGGTTTTCGATTTTGCAACCTTTGAATAAATCTTTCTTCCCCTCAAAATATGCCTGCAATGTGCTAATTAGCAACGATTTGCCGAACCTTCGCGGACGGGAAAGAAAATAGTATTTCTGCGACGAAACCATCTTGTAAATCAATTCGGTTTTGTCCACATATACCATATTTCGGTTGATTATCTCCGAAAACGTCTGTATGCCGATAGGTAGTTGTTTCATTGCGGTAAAAGTTTTTCTTCTACCGCAAAGATACACTATTTTTGTCAAAACAGGAAAAAAATCTCTGTTTTCAATATTAATCAACTGAACGCGCCCTGCAAATACTTCTTGGTCAGTTCGTTTTTGGGATTCTTGAAGACTTCACGAGCATCACCGACCTCAATGATTTCGCCCATATAAATGAAGACGACATAGTCGGCGATGCGCATTGCCTGACGTAAAGTATGAGTTACCATTATTATCGAATAATGTTCTTTGAGTTTTACGAACAGATCCTCCACAATGCGGCTCGAAACAGGGTCGAGGGCTGATGTGGCTTCGTCGGCAAGGATAAATTCAGGCTCGACGGCAAGGCTGCGCGCAAGGCAAAGACGCTGTTGCTGACCAATCGACAGACGAACGGCAGGAGAACGGAGACGGTCTTTCACCTCGTCCCAAAGTCCCACCACGCGGAGATAGTGGCGGACAATTTTGCGGAGCTGACGTATCTTTTTGATACCGTGAATCTTGCAGCCGTATGCAACGTTGTTCATTATCGACATCGGCAACGGCGTGGGACGCTGCGGCACAAGTCCAATTTTGCGGCGGAGTTCCACAAGGTCTGATTCAGAACAGTTTACAATGTCGTCGTTGCCAAGTTTTATCTTACCGTCAGTTTTCAAGTGCTCAATGGAATCGTTCAGACGGTTGAACGACTTCAAAAGCGTTGACTTTCCACAACCCGACGGACCGATGATACAAGTGATTTTGTTGGCTGGGATAGTTAGGTTTATATCTTTGAGAATGTGCGATTTGTCAATCCAAAGGTTGAAATTTTCCACCTTGATTTCCGCTGCCTCTTCTGGGTGTTGGAATTTTTCGTCGGCAACAAACGGCTCGTTGCTGTCGCTTGCCAAAAACTTGCGCAAAAATAGATTTTTAAACCACATAATATCTTTCTTAGTTTAATTTGTGTTTTGAAAAACGGTTGGTGATAAAACGTCCCAAAAGACTGATTACCAACACAATAATTGTTAAAACAAGAGCGGCGGCGTAGGCTCTGTTCTGAACCTCCGCCTGAGGTGCGCTCAGTTGGAAGAATATGCTAAGCGGCAGAGTTGCAGCCGGTTGCGAAAGTGTCGTGGGTATCGAATCCGAAAATCCCGCCGTAAACATCACGCCCGCTGCGTCGCCTATTGCACGACCTACCGAAAGCAATGTTGCCGTTGCAATTCCGGGTGCTATCTGTCTGAGAACCACGCCGATAGTTTCCAATCTTGTTGCTCCGAGTGAATATGACGCCTCCAACAAATCGCGCGGAAAATTTCTCGCAACTTCGTCCATCGAACGCATCAAAATCGGTATTATCAAGAGAGTTATCACGATGATGCCGCCCAAAAGCGATGTCCTGATGCCGAGGTAAATCATCAACGAAAACGCAAATGCGCCGTAAACTATCGACGGAATGCCGTAAAGCACGTCGAAAGCAAGCCTCGTCCAATATGCGAGACGCGATTTCTGCGACTTGAAAACATTAAGGTAAAACACTATGGGAATGCTGATAATCAGTCCGATAATGGTGGAAGAAACTACGATGTAAAGCGAGCCGACAGTGGCGTTGAGGAAGCCGCCTTCGCCGCCGATGTAGAATCCGCCTTTAGGCAGCGAGGTTACCATCTCCCACGTTATGCAACTGAATCCGCGCTTAAAAATCGTGTAGATAATGCTCGCAACCATCACGAAAACCACCGCAATGGAGATTATCATAAAGCCTTTGGCTATTTTTTCAAATACAATACTCGGTTTCATAATACAATTTTTTTCGCTGCAAAATTACGACACAATACTTTCCGCACCCGAAGTTAGTCGGTGGAATATTACATTTTCAAAAATGGAGTTTTGCAGTTTTTGCTTAATTTTCTTACAAGATTAAGTCGTTATTGTTGAAAAAAATTGATTCTCCGTAGTAGGTTTCGCGGCTAAGATATTTTGATGTCAAAAAAAAAGTAATGCTTAGATTTTGTTATTGAATTTTAATATTTAATTGTTTTTTTGTCTTTAATGATGTTATATTTTTGCGGTTATGATATTTAGAATTTTGATATTGATTGTTGTATTGATTTCGATATCTTGTTGCGATATGTCGCGCAAGGTTTTGACTTCTTATTACCAAACTGAACTGTTAGATGGTGATCATCTTCTAATTATTACTGATGATAAGTGTTTGTTAATAAAGACTTTGGATGCTAACAGAATTTGTTTTAACAATATAGAACCAGACAGAAAGTTTAATAATTCGATTTTGGATGATATTAAAAAAATACCGCTTGTTGCTAATATCAAAAATACGGTAGTAAAATTAATCGGTATAAAAAAATGATAGGTGGAAATTTATTCACCTATCTTCCTTAAAATCAGTCTTGAAACTAAGTTAAAGATTATCACTACCACAAAAAGTAACAATGCAGCAAACATCAATGCTGATTCATAAAGTGGCAATGAAAGCATTTCGCCGTAATTATTTGCGATTAATGCCGGTAAAGGATAACAAGCATCGAAAAGTTTTTGAGGAACTTCAGGAAGACAACCGCAAACCATTAATACTGCGATTGTTTCGCCTAAAGCTTTTGAAACCGCAAGAACTACTGACGCAAAAATACCGGGAATTGATTTTTTTATGATGACATTTTTTGCAGTTTGCCAACGTGTTGCGCCCAAAGAATAAGCCGCTGCTCTCAGGTCATCGGGCACACACGAAAACAATTCCACAAACAAACTTACTAAAATCGGTACAAGCATAAGGCTCAGTACAATACCCGCCGCCAAAACTGTGTATCCCGTAGAATATTCATTGGAAAAAATTGGTGCGATATGGTCGGAAATTATCGGTACAATAACAATTGTACCCCAAACGCCGAAAATAACGCTCGGTAGTGATGCTAAAATATCAAGTGTCGGAAAAACAAACTTTTTAATACGTTTTTTGGCGTACTCAGTCAAGTATACCGCGGTCATAAGCGACAATGGCAAGGCTATTATAATTGCAATAAGGGTTACCCAAATTGTTCCCATAACAAAAGGCAAAAAGCCGAAATTATTTTTGAATGGTTGCCATGACGATGCGCTGACAAGGTCCCATAAAGAATGTTCTTCCAATATTGGTTGTGATTTGATATACAATCCGATACCCATTACAAATACAAAGATAATAGAGATTATGGTGATTGCCATCATAACTCCATTTGCTGTTTTGTCTTTTATAATTCTAAATTTGTTGGTCATTTTCAATTTTTATGTGTTGCAAAATTACAACAGTGGTTGTTACGAGGCGAGAAAAAATCGGTGGAGTATTGCAATTCAATAAATGGAGTTTTGCATTTTTTTGCTATCGGAAATTTTTGCTAACTTTGCAGTTACAATTTTTGGAGAAAGAATTATGGCAAAATACTTCAATACATCGGTAACTTGCGACCCTGAGAAGCATTATATGGTGGACACCACCAATAAGATGAAGGTTTTTGAACGTCTCATAGACATCGGAAACTATTTCACCATCAACCGTGCGCGTCAGTTCGGGAAAAGCACTTCGCTCAATTGGATTTACAACAATTTGAGCGACAGATATTTGGTGATTCCTATTAGTTTTGAGACTACGGACAAAGCCAATTGGTTGAGTACCAAAACGTTTTATGACTATTTTTGCGAAAATTTGGCGACGACTGAATGTGGTTGTCAAGCCGTGAATAATTATTGGGCAAAGGCTAAATCGTTTGAAGTCATTGATTTCAAATGTTTTTCGCTGAAAATTGTTGAATTTTGCGAGTCAATAGGCAAAAATGTCGTACTTACAATCGACGAAGTGGATAAAAGCCTTGATAATGAGTTGTTTCTCAACTTCTTGTCGATGCTCAGAAATCTTTATTTGGAACGCGAAAGAACCAAAAAATACAACTCCACCTTTTGGTCGGTGATTCTTGCTGGTGTTTACGACATCAAAAGTATGAAAATAAAAACCCGTCCCGAGGAAGATCACAAATACAATTCGCCGTGGAACGTTGCCGCCGACTACAAACTCGATATGGCTTTTAATCCGCAGGAAATCAGTACAATGCTTGTTGATTACGAGAACGAAAACCATATCGGATTCGACATCAAGGAGATTTCTGAGGAAATTTTCAAATACACTTCGGGCTACCCCGTTTTGGTGAGCGGTGTTTGCAAGGAAATTGACGAGAATTTAGACCGAGATTGGACAAAGGACGGCGTTCTTCAAGCGGCTAAAAACATCATCGCAAAAAAAACCAATCTGTCGGAAAATATGACCAACAATCTTGCCCTTTATCCTAAATTGAAGGCTTTTATAAGGGCGGTGCTGATGGAAAATTTAGTGGTTTCTATGGATGTCAACAACCCGACTATGGACTTTGCCAATATGTTTTCCATCATAAAAGCCAACAAAGACGGCAAAGTGGAAATCCACAATCTGATTTTCCAACAGATACTTATCAACTATTTTATCTCGGAAAACACCCTCAACGCATTTTACGACAAAGTTGGGGCAAAGGCTTACCTAACCAAGCAAGGCGACTTGAATATGCCGCTGATTATCAACCGTTTCAAAGACTTGGTATCTAAAAAGCACGACAAAGAAGACGAGTTTCTTGAACGCGAAGGACGTTTTATGTTCATCTGTTTTTTGAAGCCGATAATCAACGGCACGGGATTTTATTATTCAGAACCAGAAAACGACGACGGCAGCCGTATGGACTTGGTAATCACCTACAACCACAAGGAATACGTTGTGGAGTTGAAAATTTGGCATGGCACGGAATACGAACTTTCGGGTCGTGACCAACTTTCAGAATACCTCGAAACCCGCAATCTCGAAGAAGGTTATCTTGTTACGTTCTCTTTCTTAAAGGAAAAAGTGGTACAGGAAAAACCCGAATGGATTGAGCATAACGGCAAGAGGATTTACGAGGCAGTGATATAGTTAAAATTCCTTGATTATCCCACAAAAAACACCAAACCCGACAACTTGATTCATCAAATGTTGTCGGGTTTGTTTTAATTTGTTTATTTACTTGCCCTCTGACAATGTTTTCAAAGCCTTGTCGAGTTTGTCTTGCGAAATTTGGATGTATCCAACCGGATCGTTTTTCTTCTGACCGTCGGTGAGAACGTACTGCAAAAACGCCTTTACAACAGGGTCAGTCGGAACGCCTTTGGTAACGAGATAGAGGTCGCGGGCTGGCGGTGAAGGATATTTGCCATCAGCTATCGCTTTTGTGATGTTCTCTTTAACGTCGTAGAATTTTTCGTCATCGCTGATTGTGCCGTCTTCGTTAGCGTCAACGGGGAAAATTTCAAGACCGTCGTTAAGTTTGTGAGTGTCATTGTTGTAGGCATATCCAATATTGTTAAAACCGATACCGTAGATGTCTTTTTGAATTGCTGCGGCAAGTCCGGGGTCGCCAAAAACAGCCGTTCCCGTGAGTTCCTCTTGTTTTGCGCCGAACCAATTTGCAAATGTTTCGGCGGCACCACAAGCGTCGCTACGTGTGTAGATATGAATAGGTGTTTCGTCTTGAGTACCAAGAACATCACCCCAAGTTTTTACAGAACCGTCAATCCAAATTTTGCGAGCCACTTCTTTGGTAAGACCTTTTGCTAAAATGGCTTGAAGCGCAGGATTTGCAGCGTTGATTGTAGGCACAACGGCATCCTTAGCAGATGGAAATCCAACTGCACCTTTTTCAACTTCAGGAGGATAAACTTCGCGTGAAACCATACCGAAATCCACAACACCTGCCAAAACGTCGGTCATACCTTTACCTGCGCCACCGGCAGAAACGTCAACCTTAACGTCCGGATTATTTTTCTGAAATTCGTCAGCCCATTCCACTGCCAACGGATAAAGCGCAAACGCACCTGAAAGCGAGAGTTCGCCGTGTAGTTTGCCGTCATCGGAAACGTAATTTTTTACCGTTCCTCCGCCGCATGCTGTTAAAAACAATGCGGCAATTAATAATGATTTTTTCATATTGTACTAAATTTTTTTACGTTGCAAAGGTATTATAAGTTTTATATATTGTTAAGAAATATATGATGGAATATTACTATTTAAAAGATGTGTTTTTGCAATTTTTTTTGTGCGGGACAGTTATAATTCCTTTATTGTTGATTCTTTCCAATATTTAGCATTTTTGTAGGTTTCTACGCTGCTTTTGGGAACATAGACAGTGAGTTTCTTGAAATCCAAATCACACCAAAAAGGCTGATCGGTAATTCCTCGTTTTGTTTTAACTATTTTGGGTGGTTTAGGCGCGGTGATTCTAAATTCCGACAATTTATCACAGTCCATAAATGCGTCATAATAAATAGTTTCGATGTTTTTGCCAAAACTTACAGATATCAAATCCCGACAACCGTAAAACGTATTCCGTTCTATTTTTTTGATAGAGTCGGGGAGGACTGCCTTGGTGATATGTGTTTGCATATAAATGCCGGATAAAACCTCAACGCCCTCACAGATACGAAACCGATTGTTTATTTTGCCATCAGGTGCACATATTATTCTCTTCATGTCCTTTGAATATAGAGAACCGTCAACTACTTTATAATTAGGATTTTGATCAGTTAGTTGTATCTCTTTTAATCCGATTACGTGTGAAAAACTATTTGGACGGACATATTTAATATTGTCAGGCAGTTTTAGTGTATCCATTGTACAATTTATAAATAATACTTCGTCTATTTTTGTAATACTTTCAGAAAGTCTTACATATTTGAGTTTGCCGCACATGTGGCACATAAATACACCTATATGTGTCACACTGTCAGGAATTTCAATTCTTTCAAGGTTATAACAATAGTAAAAAACTCTCGGTTCAATAGTTTTAACAGTGTCCGGCAAAATAACTGATTCGCCCAGAAAACTATAAAAACTTCCCTCCGCAATAATTTTTGTACCAACCGGGACTTTGTAATTTTTCTGTTTTAAAGCGGGCGGTACTGCAAGAAGTTTTTTCTTATCCTTAGAAAACAAAACACCGTCAATAACCGAGAACCGTTTGTTTTCCGGTGAAACAATAATTTCTTCCAAATTTTTACATTCAGAAAACGGTTGCCCAATTATTGTTTCTACACTGTCGGGAATGAAGATTTTTTTTATACCCATCGAATCAAATGCCGAATCTTCAATTACTTTTAGTGTTTCAGGAAGTTTTATTTTTGTAACTTTCGGACATTCCAATCCAAATGATTCAATTCTTTCAAGGTTTTCGGGCAACGTTATTTTTGAAAGGTTATGACTAAAATGAAAAATTGCTTTCGGTATTGTCTTCAAGTTTTTGTGGAATACAAATTCTTTTAGATTGTTAAGAGAATGGATAAACGCCAATGAAAAAGTCTCTTTTCTGATTTCACCTTTTGACACGAAAAAAGCATCTCTCATATTCAGGTATTCGAGAGGAGATTTAATAAATCTGAAATTATTGTAGAAGTCGATTAATGCCCCATAATCTTCTTCCGTGATTTCGCCTGAAATTGTCAGATGCGAGGTTTTTTCTGCTTCTTTTGAGTCAATAAATTCTTTTATCGCATTCGGATTTTCTATAAGATTAATTTCTTTTTTCATGATTTTGCGGTTTTTTGAATTTGTATTAGTTGTCAAAGGCAAATATAACTAAAAAAATAAAAAGCAAAAAAAAAAGTTGTATATTGTTTAAATTGTTAATATATTCGCTTTAATAATTTTTTTACGGGAAACTCAGAAAGTTGGGGTAAATTTTTAATCTGATAGTATTATGAACAATGTAGATTTGCATTTTGATTTCAAATTTTTTGGCTGTGCTTTTGTTGATATCGAAATTGATAATCACTGTAAATTCGCTAATGCCGTTGGCGCAAGAAAACAAGAATTAAAATTCCGGCACGGGTTCATTGTAAAGTTTTACAAATATTTCACGTGCCGGAACATAGATAATATTTCCATCGAAAAAAACTTTTAACTTCTCACGTGCAATCCGCACTCCCTGTGTTCGGGATTTTCCCACCACCAACGGCCTGAGCGGATATCTTCACCCTCGGCAACGGCACGTGTGCAGGGCTGACAGCCAATTGACGGAAAACCCTTGTCATGAAGTTTGTTGTAAGGCACATGATTTTCTTTGACAAAATTCTTTACGTCTTCCTCGCTCCAATCTATTAACGGATTGAGTTTGATGATATTATCGTCCTTGTCGTATTCCACGAGTTGCATATTTTTGCGGGTGACGGACTGCGAACGGCGGAGTCCCGTTATCCAAACTTTCAAACCTTTCAAAGCACGTTTCAAAGGTTCAATTTTGCGGATTTGACAACAGAGATGGCGTTTTTCAACCGATTCATAAAAAAGGTTGATGCCATTTTCTGTTACCATTTGCTCAACTTTTTGGTAATCAGGGAAATAAACCTGAATTTTAATACCGTAACGCATATTGGTATTGTCAATCAAAGAATAAGTTTCGGGGAAAAATCTTCCCGTATCAAGCGTGAAAATTTTTGCCGATTTGTCAATTGTGCAAATGATATGCGTTAAGATTTGGTCTTCGTAACTCAGCGACGATGACAATCCGATTTCGCCTTTATATTCTGACAAAAAATATTTTAAGACAGTTTCGGCACTCTCGCCTGCAAACTTTTTATTCAGATTTTCGATTAAATTTTCCATTTTGATTGTTAATTTTTTTCAACGTTGCAAAATTCTGATATTTATCATTACAAAAAGGAAAAATATCGGTGGAATGTTGCAGTAAAAAAGATGTAGGATTGCATTTTTTTTGTTAACGTTCGAGAACTGAAATTTTTCATCAACATAATTCAGAACGTGAATTTTATAAGCCAAGTTCCTCATTCACTGTGTTTTTCACATTTCAAACACTTTTGAATTCATTTCTGCCGCGTTTTCGGTTTTTATTCTTGTTGATGTTTTCGAGTTACTCCATCGTTGTAAACAACGGTTTGGAAATCAGGGATTTGATGTCGTCGGTATATCCCAAAGCCTTTGCCAACGCCACAAACGACGATAGCGAAATTGTGTGTTTTTGTTCAAATTTTGCAATTGTCGGGGCAGGCACGCCGCTCATCATAAAAAGTGCTTCGTGAGACAGCCCTTTTTCCAACCGCCGCCGATGAAGGTTGTCTGCCAATATTTTTAGTAAATCTTCCACCGTTTCTGTTTCGTATGTGTATAACAAAGATATATTATTGTATCTCTTAACCGTTAAAAATGCGCTTTACAGATATAATTGTATCTAATAAAGTCTGTTTTAAAAATAATAAAAATCTTTCGTCCGTTCCCAAAAAACTCTGATTTGGGACGTTGTAAATGTTAAAAACATAAATCAACAAAAGCAATTCAGATACAATCTTCCGGCAAAGTTGCCCTTGTGGACGTGGAAAAAACAAATTGTTCAGACAATAATTTGTCGGTAATTTGCTTATGATTTTGGTATAATATTTCAGTCGTTTTGTTATGCCGCAAAAATTAATTATAGAATTTAGGATTTCAAAAGTTATTCGCATTTAATAATATTCCTCACATCGTCCCAATGTTCTGCAAAAAATTCCATTGACGGGAAAATTACGTTCGCGCCTTCTTTTAACAGACATTCATCGGGCAGCGGACCCGTATTAACGGCAATCGTAAAAATTCCTGCGGCAACACCCGCTCTAACGCCCAAAGGTGCATTTTCAACAACAACGGCTTCTGTCGGTAAAACACCGGCTTTTTTCAGTCCCATGAGATAAGGTTCAGGGTTAGGTTTTCCATATTTAACGTCAAATGCAGTTACCATATTTTCAGTGGCGAAAATTCCCGGAAAACTATGATTGAGTTTGTCCAATAACGATTTTTGACCGCTACCTGTAACAAGAACAATTTTTAAACCTGATTTTTTTATGGAGTTGAGCAAATTTACTGCGCCTTTCATCGGCTCTGCCGTACCGCATGAAACAAAAATTTCAGCCTTGCGCTTGTAAATATCCTCTATTTCTTTTTGAGTGGCTTCACGTCCCCACTGCTGCATGGCGAGTTCGTTGATAGTGCCTGCGCCTGTGCGTCCTTCGTTCATATAAGCCTGACGTTCAGAGATTTCAAGACCAAACTCTTTCGCCGCTCTGCACCACGAAACAGCATGAAACGGCATCGAATTAAACAAAACACCGTCCATATCAAACAAAAACGCCTTGACATTCAATGATTTATTACCACTTTTGACTAAATAGTCCGCAATTTCTTTTTCTAACATAAATTCTATCGTTTTACGCCGCAAAATTAATGGATTATTTGGAGGTTTGCAACTGATGTCGGAGCTTAAAATAGTTATGTCCTTTTCTTAATTTGTCTTGACTCAATTCCCCAATTATTTTTATAAAAATGTTTACTTATTCAAGAAAAAAATTGCTGCGTTATTGTGGATGGAATTTTGGCAAAAAAAGTACGGAAGGCATACTTTGAAGTAACTTCCTTCCGCATTACAAATATAGCATTTAATTTTTATATATCAAAAAAAACTTCCAATCTCAAATTTAAATAATCATTCCTGCTCCGACGGTTTCAAAACTGAACGGATTAGCGGTGGAAGATTGCAGCAAAAAAATGGAAGATTGCAGTTTTTTAGGATGTTATGGGATTTTATTTTCGCTAATTAAGAACGAACGGATGAATTTAAAGTGACATAAAAATATCCTTGTCTTCATAAGACCTATTTCAAAACCATATGGAACAGATTTTGTCATTATGTCGTACATTAATACAATGATTTTTAATGGTCTACTAAGAATTTGTTTACACCCATTCACATCTTCATCATCCAACATCGTATCATAACATATTCTTTTAAATGTTTATTACTTTTTATAATGAAGTGATAATCTGCAAATTCAGAGTGAAAATGAGAATATAAATTATCTTCGTTTATGATATAATAGAAGTCGTCTATTATCAACTTTCGGAAGATATGAGAGACCCAGAATAAAAATTTCAATACAATAGGGATACGAACATATCGTATTGGATCGGTACATTCAGCACACTTGATAGAATTTGCCTTTTTATCGTATAGATAATATAAAGGTTTTCTACTGCGAGGACCAAAACCACCGCGAAACCATATTTTTGTGGCAATAAAGTTGTCATTCTCGGACAATAATTCAAATGGATGTTTCCCTTCATTCATAGTAGGTTGAGATTATTGAATTCCAAAAAAAATGTTATTTCACATATTCTAAAATTTTATCATATAAATATTCAACTCTATCTATTAAATCTATTCCATCATCATTTTGTAGTATCGGAAAAGTTATTGGTTCTTGATTTTCTTCTTCGATGATGAATTTGTCGTTGAGAATGTCAATATAAGCCTCTTTGTTTTTAAGTTTCAATTTGTCACCTTGATAAGCATAATTATTTAGTTCAAACAGCAACGGATGTAACTTCCATAAAGTGTAGGCAAATACATTCCAGTTCCTACCATTAATGCCTTTTTCTGTGTGCATCATTATTACTTCGTAAGGTTTGTTAGTTTTGTCCTTCCACCAGTACATTCCGTAAGTGTCATAACGCATTGGTTCGTATTTCACGAAATAATAACGCCATTCTTTTAATGTATTTGAATCGTTCAAATAATTAGACACTAAGTTTTCCAAATACGCCTGAATATCGGCTTCATTATCAGGTAATTGTGAGAGTAAGATGTTTAAAATACGAGATGTGTTTTCGAAACTATTATTTTCATTACGTTTTTTTGTGGGATGGAACAAATCAATCCAAACAGACTCTCTTGATGCTACGCCTAACTGTGTGCGCCAACCTAAATTTTGGCAGAATTCACCTATACAGAGCAATGCTCTGTTAATCAGGTCAAAATTAACATTGTCGAAGAGCGTATGGAATTTTGTAAAATTATTGGGAGTGTTCAATCCTACAATTGATATTGTGCCTTTCAGAAGTTTATGGTCTTCAAGTTTGAAAAGTTCGTCAAGATACTGATTATTATTTTGTTGCCATTCGAGTTTTTGCTTTTCCTCGTTTTTCTGTAACAGGTTAAAACCTCTGTCCTCTGTTATGACATTGCCGTTGAGTATAATTTCTGATACATCATTCAACAAACGTTGCATTTGGTTGTTGCCGTATTGGTCAAATTCACGGATTTCAAACTGCGAATTTTCAGTTAGATTTCGCACAATGCGGATTCTGCGCCTAAAATCTTTCTCGCTGATAGAGTCGGTATTTAAACGATACAGCAACACGGCGTAAAACAACAACATACTATTTAGGGAAAACAAACGGTTTCTTCCGTTGTTAGTAAACTCTGAGTGATATTTACAGCAATCATTGAACAAATTCACTGATTCCCTTTCTTTAAGGAGAATTCTTGTTTTACCAATTTCGTAAACGTCCAAGTAAAAAAATGAAGTGAAAAACTGTTCTATATCAATGCCACACCAACAATCAAATGCAGATTTTAAGAACTCTAAATTCTTGACGGAACTTGGATTGCCTTTTGAGTAAAGTTGTTTTAAAATTTTAAATTCGTCGTCTTCAATAGGGCGTATGTCATTCTGATAGCAAATAATATGGCTGACAAATTTAAAATATCTCATAAATTCGTCGTCAATAATCTGATTATCGCCACGATAAGGGAAGAGCATATCAGTCCATTCAATGTCTATTTTGTGACTGAATTCCTTATACAAATCCTCATTCTGTTCTTTAATTACTTCCAAAAATTCAGCCTTAAAATGTTCAAAATCTGTCAAAGGTTTGCCACGAGAATTCATCTTTATGTACAATTCGTCGCTTAATCCCATTTTTTCCAACGGTAGGAAATAGAAAGAGATGAGATTTTTATCTGTCAGTGCCTGCCACAAATTGCTGACATTTGAAAACTGACTATTGATAGCATCTATCATTATCAACATACTTTGTATTGTCGGATCATTTTTCCAATCGTATGGATACCACGCTTGATTTTCAATAGTTTCAGAGAGTTTGTTAGTGCCAAATTCGATTTCTTTTTCGACTATAACCTTACAAAAATCCCTTGAACTAAATCGCGTAGCATACGAAAAATGATTCAGAAAATCATATTCAGTTTTTGCTATATTATCTTTTTTAGCGGCGTACCAATGGAGCAAAAATAAAGTCGTAAGCCGTTGTTGTCCATCGAGTAATGTAAGTTTGCCATTTTCAACATCACCATAAATAAAATCCAATGTGATAGGCTTTGGGTATACAACAGCATCGTAAAGGGCATCCAAAAAACGTTTCCTTATCTTGGTGACCGTTTTGCCGACTCTTCCTTGCGCATAATCTCGCTGTATACGAGGGATTATAACGTCGTCTATCCGAACTGATTTTTCATCATCAATTGGAAAATCAGAACCTATTAAATTTTTAAATGTATATAGTTTTGGTGTCATAATTCAATTGTTTTGTTGATAATAGCAAAATATGGTTTTAGCACGTCATTCATATTTTGAATGTATGCCTTTCTGTCCGCTTTGCCCCAAAAATGGAGTTGGTTGTCGGCGGACTGTGTGTAATATTTGAGGAATACCCTTTTTGTGCAAACAGGAATATAGTTAATTGTTTGATCCATTGCAATAATTCTATTACGCTTAACGTCAAAGGTAGAATTATTTAGGGTGGAGTTGTCTTTTGTCGACAGCAACGCCATATTATCCAAAGTATCAATTTCTTCGGTTTCGCCGTTTTCTGAAAGGCATTTTACAACATCTGTAAACAGAGGGTCGAAGATGTCGCCGACATTCGATTTGTCGTTGGGATTCTCAATCTTTGAAATCAACTCGTCGCAACGTCTAATAATGTCGCTAAGTTTCTCATCTTTAAGGGATATTAAAGATTGTTTATGATTGAGAAGCCATTCTTTTCTTGCTTCATCTTTGTTCAAACCTTCGGAATGTTGCGCGTGAATATGTTCCAAACTCCAACACTCTTTTTTGTGCCTCTCAAATGGGAACCGCATAAAATCATCCTTCTTTTGCCTGATGGTTTCAACATTGAACAAAAGTAGCATTTTAGCAATTTGTGCTTTATCATTATCATAAGACAAATCTGCGTATGCTTTGTTAAAGTTTATGCTTTGTGCGATTTTTTCGTTTAACGATATTTGGAAATCAGATTTTGTTTTATCAACGGACTCGTTAAGAAGTTGTTGTAGTGTAATTGATTCTGTTGCAATGAGATATCCAACTTTATGATACACTTCGAAATTTTCGTGCCATTCTTTTATTTTTTGATAATAGCGCATTATCTCCTCCCAAACGTCCGCTTTGTTTTTCTCGCCTTTAATCTTGTCGTTGAAATAGAAAAATGTTCTAAATTGCTCTTTGTCCGAACTTTTTTTGTTTGCCATCAGATTGAAAATCAATTCTATCCTTGTGGCATAGTTTTCAACGTCTTCGTTTGTGATGAAACACCACAAATTGTCGTTTCTGAGTTCTTTTTCTATGATATCCCACTGAGTTGCAATTTCCAATTGTTTTTGGTCGTCAATCCCATTGTTTCTACTTAAAAACAAGGCTTTTACAAGTTCTGCATTTGTCAGCGGTATTTTTCCGATATTCAAGCGTGTGAATAATTTTGTCGAATTTTCTTCGGCATCAACTTCATACCAAATTACGTGAACTTTGTTATTAAGTTTTGTTTGAATGTCATTGGCGGCATCGTCATCGTCGGTATATTTTGGTTGGTTTTCATTGTTGAATTTCTCAAACCAATTTTTGATTATTGTTGCGGCTTCATTGATAAAATATTCATCAATGTTGTGTGGGTTGTCGTTAATGCATTCAAAATTTAAATTTTCAAGAAAGTTTTTGCTGTCCTCCCTCGTTTCATACGAAATAGTGTATTTAATTTGGATCTTTGGTCGATATATCTTTGTGAATTTTTGAATCAAATACAATGTGGTAAGACGTTGTTGACCGTCTATCAATTCATATTTACCGTCAACATTCTTCACCACAATAGGTTGGAGACAATAATTTTTGCCTTCTTCTATCTCTGATATATCGTTGAGCAACATTTCAACTTCTTCTTTCCACCGATAACCTCGTTGGTAATCGGCAATAAAGAAGTCGCCGCTGATGTTGCCTACTAATTTTGTTTCGAGTTTTGTGTTCGACATTTTTATGCTGTTTTAATATTTGTTAAGTGTCCGAATAATAATTATTTCCCCACCTTCCACTCATCCACAGTCCTTTCTTCGCTTGAAAAGTTTACGCCGATTTTCCAAATTTTTCTGTCGTCAAACGAGTATTTATTTGCGTATTGTTTTTCATCGATTTGCGATAATGCTTCTTCGGCGGATTTGTTGAGTTTAAACTCGAAAATAAAAATTGATTTCGGCGAAAACAACACAAAATCGATGCGTCCGTCGGATGTGCGGATTTCGGTTTGGACGTTGAGGCCGCAGGTGGCAAGAATGGCATAGAGAAGGTTTTGATAGTACCATTCGGGTGTGTCGGCGGTGTTGGGGTACGGAATTTTGCGCATAAAATCCTGCAACTGTTTCAATAGGATTTCGGGATTGTCTTCCTTGACGGACGTTACCACCGAGCGGCGGAAAAGCGAATTTTCCTTGCCATTGTCAACAACGGCGTATTTTTTCATCAAAGTGTTTAAGAATCCAAACTTGACTTCCGAATTTGGAAAACCTATCTCATATTGATCAAAATCTGCATCATAATTCTTTATCGAAAGGTAACCGCTTTGGTAAAGCAACGGAATAATGTCGGTAACACGCTCAACCGGCGTATCAAAAAAGTCGCTACTAAGCATAACGCTTTCCAAATCACCTATTTGTAAGTTTTCGTTTTCGCGCAGCAAAGCCAACAAAGAGGAAGGTGTGGCGGTTTCAACCCAATAATTTTTGAAAACCTTTGAATCCAAAGCCCTTAAAAGACTATACGGATTAAAAACGCCTTCGTCCTCGTCAGAGAATTTATAGCCATCGTAACGCTGTTTGAGCCTTGCGATGGCATCGTCGAAATTGCATTTGAATTTGTTGGCGAAATCCTCCACGTATGGTTTGAGTTCGGTGCGGACTTCGTTTTCTGTAAAGCCGCAAAGAGTACAGTAACGCGAATCCAAACTTATGTCAGTCAGATTGTTGAGCGTTGAGAAAATCGACATTTGGCTCAGTTTTGTGATTCCCGTTATGAACACAAATTTGAGTTTCGGGTCCAAATCCTTAATCGGCGAAAAAAGATTGTTCAAGTGAACACGCACCGCATCCTGTGTTTTCAAATCTGTTATTGTGTTGAACATCAGCGCATCGTACTCGTCAATAAGGATGGCAACTTGTTTGCCGTTTTTTTGATAGGCGGCATCGACGATGTTGCTAAGACGAACATTGAAATTAATATCAATAGCCTTATCGTCTTTTGATGATTCCACTTGGTCAACAAGCCCGAATTTAAATTCTTGTTCCGACAAGGTGATTGAAATAAATTTAACAATCGCATCCAACTTGTCCGATTTGCAAGAAGCGAAACTCAATGTTACAACGGGATATTGTATCCATTGGGTATCAAGTTCGTTGATTTTGCAACCATTGAACAAATCTTTCCTGCCCTCGAAGTATGACTGTAACGTGCTAATTAGCAACGATTTGCCAAATCTACGCGGACGGGAAAGAAAAATATATTTTTGGGACGAAACCATCTTGTAAATCAACTCGGTTTTGTCCACATAAACGCAATTTCGGTTGACAATCTCCGAAAACGTCTGTATGCCGATAGGTAACTCTCTCATAGCGGTTAAAGTTTTTCGTCTTCAACCGCAAAGATACATTTTTTTTACGAAACGGGACAAAAGTTTGCCCAATTTTCTTAAATGATCATTCCTGCTCCGACGGTTTCAAAACTGAACGGATCAACGAAAATCAGCGAACCCAAAACTTTGTTTTGTTTGTAACTTTCAAAAACCAAAGGATTGGCGGTTTTGAGTTGAACCTGTGCGATGTCGTTGAGTTGCAGTTCGTTGACCTCGTGAATTTTCTCCTGCGTGGAGATGTCGGTTTTGAAATCAATCGCCGTAAAAAGTCCCTGAACCTCTTGCGTGGCGTGGCGGACGATGTATTTTTTGCGGAGTTGCATCGGCGTAGTGTTGAACCAACAGATGTTGAGAACGAACAGATTGTCAACCTTCGGCAAATTGCCATCGTCGGCAACGAGATAATCCCCGCGCGAAATGTCGATGTCGTCGTTGAGGGTGATGTTTACCGATTCGCCTTCCTGAGCCTCGTTCAATTCCTGCGTACCGTTGTAAATTCCTTTCACCGTTGACACCGTTCCCGAAGGCAAAACCTTGATTTTGTCGCCTATGTGGAGGACGCCCTGCGCAATTCGTCCGGCATAACCCCTGAAATCTGCAAACTTGTCGGAAATCGGACGGACAACATATTGAACCGCCATACGAAATTCCTGATTTTCAGACTTTTTGATTTCCACGGTTTCCAAATATTCCAAAAGCGGTTTGCCGGTGTACCAAGCTGTGTTGTCGGATTTGTTGACAACATTATCGCCGTTTTTTGCACTTATTGGAATAAAATCCGTGTCGGGAATGTCAAGGTGTTTTGACATTTCTTTGTAGTCGACAATGATTTTGTCGAAAACGTCCTTTGAAAAATCAACCAAGTCCATCTTGTTGACACACACCACGATACGCGAAATTCCGAGTAACGTTGCAATGTACGAATGTCGGATAGTCTGTTCCATAACGCCGTGTCTTGCGTCAATCAAAATTATCGCCAAATCTGCCGTTGAAGCACCCGTCACCATATTTCGTGTGTACTGAATGTGCCCGGGAGTGTCGGCAATGATGAATTTGCGCTTGGGCGTGGCAAAATATCTGTAAGCCACGTCGATAGTGATTCCCTGTTCACGTTCGGCTTTAAGTCCGTCGGTCAACAGTGCGAGGTTTACATCCTCATTTCCACGACTTTTAGAAGCCTGTTCCACTGCCTCCAACTGATCTTCGAAAATCGATTTTGAATCGTACAAAAGTCGTCCGATAAGAGTCGATTTTCCGTCGTCAACGCTCCCCGCCGTCGTAAAGCGCAGGAGTTGCATATCTAAATATCCGTTTGCCATATTTTTGTCTTTTTGTTCCCTTTTAAAAAAGGGAACCGGAAAATTTTTATATTCGGCTCGCTATGCTCGCCGGTTTAAGTGATAATCCGCACGAAGTGCGAGTATAAAAGTTTTTTGGTTCTTTTTTCCAAAAAAGAACGCCACGCGGCGAGCGACTAAAAATAGCCGTTAATTTTTCTGTCCTCCATTGCGGTTTCGCTGCGTTTGTCGTCGGCGCGTCCGCCACGTTCTGTAACGCGTGTTGCAGCGGTTTCGGCTATGATGTCTTCAATGGTGTGAGCAGTGGAAAGCGTTAAGCCTGTGCAAGTTATGTCGCCGATGGTGCGGCAGCGTACTTGCTTTTCCACAACTTCCTCTTCGGGGCGGCGTTTGATGCAGTCCTCGGCTGCGAGCCACTGACCGTCGCGGTAAAAACATTTGCGGGTGTGGGTGTAATAGAGGCTCGGAAGTTCGATTTTTTCTTTGTAAATGTACTGCCAAACGTCCATTTCAGTCCAATTTGAAATCGGGAAGACGCGGAAATGTTCGCCCTGATTTTTCTTGCCGTTGAAGATGTTCCAAAGTTCGGGACGTTGGTTTTTAGGGTTCCATTGACCGAACTCGTCACGGTGTGAAAAAATACGTTCTTTCGCTCTCGCTTTTTCCTCGTCGCGGCGTGCTCCGCCAATGCAAGCGTCGAATTTGTTGCTTTCGATGGTGTCGAGCAAAGTGGTGGTCTGCAATGCGTTGCGTGAAGCATTGTAACCTGTTTCCTCCTTTACGCGACCCTTGTCGATGCTCTCCTGAACCGAGCCGACGATGAGGTCAGCACCGAGTTTTTTAACGAGGTTGTCGCGGTATTCGATAGTTTCCTTAAAATTGTGTCCCGTGTCAATATGAACGAGCGGGAAAGGCAGTTTTGCAGGGTAAAACGCCTTGTATGCCAAGTGAGTAACCACAATTGAATCTTTTCCGCCCGAAAACAAAATTGCCGGACGTTGAAACTGTGCTGCGGTTTCCCTTAGAATATAAATTGATTCAGCTTCTAATTCGTTTAAATGTGTCATTTTCAATGAAATTTTTCTTGCTGCAAAAGTCAGAATTATATCATTGTAAAATGCATTTTTGAAGGTGGAATATTACATTTTAGAAAGTGTAGTTTTACAGTTTTTTTTAGGAAGAGGGCGCGTTAAATCCTCTACGCCCTTCAAATACTTTTTGGTCAGATTTGCGGATTTTCAATCTTCCACTCGTTCACAGTCCTCTTTTCGCTTGAAAAGTTCACGCCGATTTTCCAAATTTTTCTGTCCTCAAACGAGAACTTTTGGGCGTAATCTTTTTCGTCGATTTGAGATAATGCTTCTTGCGCCGTTTTGTTGAGTTTAAACTCGAAAAGAAAAATTGATTTCGGCGAGAACAACACAAAATCAATTCGTCCGTCGGAAGTTCGGATTTCGGTTTGAACATTGAGTCCGCAGGTCGCCAAAATCGCATACAAAAGGTTTTGATAATACCATTCAGGGGTGTTAGCGGCATCGTTAGGATATGGAATTTTGCACAAGAAATCTTGGAGATGTTGCAAAAGGATTTCGGGATTGTCTTCCTTGATGGCGGTTACCACCGAGCGGCGGAAAATATCGTTGTTGAAGCCGATGTCTTCCTCGATATAATTTTTGATTAAACTTTCTGAAAATCCGTATCTTACCTCACGGTTGGGAAATCCAATGACATATTGGTCAAAATCGGGGTCGTAACTCTTGATGCTCAAGTATCCGCTTTGATACAGGAACGGCACGATGTCGGTAACCCGCTCGATGGGCGTGTCAAAACGTCCGCTACTCATATAAATATCCTCCAATTCGTTGATTTTTACTGATTTGCCTTGTCTTAAAAGCGAAATCAACGATGAAGGTGTCGCCGTTTCAACCCAATAATTTTTGAAAACTTTTGAATCCAATGCCCTCAAAAGACTGTACGGATTAAAAACGCCTTCGTCCTCGTCAGAAAACTTGTAGCCGTCATAACGCTGTTTGAGCCTTGTGATGGCATCGTCGAAACTGCATTTTAACTTTTCGGCAAAAGCCTCTACGTATGGTTTTAGTTCGGTGCGGACTTCCTTTTCCGTAAAGCCGCAAAGAGTGCAATACCGCGAATCCAAACTTATGTCTGACAGATTGTTGAGAGTTGAGAAAATCGACATTTGGCTCAGTTTGGTGATTCCCGTTATGAACACAAATTTCAGTTTCGGGTCCAAATCTTTTATCGGCGAAAAGAGATTGTTCATGTGAACGCGCACAGCATCCTGAACTTTTAAATCGGTGATTGTGTTGAGCATCAGGGCATCGTATTCGTCGATAAGAAGAACAACCTGTTTGCCGGTCTGTTGATAGGCGGATTCGATAATATTCTTAAATCTGTCATTGAAATTAATGTCAGGAGCATCCTTGTCTTTGGATGTTTCCACCTTGTCAGCAAGTCCGTATTTGAATTCTTCTTTGGACAATTCAATAGATACGTGTCTGACAATCACCTCCAGATCGTTCGATTTGCAACTTGCAAACGACAAAGTCACCACGGGATATTGTTCCCATTGGGTTTCAAGGTTTTCGATTTTGCAACCCTTGAATAAATCTTTCTTCCCCTCAAAATATGCCTGCAATGTGCTAATTAGCAACGATTTGCCGAACCTTCGCGGACGGGAAAGAAAAACATAATTCAACTTGACCAAATTGAAAATCAATTCTGTCTTATCGACATAAACCATATCCTTGTTGATGATTTTGTCGAACGTCTGTATGCCAATAGGTAACTCTTTCATAGCGGTAAAAGTTTTTCTTCCACCGCAAAGATACATCTTTTTTACAAAAAACGGGATGCAGATGCCAATTTTTATAAAATCATTCTTCCTTGTATTTTGCATTTTGTGACATATTACTTTTTGTTGTGGTAATTTTCCCGATTTTGATTTTTTATTTTTCAAAAATAATTGATAACATTGCTGAAATTTAACTCCAAATAAATTGAACTATGGCAGTTTCAAAAAAAATAATTGAACTAACTAAACTTGCTCTTGTTGACCGCGTGCTTACTTACAAGGAGCGTGAGGTTATTGTGAAAAATGCTATTGCTGAGGGCGTTTCCGAGGCTGAGATTAACGCTTTTTTGGACAATATGTTAACTCAAAGGTTGAAATCTTTCTCAAAGGAAGAACTCAAAAGTTGTCCGTCGTGCGGTTCGCAGATTCCGTTGATTGCCGATCAATGTCAATTTTGTGGAAAAATCCTTTCAAATAGCGGTGTTAATTCGTTGAATTCCGGTGTTTTGGACGGCAAAGATGCTGATATTATCCGTTCCGAAAATCTCAAAACCGAGTTAGAGGAGCAAAATATAGATAACTGTCCCGATTGTGGCGCACCGTTTCCGTTGATTAGCAATATTTGTAGTCATTGCGGACATGTTTTGCACGCTCGTCAGGATTCTGATTTTAATATCAAAAATCTGATTGACAATATCACTGCAAGTATTAAAAATATCAGTAATGCCCCGAAACCGACGTTTCTCGATTTACTGAAATTTCATAAGGGAACATTGATGCTTTTTATTGGTATCGTGTTGTTTGTTTCGGCATTTTCGTATCCCGGAGCTACCGGAGGATGCATTCTTGTAATTGCTTTGCCGTTAGGATTTTTCGGTGTAAAATGGAAAATGAATTTCGATTCTTCCAAAGTAAAAGTATATAAAAGTGAAAGCGAAGTAAAATTTGATGATAAAGATTTTGAAATTGAGGCATCTCCTGTTGCAATTGCTGACGAAGTTTATTACACGGCTCTCAACGATTACAATAAGTATGTAAGACTTACAAAAGCGGTTTATGGCGACAATCCTGAAGCCCGAAAATTTATCGCTCAGCTTGGCGGCGAGATTCAAAAGGCTGATAGTAAGCGACGTTCCAACCGACTCAAACTCGCTGTTTTTGTAGCTATAATTGCTGTTATTGTTCTTTTGCCGCTGTTTATCAGACCGTCGGTTCAAACATATTTCAGCGATGTTTTACAAAGTAATTACACAATTTTCAAAACCTCAGAATCTAACGAATAACACCATGAACAAAATATCAAAAAATTCATTTAGAACTGCTTTTCAAAACTCAATAAAAGATATTGAGACTTCAATTGCAGAATACAAAACATCGTTTCCGAAAAATTTTGGCGACATGTTTCGTAGCAAAATATCTTTAATTTGTTTTACATTTGCGGGGTATTGTGTACTTTCGGCTATTGCGTTTACATCTACTGCTAATCTAATGATGGCTTTTTTTGTATCGTTGCCGATGTTTTTTGCTGCGATATTGCTAAGTTACAAGTCAAAAGAGGTTTCTCCGGATCAAGTAAATAATCTTCGTAAAACTCTGATTTCTATGGAAAATTTTCCTGATGTAAAAAAATATGCTGAGGAAATTGATGAGGAATTGGAGCGTGTTGAAAAGAAAAAAAAGTCATACAAAATAGTAATGAATGTAATTTACTGGTTGTACGTGGCGATACTTTCCGGATTGTTAATTCACTCATTTGTAACGGATAACACTTTTCTTCGTGATGATCTTGAAAATATTCATCGGGAAGACAATTGCGGTGAATTTTCCAAGGCAGCTGAATTTTTCAATCTTGAACCCAAAACTCCGTTTGCAGTAATTAAACCGTTTGATTCAGAGCAAACGCCGTCAGATATTCAGCTATTTCTTGTTAACATCAATCCGGGCAAAGGAACACAAGCCGGAGATTGTTTGGTGGCATTTCGTTTTGCCACTCCTAATATCAAAAATTCTCAACTCGGTGATAAATACACAATTACAGTTACCGATAAACAAGGCAATCCGTCAGAAGTTTCGTTTAAATTTACAGTTGGTGACAATTTGGTACAAAATCGTGTCAGTTTCCGTGAGCCGGAAGCCTTGAATATTTGTAATTATGTGTACAATCACGCCAAAGAATTGAGGTATAAGGTCGAAATTTTAACGAACTAAATTTGTAATTTTTTTTAAAAAAATCGACAAAATATTTATATCTTTGCATAAATTATTATAAAAATTTATGAAAAAGAAAATAATATTGCTTGCAATTTTGGGAATAACATTTGGTTCTTGTTCCTACAGTTCGGAACAAAATAAAGTCCAAACTATTCCGACACAGACAGTTGACACTACGACTACTACAACGAAAGTTGAGAATGAAGATACCGTATATTTAGCTTACGATATTTTCAAATTGTTGAATCCCGATTCACCGTCTCCGAAAAATAGTAAAGTGGAAGATCGTTATTATTATTGTTACGAATATAAAGACGAAGAGGATTATGTTTTCAATGAAATTGTAATTTGTTATCAAGATACTGCCGGTAACTATGTTGTTGTGTATGAGAAAGATAAAACATTGTGTGAAGGCGATGGTTGCGATTGGGAGATTTTGGATTTTAAGACATTTATGTATAAAAAAGGCAGACTTACTAAATCAATAAATGTATTACCCAAAATTACTTTTGACAAATTTAATAAAACAGAAGCTCTTTGGTATTACAATCGTGACAATGCAGAATCTACATTTGAAAGCGATTTAAAGATTTGGGTTCGAAAAGACAAAAAATTAAGAGCTTTTGTTTCCGATGAGACTTATAATATTATAGAGTTTTTGTACAATTGGAATGGTGTATGCTTTTCTGTTTGCGATTCTAAAAGTCAATTGGGATTTATTAAAAAAGATGGTTTGGGACCGATACGGTTGGGAGATTTTCTTCCGGGTGATTTAGCAGGTATTACTGTCAACAAAAAGAATAATATTGCGAATTATAAACGAAATGGTAAAAATTTGTTTAGTTTGGAAACTGATTCTCTCGGTAAAATCGTAACTATAACAGTAAAAACTTCAGATTATATGTATCCGTATTGGAACGCCGGAGCCTATGAGTATCTTTGGGTTGGTCGTGATTATTTGGATAGTGAAGA
Organism: Bacteroidales bacterium; assembly: GCA_017541145.1. Lineage (GTDB taxonomy): Bacteria > Bacteroidota > Bacteroidia > Bacteroidales > UBA3824 > UBA3824. The sequence continues at coordinate 79,186 of JAFXZT010000137.1, read as the reverse complement.
TCTTCAAAATTTAATTGGTATTGATTCCATTTCCGGTGATTCTTATTTTATAAAAAATGAGATGAGCATTATTGAATTTTATGCACCGGAAGGAGTCGTAGAATATATCAAAATTCAAGGAAATAATAATTTTTCTGACGAAGATAAGGATGATGAAGATGAATAATCATAATAAAGCCTGAAACATAATTAGTTTCAGGCTTTATTGTTTTTAATCATATTTAATTTTATTTTTCTTTAATTTTGCACCTGTTAGAGCTAATTTGAGGTTTTATATTACAGCCATTAACGTCGATATTGGTTATAGTAAATGTTCCACTTTTCTGAGGTATTTGATATTTCCCGTTTGAAAAATACCACTTTTGGGGGATCCTCGGTAAATTAATATTTTAATTAATCAAAGTATACTGTTAATTTTAGGAAATAAGTACAGCCGTTGAGACTGCTTCCGCTTGCGATGTTACAATTGTTGTAATTCAGATGCATACAATTCAATGTTCTGTATTCGGTAACTGCCGAAAGTGATAAATCGTCCGAAATAGCAAAATCGGCTGAAATATACGGTTCTAACGCCATTACAAAGCTTTGGTCAAGTTTGTCATAAGTGGCATTATTCTCATAATATTCGTCGTCTTCATCGTAGTTTTCGCTGTCGTTGCCGTAGTTAATACCTCCAAAACCTAATTTTGTACCGATATTTACAGAAAAAAATGCACGTTGAAATACACATTTTTCAACATAAAATCCGGCATAAATTCCACGATAACGGAATTTATAATCGTCGAAAAAATCTTCGAATCGGGTATCTTCTTTGGAATTTGTTAAAAACAATGTGTAATAGCCGCCGAAAGAAAAACTGTAGTCCCTTTTTACACCGGCATGCATCGACATTTCGATTGCTGTGCGTTTTTCATTATGATTTATCGGACCTTCACCAAGAGCGAAACCACATTCAAACGTCTGTGCAAATGCATTGATATTCAATACAATTGCCAAAATTAAAATTATAAGATGTTTCATATTCAATCTTTTTTTTTAGGTTAGTAATTAAAGTTATTATCTGATATAATTGATGTTACTTACTCATGTTTCGCAAATATTTAACAACGGAAAAATACTTACGAAAGTGGATGTTACTTAAATAATTTTTACAAAAAAACAAATTACTTTCTTAAAATCCAAAAAAAATCGTGTTTTATTGAAATAATCTTAGAAATAGAAAAGTCATAAAAAAAGAAAACACGAAACCTGCGAATAAAGAAACGCAAATTTCGTGTTTGATATAAAACAGTAATTGAAAAAATAGCCTATTTAAATTTAATAGAGTTGATTAATGCGCCTGCATATTTTTCAAAATCAGCAGCATTTTCTTTCGGGTAAGAATATTCGCCCATAACGCCAACTTTGTCTTCTTTCATAACACCGAAAGCGTATTTTGTAGTATTTTCGTCAGAAACTTTGATAACGAATTTGTTGCCTTTTACAGCTTGAGTTTCAACTGTACCTTGAGATTTCAACATGTAAACATAGTTTTCAAGCAAAGACTGAAGATCAGAAATAGCCGGACCTTCGGTATTCCATGTAAAGTTGAATGTAACTTCTCCAGATTCGTTAGCGATGAAAAAATCAGAACCTTCTACTGTTTTTGGAGTAAGAGCAGAAGGATATTGAACTGAGAATTTGTCGTTTTCAAAAGTTTTGTCGAGTGTTGCTGATGCATCAACAGGGATGATTGCATCGTTTGCTGCATTAGATTCTGTAGCTGTTTTGTTATCAGTAGCAGTTTGGTTATCTGCCGGAGTTACATTGTTGTTGCCACCGCCACATGCTGCAAACATCAAAGATGACGCTGCTACAAATGTCATAAGAATTCTTTTTTTCATTGTGAGTAATAGTTAAAATGTTAATTAAATTTATTATTATTTAAAGTCTTGATGTCGATTTAATCGTTTCATATTTTTTTCAGCGGCAAAGTTATAATTAATTTTAAGAAATAATACATTTTTATCGTTTTTTTTAAGCCATTATTAATTTAATTTTTACTATTCGGGATATTGTGTTGAATTTTAGATTGTTATGTTGATTGTTAAATTTTAAAAATATTGTTACAGAAAAGATTTCTGGTTTTGAATTTTCAATTGTTTCAAAAAATAAATTACACCTTTTCAATTTTGCATTCGTGGGTCTTGCTTGTTTTGTCGTAATTGATGCCGACTAAAATGATATTTCCGGTATATTCAAGCACTTTGCCGGTGTAACGCTTTTCGTGAATTTGGCGTATGGCGGAATCGGCGTCTTTGTTGAATTTCAACTCCAAAATCATTGCGGGCTTGTTAATATGGCAACGCGGAATCAAAACTAAATCAGCAAAACCTTTTCCCGAAGCAAGTTCGCGGTGAATTATATAATCGTTTTTGGCGGCGATGAAAGCCATAAACAGCACGCATGCCATTGAATTTTCGTTGTTGTATGACAGAATGGAAGTGTTGTCGTCATGGGCTTTGTCAACCGCACGAGCTACGGCAGATTCGTCACAGTCGATAACGGCATCCAACAGATTTTCAGAGTTTTGGATAACTTCTACGATGTTGGACCAATCGGTATTTTCAACGGCGTTTTTCATTTCTTCCCAAACCTCAAAATTAGGTATTCCACAGGTACGGTCTTCAAAATAGTAGCACAAATATCCCAAGTGAATCAGCACCGTAAGCGCATCGTCTTTGCTGCGGATGATGGACATATCGTTTTGAAACTTAGTAGTGTTGACCTTTACACGATTACCCGCAAGCATTTTTATGATGTCGTCTTTCAAGCCCTCAAAATTCATTTGAATATATGTAGAAACCGAATCGTATGCGCCAGTCTTGCCCCAATTGTTGGCACAGACATTCATTCGCATTGCGGTCATTACGCTGTTGGGATTGAACATCGACTTTTGCTTGCCAATGATATATCCGTCGTACCAACGCTCAACCTCGTCAAAATCCATATCGTTTTTTTTGCAGAGAGCGGATACCTCGTCTTTAGTAAAACCAAAATATCGTGCCATTTGTCCCGGCACAATCATCGAATATTCTATAAAATTATTCAATGCTGATTCTGTTTTGTATTTTTTTATTGGCAGAATTCCGGTCATATAAACGCCTGCAAACACGTCGGCTGCGTTGACACTCTTAAACATCCGTCTAAGCCACGTAACGTATCTGTCCATAGCCTCGCTGCCCGCCTTAAACTCGCGGCAGATTGCATCCCACTCGTCGATTATTAACACAAATCTTTCGCCAGTGGCGTCGTGAACACGCACAAGGCAGTTCATAAGATCGTCAGTGTCAGATACTTTGACATCGGGATTCATTGAGAGAAGTTCGTTTTTAACCTCGCTGTCAATATGTCCGATGATGTTAGGTTCGTCCTTGAATCTTGGCGTAAAATTGCTCATATCGATGAAAATCACCGAATATTTGTTGAGATGTGTCTCAAATGTCGGGTCGTTTGTAATCTCTAAATCTTTGAACAAATCACGCGAATCGCAAGTTCTGTCGTAATACGCGCTTAGCATTTTCGCTGCCATAGATTTGCCGAACCTGCGGCAACGGCTTACACAAGTAAACTTATATTCTGTGTCGAGTGTTCTGTTGACAACGCCAATCAGTCCCGACTTGTCCACATATTCACTGTTTCTCGCCGTGCGGAATCCATTGTTGCCTAAATTGATATAGAGTCCCATAATAATGCCGTTTTAGTTTTTGCAAAAATAATAAAAAATTGGGAACATCACTAATCTGATAAGAAATATAGTAGGTAAGGACTTTAAACTTCAAGAAATTGCATTGGATAAGATATGCAAGGACTGCGTGTTTTACGGCAAGAATTCATAGCCCCAGCCTTCCCACCAAATCCTTCACGCCTGAACTTTTCAATTCATCTTCAAGTGTGTCAAAATTATCACGATAGACGTGTTTTGTGAAAGTTCCGTTTTTCAATACTAAAATCTCATCGCAAGTGTCGCGCAAGGTGGAAAAAATGTGCGACGACAAAAGGACAATCTTATTCAACTCTTTGAGTTTCAGCAAAATCTCTGTCAGGACAATGCTGCCGTTGATGTCAATGCCGTTGTAAGGCTCGTCCAAAACAAAAAACTCGTTGCCCTGCAAAAGCACCGCAAGCAGAGCCAGTTTCTTTTTCATTCCTGTTGAATACGTCGAAACATACTGCGACAGCGGCAGGTCTAAAATATTCTTGTCGGTGATGCCGTTAATGACCTTGTGCCGGGCGTTGCACAAAAGGCGGATGTACTCCTCGCCGGTGATTTTGTCGAAGAAATACGGCTCGGCAAAAAGCAGCCCTAAATAGTTTTTCAACGGCTGCAAATCGGAGGTGATTTCGCCGTCAAAACGTTCAAGACCGGCAATGCAGCGGAACAGAGTAGTTTTTCCCGCGCCATTTTCGCCGATGATTCCGTAAATTTTGCCACGCGAAAACTCGGTGTTGATGCCTTTGAGAATGGATTTTGAATCGTAACTTTTGTGCAAATCGACAATCTTAATCATACAAGTATATTTTTTAGACGATTAACAGAACGAACATAGAAATATGGTATCACAACCAAGACAAACGGCGGAATAAACACCAATAAAATGAATATAAGTTCCAGCAACCCAATTTCACCGGGATAGACCGAATATGCCGCAAGCAAAAATGTGATTACCAAAAACGCCCCGATTGCCGTTGCAAGCAAAACGAGCCACCAATTATCAGGGAAAAACACTGTTAGCAGCACCACCGCCGGAAGTGTCATCAAAAATGTGTGTTGAATTGCCGTCAATATCTTGTGCATCAAATACTTGTTAGGACTTTCTGAAAAAATCCAAACATAATACTCGTTTTCCACTTTGCCATAATACGTCGCACATAACAGGCAAAGTACAAAAACAGAAAATAATCCGAGGTTCAAATTGTTGACACATACCGAAATAACAGACAGAGCATAAATCAACAAAACAAATAAAAAAGTTTTTCTGAATCCGACGGCAAATTCGTATGGCTTTTTTGAAAAAGGTGTTGGCAACACGATACTCTTTGAATTTACCTCAACAAAAGCCATAATTACGCTAACAACCGGCAATACAGCCGCCTCAATGTATTGACTTTCAATTAAAAGCAAGGTAATAAAAGGAATATTTACAATCAGGTTTTCAATAATTCTTATTCGCCGTTTAGTTTTGTCGCCATAGACAATATACAGAAAATCAGAGCGTTGCTTTTGCGACAAAATTGACTGTCCATAGATACAAAACAATAGTGTTATATAAGGTGCATACGAGGGAATTTTTATAAAAAGCAACCATCCGGCAAGGGCAATTAGTGTTAATATAACAATATGCCCCAACACCGGATTCATTCCAAAATCCCGTATTTTTCTATTAATCAGCGTTAACTGTAAGCGCAGATATGATTTTATTTCCATAATTGCAGCAAAAATAACACAATTTTCTAAAAAAAATGCAGACTTTCGGGCTAAATCTATCAAAAAAAACACGATTTAGCCCGAAACCTTGCAGAAAATTGTCATACTTTTTAAATGTAAGTATTTTTTTGTTGTTGACAAAACTTTTTTGCAAGTCGGCGTGCAAAATGTTCCCTTCTGTTGATGTTTTGTGTTTCGTCAAGAAACAAAATCGGTTTTAAAATCAGTTAAAAGACGGTGTGCTTGTAATATTATGTCAAGCTTTTTGCTCGTTGAAAAAGCATATACGACTTTCCTGCTTGTTGTACACAAATTGACGCTCTATTAATTCAACTCCTTGTATAAGTTGTTGATTCTCAACTATTATATTACGTACTAAATATTTGTTCATTGCCAAATTGTTTTTCTCTTGTATGCAAGAAATATACTTCATTATTTTGTTATATTTTTCCGAAAAAACTTTTCATTTTAAAAAATTTTTTATTACATTTGCCCATATTAATCTTAAATAATTATACCATGAACACACAATGTATGGTGAATTGTTTTATCAAAAAATGTCAACAAAAATGAAAAGAGTTTTTATAATTGCCGCATTGTTGTATTTTACTATTTTTTTTTCAGACTTTTACTGCAATCATTGTCATATCGTCTACTTGAGATCGGTTGCGACGCCAATTTGTGATGCAAGTGTCTAAAATTTTACATTGTTCGTCCAATGTTTTTTCGCTGTTGTCTTTCAAGAGGTTAAAAAGATTTTTTGACATAAAACGTTTACCCAATTCGTCTTCATCGCCGCCAGGTTGGTCTTGAATTCCGTCAGAAAATGTGTAAACAATATCTCCTTTTTCAAGGTCGAATGTGAAAGAATCAAAATGCTCTTTTTCTATCAAATATCTGCCTACGGGCATGCGGTCGCCTTTTAGTTTTTTTATTTCACCGTTGCGAATCAACAACGCTGTTTGATTTGCCGTTGCATAGTGCATTTTCATAGCGGAAAAGTCAAAAGAACAGATTGTAATATCCATTCCGTCGTTTACCTCTTTGCCGTTGGTATCTTTGGTTAAAGTAGTTTTGATAAAATCGCGCATACGGTCGAGAATCGAGCCCGGATTTTCTGCATCGTTTTCCGTAATGCAATATTCTTTTAGAGCCGAAATGCCGAGCATCGAAAGAAAACCGCCGGGAATGCCGTGACCTGTACAATCCGCAGTTATCAAAACGTGATATTTCCCGCATTTGGCAACGCGGTAAAAGTCGCCGCTTACGATGTTGCATGGCCTGTAATACACAAAACTTTCCGGAAATAATGTTTTAACTTCTTCGATGGTTGAAATTGCGGCAAACTGAATACGTTTGGCGTAATTAATACTGTCAAGAATTTCTTTTCGTTGACGGGCAAGAATTGTATTTTTTTCGGCAAGGGCTTTGGCTGATTTGCGTTTGTTCCAAAAAACAATAAAACCCAATCCTAAGCCTATTATCAACGCCGTGATGAGGATTTGAAATTTTACTTTTTCGGCATGATGCAGTTTTTCAGCGTTTTCGCGTTTCAATTCTTCTATCATTTTGGTACGTTCCACTTCTGCTTTTTTTATTGAAGTCAACGTGTTGTCGTTTAAGGTTGCAAACTTGTATTCCTCGCTTTTTTCAAAATGTTGCAATGCTTTTTTGTAATCACCTACAAGTTTGTAAACGTCGTATAATTTTTTGTGAAATTTTTTCAATATGTTTTTCGGCAAATCGTCCGTCATGTAATTTTCCAAACCGTTGAGAACTGTAAGCGCCTCGGTATAAAGCTTATAAAATATCAAATACTCTGCTTTGGTATAACATGTATTTACATGATTTGAGATATTACCGTTATCGAGGTCGTAATTACCGATTTTGTCAAGGTAAATTTTGCAACTGTCAGCATAACAGCTTTTTCCGGTTGCTTTGGCAGCATTGATATATGCCTCTGCGAGCGACGAATACGCCAAATATTTGCCTTGGATGTAATAAGCATCGTCGGTTTGTATGGATTCAAAAAGTGTAACCGATGTTTTCAAATCATTGATTGACTTGTAATACAAAGTGTCAGAAATATTCATAATTGCTTGACCTATAAGAAATTTGCAATACGCCATATCCAACGTATCGGCAGAAAGTGTTGTGTAATGCAGTGCATTGCGGTAATTTTCTTCGGCGTTGGAATAGAGTTCGAGGTTCGATTGTATTTGTCCGATCATCAGGTAAGCATACGAAATGCGGGCAGTATCTTTTTCCTCGATAAAAATTTTCAGAGCCTTGTTGTAATAGTAAAAAATACTGTCTTGTATATTCAAATCCTCGTAACAGCTGCCGATAGCGATATAGGAAGTAGCTGCTTTGGAATACATTCCGGCAAGTTGGCACAAATCAGCAGATTGAAAAAAATACGGCATTGCCTTTTCGGCTTCGTCGAGCATATAATACGCCTTGCCGACATAATACGATGCGATGGCGCGTGGCATTGTGTCTGACTTTTCAAAAAGGTCGAGTGCGAGCAATGCATATTTTAACATCGTGTCGCTGTTAGAAGTTTTCGCTGCGATTTCGTTGTATTGCTCTGCCTTTGTTTCTTGGTTGTTTTGTGCTGAACCCGTTAAAAATAAAAATGTTATCAATACAATGGTAAAAAGTAATTTCATCAGTATCTTTTTTTTGTGCAAAGTTAAAAAAAATTTTGGGATGTTTCTTTCCGTTTTTGTTCCCCAAAAATAGAAATTTATAAGATTCATGACCTCAAAAATAATTCCATTTTTTCACTACAGTATCAAAAAAATAGGAAATTCTTTTATGGCTAATTAATTATGAGTGAATTGAGATTCTTGAAAAAATTTAATAAAAGAGCAGTGATTTGAGAAAATAATATTTCAAAAATCACTATAATTTTTTTACTTTCGCCGTTGAATTTTTCTCAATCAAAAAAAAGACTAAACCTATGAAAATTTCAATTAAAAAAATCACAATTACTACTTTTTTTACATTTTTTGCCTTGACCTCTTTTTGTCAGCAAAATGCTGTATTTGAACAACTTAACGCCAATCCCCAAAAGGCTTACGGCAATGATTGTCCATATCCTTTTGAGAGTCATCAGCTTACCAAAACTCCTGTGGGATATACGCCGTTTTATATCAGTCATTACGCCCGACACGGTTCGCGTTATTATTGGACTGATAATCTTTACAAAGAGCTTGATACACTGCTTACTACGGCTCACAACAATCATCAGTTAACCGAAGAAGGTGAAAAGTTTTACAAAAATTTTATGGCGGCAAAAGATGAACTTTCAACCGGTGTAAGCGAACTCACGCAACTTGGCTGGGAACAACATCAAAAAATTGCAAGACAGATGTACAACAACTTTCCCGAAGTTTTCAAAAAAGGTGGAGATATTTATGCAATTTCCTCGCTTGTAGGACGTTGCGTTTTAAGTATGTCCGCATTTTGTCAGGAACTTGTACAATGCAACCCAAAACTTGAAATTCGTGAACAGTCGTCGCGTTTTACTCTTGATGGCGTTGTTCCTTCCGATCGTCAAAATCCGGTAAAACATTCATTCCCAAGAGTTAAGCCACGGTTTGAGAAGAATTGGGACAAGATACCGGAAAACAATTCGGTGCGGGAAAAAATCTTATCTCGGGTTTTTACCTCTACCGACGGACTTCCCGGCAATCTTCATCATATTGGCAGCAATTTGATAAATTTGTATACCTCTTTGCCAAATATATTGCACGAAGGAATGATGGGAAATATCATCATCGACGACGAAATTGTTAAGATGTGGGAACGCTCTAACCTCGGCTCTTACGCGTGGGTTTTCGGTCCTCAATACGAAACAATTCCGATACTGCAAGATATTATGAATAAGGCAGATGCGGTAATTGACGGCAAAATTAACAGAGTAGCCGATTTGCGTTTTGGACACGATACTTATATCGGACCTTTAACGATTTTTATGGGGATCAACGGCGCCGACATCGATCCCGAAGACCCGTTTGAAGTAAAGAATTGTTATCAAAATTGGCAGACTTGTAAGGCGTGCAATATTCAGTTGATTTTTTATCGTAACAAGAAAAATCCTAATGATATTTTGGTGAAATGTCTGCTCAACGGTGCGGAGGCAAAACTTCCTGTTCAAACAACTAATTTCCCTTATTACAAGTGGTTGGATTTCAAGAGTTTTTACAACAAAAAGATTGAAACTGTAAAAACGCAAAAATAAATTATTTTTTTGCAACGGGAAATGCTAAAAGTTTCTGATTTTCAGTATTTTCGTTGTAATTTTTTTACTTATAAATTAAAATGGAACATCGTCCGGAATTTAGTAAAATTACATCATATCAAGAATTTTCAAAATATTATTGGTACAGAGAAGAATTGATATTGATTTGCAAACAGTTAGGCATATCCTCGCGCGGCATGAAAACCGAGCTTTGTCATAATATTGAGGAATATTTTTCCGGTAACAAAATATTGGAAACCAAGCCGTTGCACAAATCCAAAAGTGTAGTAACGGAACTTACGCCCGATACTAAACTTTTGGAATGCGGATTTAGTTTCGGACCAAAATTTCGAGAATTTTTTTCACAAACAACAGGTATTCAGAATTTTAAGTTTACCGTAGACATGGTAGCAACAGTTAAAAAAGTAAAAACTGACAACGATACGGAATTTACCTTAGGAGATTTGTTGGACATTTGGAACGGCAAAAAAGTATATGCCCGTTATGACAAATCGGCGTGTCAGTGGAACAAGTTTTTGAAAGATTTTTGTGCTGATTCTCAGAGCAATAGGTTCCCTAACAAATTGAAAACCGCAGCATTTTTATGGTCAAAAGTCAGAAATTCCACTCGCGAAAAAGTTTACAAACCGGAATTAATTGAAGAGTTTTTGAAAGAAAAATAGAAGAAGTTAAAAAAAATGAAATGATTATTTTATGAATTGTTTGTTTATTTCTGTTTTGCGCCATTCAATTCGCATTTTTGTTAACATTTTCCAATATTTTGATTTCGGAGTTATTTTTAGTTGATCGCCGGCATTTGTTGATATCCAAAATAGTGGATATTGCTTTAAACTGTTGATGTTTTGCGCTTTTTTAGATAAAATATTTTCCAACCATTTTACTTTGTTAATCATTTTGTCTGTAATTTCTCCTACTGTCATCGGGTGAACTTCAAAGAAATACGCTAATTCATTATACCCGATAACATAATCCCAACGGTTGTCGTATTGCATTTCATGTTTGAAACTTTTATCGATGTCAATACTACCATTGATGTTGCGGGTATTTTTTATAAAATCAAATTTATTTCTGTCATTTCCCTTTACGGCTTGAAGACCTATTTTGTAATCTTTTGGAAAATCTTTGTTTGAGGCTTCTTTGAATGTCATGATTATTGTAATTAAAATTTGGAAACAATACTTCCGGCTCTGTCAGCAGATAGCGACATTCCGCCCCAAGATGCAATTTCTTCGTCTTCTGAATAAACGTCGAGAGAAGAAATATCTTTGGTTGTAACTTTTTTTGTTTTTTTGTCAGGCGCAAAATAATATGTTTTGAATGTTTTTTCAAAGATGTTATCAAAAACGGATTTGTCTTTGATTTTGAAATCAAACATCTTTGATAATTCAGAAGTTTTTGCACCATTTTCTTTCAAGTGTTTGATTGTCCATACAAAATCCAACGGTGTACTTGAATGCGTAGAAATAATTACTTTTGTTCCTGTCTGCATTATTTGCAAAACTGTCAACATAAATTCTATAATTGCACGTGGATGCAGACCAAGTTCCGGTTCTTCGATGATGATGTAGGACTTAGGTGTATATTTTTCAAAGTATTCTATAGACATCAAAAGTGGAGCTAATTCACGCTGACCTGTACTCCATGCCATGTATGGAACTGTCTGATTGTCAACAGTCATTTCTAATCTCGGGCTTCCGGCATTTCTTTTCATGTTTATTTTGGAAGCTTTAAAAAACTCAAAATCTTTTATTTTATCTTTTAATAATTCTGTTTGATTTTTTTTGACATAATCTTGCAAAAATTTGCAAAATTTTACAAGAGAATATGGTGAATTTATAAAATCGTCAGACGTTTTTATTCTACCTTCCGAAATTGCTAAACTTCTTTGTGCCGGAATATAATAGGCATTTGGAAGTACAACATCAAAGTTTAACGGATATTTTTGTTGCATCCACATTTTGATGTTTTCACTTATTTCTGTTGATAAGTTATTTGGAGAATATATCCTATTGAGAAAATTGAAAACTGTATTTGTTTGTATAATATTGTGCATATTTTCTCCATAGTAATAATCCAAAAAAGTCTTAGTATCACTACTAATGCCGTTGGATTCCAGAAAATCGTACGCAATATATTTACTATTGCAAAATAATGCGAACGATTCCAAAAATAGTGTTTTTCCCGTTGCCTGAGGACCGGTCAAAATCGTTAAATCACCAAATTCGACTTCTGCATTTAATATTGGTCCGAGATTAGATACTGAAAAAATATCTGACATTTTTTTCCTTTTAACTGTTGAAACATCGTGAAGTTTATGCAAAATTATATTTTTTTTACAAATTTTGCAAAATTCAAAAGTTATTTTTGTGATTCTGCGATTATTTTCCTTATTTCATCTGTTGTTAACGGTTCTTTCAAGAGCATTTGACATTCATCCAAAAGAGAATATTTCTCTTTCGGAATTTTGTTAATTGATTCTTCAAACGGCATTATTGCAAATTTTTGATTGTCCAAATCATGAAACAGAATCATCTCTGCGTATGAAATAAAGTCAAAATCAGATACTTTATTATTTTTAATCGCTATCAACGAAATACTTTTTTGTTTTCCATCATCGTCTTGAATTACGAGATTGCTTTTGGTACTTGTTTTATCTTCCAAAAACCATTGCATATCACGAAAATATTTTCTGATTTTGAAAATGTCAGTTTCATTTGGCTTATTATTTTCAATCCCAAACTTTTTCATCATCTTTTTACCAAAACAAAATGGAGCGAACATTCCAAAATATACAATTGGTTTGTCTGATTGTTTAGCTAACATCGTACTTATATCAATAGCCATTTCCAGCTGCGAATAAAGCCATTTGTCATCGAATTGTTTGTAAGAATCAAAGCGGTTAATGATTTCTCCTTCGTATTCTACTTTGCCTCCAGTGATTTTTTTTATGATATCGATTGATTTCCTAAACAATTGATAATCAGCTATGGATGCAAATGTACAAACTCTGATTTCATAACCTTTTTCTATTTCCGAAATTTCTATTCCTCGCAATGAAGTTGAAAAATTGCCGAGCTTTAGACATGGAAATTCATCTGAAATTACGCAAATTTTTTCGCCTAATTTCATTAATTCATCGAAATAATTGTCCGGTGTAATTTTCTTTTTGGTGATGATATTAATAGATTCACTCATAATTGTTGTTGCTTTTTGGGCTAAAGGTAAATAATATTTTGATTACAATAATTTTTTTTACTGATTTTTTTTAATTTTTTATTGAATTTAATATTGGATTTTTAGTCATTTGTTTATATTTGTAAAAATGTTATCTGCTAATAACTAATGCAGAAATTACTGATTTTTAATCGATTAATATAATGAACTACAATTATGACAATGACAAGTAAAGTAAAAGAAAGTACGCTCAAAATGGCTGAAAATGAGTTTAATAAAGAAAATTATCGTGTAGCATTCAGTCTTTACGAAGGGTTGGTGGAAGATTGTGTACCTGAAGCCTATTTTGAATATGGAAGATTTTTGAAATACGGTTGGGAGTGCGAAGTTGACGAAAAAAAGGCTTTTGACGCTTTTTTGCAAGGTGCGGTTCGTGGTGACGGTATGTGTCAGTGGATGTTAGCGTCTTGTTACAAAGATGGTGAAGGCTGTGATCCTAATCCTGATGAAGCGTTTTTTTGGATGAAAGAAGCTGCTGATATTGGTTGTGTTCCGTTTGCAATTTCAGAACTTGCCAATTATTATTATATGGGAATTGGTGTTGAAAAAAATTATGAAAAATCTGTAGAATATTTAAAACAATTGGTTGATACAGATTTGCCTTGTGCCGCTTCGGCTCAAAATAATTTGGCGTTTTGTTATTTGAAGGGCGAGGGTGTACCAAAGGATGATGAAATGGCTAAACATTATTTTATGCTTGCAATTAACAGTAGTTGCCAAGGTGATTATTATAAATCATCTACTATCGAATCTGCAAAAAATGGCAATGCTGATGATAGCATGATGTTAAAACTTTGTGGAATTGATTTTTAATCGGATTATAAAAAAAATACCACCGAAATTTTTGTTGAATTCCGGTGGTATCAATTGTTATAATAAAAGTGAAAAAATTACCAGATGTTTACACGTTTTTTAGGTTTGATGTACATCGGTGATTTTTTATCAATTTTAAAAGCGTCGTACCAAGGTTGAAGGTGCGGAAGTTGACCGTTTACACGCATTTGCATAGGAGAGTGAGGATCTGTTTGAAGTCTTACTCTTGCTGTTTTTTCACGTGTGCTGCCTGCCCAAATAAATGCGTATGAAAGGAAGAATCTTTGTTCCGGTGTGAAACCGTCTTTTACTCCTAAATCTTTGGTTTTCATTACATTTTTGAGTGCGAGATATGACATTTTGATACCTCCGTTGTCTGCAATATTTTCGCCCAAAGTGAGTGAGCCGTTTACAAATGCGCCCGGCAAAACTTCCAATTTGTCAAAATATTCTTTCAAAACTTTTGCTCGTTTGTCAAATTCCTTTTTATCATTTTCTGTCCACCAGTTTTTCTGATTACCGTGTTTGTCAAACTGACAACCTTGGTCATCAAAACCGTGAGTCATTTCGTGACCGATTACACAACCGATACCGCCGTAATTAGCTGCCTCGTCGGCACTTGGGTCGTAGAATGGAGCTTGAAGAATACCTGCCGGAAAATTGATTTCGTTGGTGGTTGGATTGTAATATGCATTTACAGTTTGTGGAGTCATCAACCATTCTGTTTTGTCAACCGGCTTGTTTACACGGGTTTGAATCATGTAATCAATTTGGAATTTCCACGCTGTAAAAATATTGTCAAGCAACGAATTTTTCGGATTCAATTTCATTGAATAATAATCCATCCATTTGTCAGGATAGCCGATTTTGATGTAGAAATTCTTGAGCTTGTCAAGTGCTTGAGCTTTAGTAGCTTCGCTCATCCATGTAGAATTTTCAACTTCTTCTGCCAATGCTGCTTGAAGGTTTTTTACCATTTTTATAACAGCGTCTTTGGAATTTGCTGAGAAATATTTTTCAACATAAAGTTTACCAATTGCCATGCCCATTGTGTTGTTAACCAAGTTGATAGCTTTTTTCCATCTTGGATTTTGTTTTTCAACACCGTAGAGTACTTTCATAAATTCGTAACCTGCAAGTTCAAAATTGTCGTCGAGATAAGGTTGAGCTGTTGCCAAAACTTTGAATTCGATATAAGCTTTCAAGGTTTCGAGGCTTTCTTCTTTCAAAAGTTTTTCGATATTGTGAAGCGCATCAATCTGACCTACAGAAATTTCGTTGAATTTAGGATAACCTGATGTTTTGAAATAATTGTCCCAATCTATTCCGCTGAAATCTTTTTTGAATTGATCGTAACTCATTTTATGATAATTGTCAGAAACATCACGGAGCTGCACTTCGCTGTGGTTTACAGCCGCAATTTTGTTTTCAATTGCGAGTACGGCATCAGTTTTTTTCTTGGCATCGTTGGTAGAGTTGCCGGCAAGTTCAAAAAGTTTCTGAATATATTTTGTGTAACCTTCCATTACAGAAAGAGTCGCAGAATCTTTGTCGATGTAGTAACTTCTGCTTGGGAGCGAAAGACCGCCTTGATAAATTTCTACAAGGTTTTGTTCAGCATTTCTGATATCGCTGCTTGCACCTGCTTCAAAGAAAATTTCAGAAACACCCAAATTCTGAAGTTTTGCTACAACACCCATCAATACAGGTTTGTCGATAGCAGCGTTTACCATTGTAAGATAAGGTTTTACAGGAGCACTTCCCGCATTGTTTCTGGCGAGACTGTCCATAAATTGATTGTAAAGATACGCGATTTTTTGTTCGTTGCTGCCTTCGCGGGGATTAGATTTTGCAACTTCTTGAATGATTTCTTTTTGTCTTTTTTGATTTTCTTCATGGAGCTTGTCAAACTGTGACAATCTGCTTAATTCCGGTTTAATAGGATTTTGTTCAATCCATTTACCGTTTGCATAATTATAAAAATCAGTTCCCGGATTTATTGACAAATCCATTCTGTTTTTGTCGATACCTGACGAAAGCCCTTGAGCGAAAATTTCGCCGACTGACAAAAACATTAACATTAATGTTAATTTCAAATGTTTCATAAGTTTACGTGTTTTAAAAAAAATAGGATTTTGACGCAAAAGTAGTATTACAATGTAAAATTATCATTAATAGTAGTTAAAATAAAATTAAGGGAGAAAATTAGATTTAGATTACGAAAAAAACGTATATTTGCCAAAATTTAGATTAACAAATATAAAACAATAAGAAAAACTATGAAAGTTGCAATAGTAGGTGCCTCAGGCGCTGTTGGACAGGAATTTTTAAGAATTCTTGATGAAAGAAATTTCCCGATGGATGAGTTAGTTTTGTTTGGGTCAGAAAGAAGTGCCGGTACAAAATACACATTCAGGGGCAAAGAAATCGAAGTAAAACTTCTTCAGCACAATGACGATTTCAAAGGTGTTGATATAGCTTTCACCTCAGCAGGTGCAGGTACCTCAAAGGAATTTGCAGAAGACATCACAAAATACGGTGCAGTTATGATTGACAATTCGTCAGCATTCCGTATGGATAACGATGTTCCATTGGTAGTTCCTGAATGCAACCCTGAAGATGCGTTGAACCGTCCTCGCGGAATTATTGCAAATCCTAATTGTACTACTATTATGATGGTAGTGGTTTTGCAGCCGCTTGAGAAAATTTCTCACATCAAGAGAATACATGTTGCAAGTTATCAATCGGCATCGGGCGCAGGTGCAGCTGCTATGGCTGAGCTTCAGCAACAATATAAGGAAATCCTTAACGGTCAACCTGTTACAGTAAAGAAATTTCCACACCAATTGGCTTACAACGTAATTCCACAAATTGATGTTTTCCAGCCAAACGGTTATACAAAAGAAGAAATGAAGATGTACAACGAAACACAGAAAATTATGCATACCGATGCAAAATGTTCTGCTACATGTGTACGTGTATCTTCATTACGTTCTCATTCTGAGTCAGTTTGGATTGAAACCGAAAAACCAATCTCAGTAGAAGAAGCACAAAAAGCGATTGCAGCTGCTGAGGGTTGTCAATTGGTGGACGATCCTGCAAATTTGGTTTATCCGATGCCTTTGGAAACAGCCGGTCACGACGATGTTTACGTAGGTCGTGTTCGCAAAGATATTTCAGACGAAAACGGTTTAACACTTTGGCTTTCAGGTGACCAAATTCGTAAAGGTGCTGCTCTCAACGCAGTTCAGATTGCGGAATATCTTATTAAAGTTGGCAACGTAAAATAAAGTTTTCATCATACCAATTAAGAATCCTCATTTCTTTTTTACAAGATTTGGGGATTTTTTTTATTCAGAATTATTTGTAACTTTGCGGCATAATTATCAATCTAAATATTAAATGGGTCTACTCATTTTTTACTTTTTGAGCACTTTGCTCATATCTTTTACTTGTTCGTTGATGGAAAGTGTTTTGCTTAGCACTTCGCCTATCTTTGTGAAAATCAACGAGAACTCACCCAAAAAAGGTGTTAGAAAACTTTGTAAATGTAAAAACAATATCGACAAATCCCTGTCAGCGATACTCTCGTTGAACACAATTGCAAATACGGCAGGAGCATCTATGGTGGGAGCGCAGGCTACAAGTGTTTTAGGCTCAGAGGCTTTGGGCATAATTTCAGCCTTGCTTACAGTGCTTATACTTGTATTTTCAGAGATTTTGCCGAAGACATTGGGTACAAGTTACTGGGAGCGTCTCGCCGGAATAGTCGGTCATCTTATTACAACAGTTGCTATCATTACATATCCGCTTGTGATTATGGCACAGCAACTTACGCGACTTCTTAAGAAAAACGACAACGGACATACTACCAGTCGCGAAGAAATTTCGGCGTTGGTAAATATCGGTGCAGAAGAAGGAATTTTCAAGGCCAACGAAAATGCTATCATTCAGAATCTTATGAAGTTGAAAAACTACAAAGCTTCTGATGTGATGACTCCGAGGGTTGTGGTGTCTACGGCTGACGAAGAAATGACTTTGGGTGAATTTCTTGATAACAAAAATTATCTCAGATTTTCGCGCATTCCGGTTTATTCCGAAAACGATGAAAATATTACCGGATATGTGTTTCGACAGCAAGTGATGGAAAGTCTTGCCGAAGACCACAATACATTGAAACTTAAAACTTTAAAGCGAAAAATACTGATAGTTCCAAACACCAAACCTGTTTTCTCGCTTTGGGAAGACATGTTGAAAAAGAAAGAACAAATCGCGCTTGTGGTTGACGAATACGGCGGAATGGACGGCATTGTTACGATGGAAGATATTATCGAAACGCTTCTCGGTATTGAAATTCTTGACGAAAAAGATACCGTTGCCGACATGCAGCAATATGCCCGTGAGCGTTGGAAATTGCGTCAGTCAAAATACAATTTTCTCGAAAAGTAGTAAAAAAAACAGGCTGTTCGATTATGATTTTATCGGACAGCCTGTTTTGTTTTTATTTTGTTGTTGACTATGGATTATTCGTTTGGAACCAAATCCATACCGCAAACTGAGCAAGCACCTTCTTGGTCAGCAGATTCGCAGCGGTTAGGACAAATAAATTTCTTAGTTAAATCCAAAGCAGCAGCAGAATCGGCAGCCGGTTTAGCCTCGGCAGGAGCTGTGGTTTGTTGTTGAGCCGGAGCAGCTGTAGAATCAGCTTTTTCAGCGTTGTTTTGTTGAGCATTGCCGCTGCATGATACCAAAAATGTAGTTGCTGTTGCAACTGCACAAATTGTGAATAATATTTTTTTCATTTCTTTAATTATATTAAAATTTTAAACTCAAATCAATTACATTGTTAATAATTTCGTAGCAGTAAAAACCGCGACATTGTTTACCTTCACAATATAGTCTTGCTTTTACCGGAACAATTATAGAATCGTTGTCTTTCTGATACTTAGCAACATAAGTATAATTGTGACCAAGAGTAAGTTCCAGTTCGTCGCGACCTTTTTTCATAGTGAAAACAGTGTCCAAAGTGCCGCTGGTCATCGAGCCTTCGTAGATGTAAACTTTTACTTCGGGATTTTGTTTGTTGATTGTTACCCTAAAAGTAACGGTTGCTGTATCCGGAGTATTGTTAACATATCTTTTGTCGCAATTGCAATCCTTTTCGTCTTGAAAATAAGAATCGCCGTTATCAGAATCTACAACATCAGATTCTTGACAAGCAAAAAATCCGAACAAAGCAATTAATAAAGTAACGAATTTTTTCATAATTTTTTTCAATTAGTTTTCGGTTGCAAAGATAATTAATTTAGTTGATAAACAAAAAATGAAGTCCGCAGACAGTAAAAAGTCGAAAAAAAAATAAAAAAAATCTCATTTTATAATTTTGTTTATGGAAAATTTGTAACTTTGCACCGAATAAACGAAAAATATGCGCATAAAGAAATCCATATTATTAGCTGTTATTGCCGCAACGCTGATAGGTTGCAAAGGCAAATATTCTAATATTCAGGTAGATAACGAAGATATACTTGGATACGTAAACGCATTCACCCAACTTGATGCTAATCATAAAGATTTTCTAATATATATAGGTGAAAATTCGGAAGTTGATACTACGCAACTAAAAGATTACAACGATATAATGCACATCCTTAATTTACAGGGATTTCCTGATATAGAATATTTTATGGCGGTGCATTCCAAATTGGATCCGGTTGTAAAAGTAATCAGTCAAAATCCGGATGTGGAACGTTATCCGGGAATTGGTACTGCTGATTTATCATTCTTGGAAGAAGGAGAAAAACAGTATCGTAAATTTTTGGAAGACAGTACAATATCTCAAAAAGACAAAGAGTTTTATCAAGCTCAGATGTCACAAATAGAAACAACTAAAGTAGATTTATTTGATAAACAAGAAAAAAATCGTCATTGGGTTCAATTAGTTAGATCAGAATCACAATCAAAAACTGATGTTAACTTGGATGACAATTCGATAATGCAACTCACTATCTTAGAGCGAGAAATCTCAAAATTGTAGACTATCGCTATGTTAAGAGAATATTAATTTTGTAGAATTTGCAAAAATATTTATGGATTTTCTGCAACAAATTTATCTATTTAATAGTTAATAAGAATTAAAAAAGACAAATTTAATTAGGGATAACATTATGAAACAATTAAAGGCAATTTTTGCAACAGTAGCATTTTTGCTTGCAGTTAATGTAGTAAACGCACAAACATTAGATTCAGAGGCTGTAGCTTCAGTAACAAGCCAAGCTGTGGATGAAGCCGCATTGACAGAGACAGTAGAGGCGGCTCAACAAATTAAAGTTTGGCCACAAGTAAGCACTGTAAAAATTATGGTTGATGTGCAAAATCTGCAAGAAGTGGAAATCTATAATTGCACGGGTCGTTTGGTAAAAACACAGAAAGTAGACAAGGGTCAAAGCATTAATATTGAGACGCTTATCCCTGGTGCATACACTGTAAAAGTCGGAAATAAGTTAGGATCATTCACCAAGCAATAAAATTATTAGAAACTTTTAAATTTTTGCTGGCAGGGCTTCTGAATAGAGGTTCTGCTTTTTTTGTGCCTGTTTTTTTCTGATTTTTTTTATCCTTGCAGTTACAATATCGCATTACGGACTATTCAGAAGTTCACCGGGAGTATTTTTTACAATGCTTGCGGTTGCAATCCCAAACCGTCGTAAATTGCTTGACAAATCTTTCTTCTGATTAGTAATTTGTTGATATTTTGATTGTTGCTTGTAGGATGAACACGGTTTGACAAGAATACTATTACAATTTTGTTTTCGGGATCTACCCAAGCGCAAGTACCTGTAAATCCGGTATGTCCGTAAGTAGAGGGCGAGGCTGTAAGAGCGGCAAATTTCGACGGAACCATGTCAAAACCAAGGGCACGACCGGTATATGGCTGCTTGCTTGTAAAATCCTTGATTGTGAGCGAATCCAGATATCTTTTGCCGCCGTAAGTGCCGTAATTCAGCATCATTTGAAACAAAATTCCGAGGTTGGAAGCCGTAGAAAACAATCCCGCATTTCCGGCAACTCCGCCCAAAAGCGCTGCCGAGGGGTCGTGTACGTCACCGCAAATAAATTGATTTGTCCACTTGTCCGTTTCGGTTGGGGCAATGCGGCTTTTATTGAAAATTTCATGCGGATTATAACATGTGTTACGCATTCCGAGCGGCTTGTAGAAATTGTCATTCAAGTACTTATCTGCCTTGCATTTCAAAATATTTTCTTCTGCCCATTGCAACAAAATCATGTTAACATCCGAATATTTATAAGTTTTTTTGTCGGAAACTTTCAGTCGCATGATATAATTGTAAAGCGAATCGGCATAATTGTTTCTCAGCCAAACTCCCTCAGTTACACGTACTTCCGCGCTGTCTTTGATATAATGATCTCTGTAATATTCATCAAACATCAATTGTTGAAGTTGTTCGTTTGTAAGTTCGTCGGGATTGATTTCCAATGCCTTGGCGCAACGTTTCATCGCACTTTTTGAGTACGTGAATTTGTAAATTGGAACGTAAGGTTCGATGCCGCTGCGGTGCTCCAAAATCGATTTTATCGTAACATCATAAACTGTTGTTTTGGGGATATCACGAATCAAAATCGTATCTTTACCTTTGAAAATTGTGTCCGCCGGAAGATTGCTCCAATCAATTTCTTGTCCTTTGAAATAGCTGCCTAAATTGGCTTTAGGATCGAGTTTTTTCTCGCCGGTCAAATAAATGGAAAGTATAGTTGTAGCGCAAATCTTGGTCAGCGATGCAATGTCATAAAGGTCGTTGGTACTTACTTTTCGGGATAAAGTATCGTATGTTAGATGTCCGAATCCTTTGTTAATCACCACTTTACCGTTGAAACTTGCAAAAATTTGACAGCCGGGAAAACATGTATTATCGATTGCGTATTTTACAATTGAATCAATTGTGTCTTTGTAATTTGTTTTGAATCCGGTTTCGTCATCCAAACAATATTGAAGTCTTGTCGGACGAATTGTTACGCCTTCCATTTGCTTGATTCCGTCGTAACCGTCAAACGGAAATTTGCCGCAAACATAAAGTCCGCCAAATACAGCCTGTGCAAGATAATCGCCTGATTGATAATTGTTTCCAAAAACTTGCAATATTGATTTTGCCTCTATTGAGTTTAGATTTTCAGGATGATTGAAGTTGATAACGCAAGCATGACGCGATTTGGCAACGGCTTTTATCATGTCGAGAGTTTGTTTGCCTGCCAACTTGCAGTCAATCAAGAATATAACATTCTTTTTAGCGTTTCCGGCTACTGCATTTTTTATTTCTTTGTAATCGTTTTTAGCGTAGTAATATTTTGTTTGACAGTAACTTGACGATCTTGATAAAAATCCGTTTTGACGTATTCCGCCAATCTGAATTATTACTACGTCGTTAAGATTTTTTATCGGTAAAAATTTTGAATCATTTTTTATACAAGTGATTGATTTTGATGCACATAACTTTGCAGCATAAACTTTGTTGAATAATGAATCCTGAGTATTGTTTTCGGTATTGAATTTTTGGTATTTCATTCGCAAAATTTTCAATGCTTTTACATCAATCATTTTTTTGATTTTGCCTTTATCTTTTCTGAGCAATTCTTTTACCGTTTTCAAATACAAATCCGGATTTATTGAACTTGTAACAAATTCATTGTTAGATAATAACGCTTGTTTTATTTCTTCATTTTTTTCGATTGTTGTTATCGAAAGTCCATCGTATTTCTGTTGATTTTTGTATTGAGAAGTTGTAAATTTTATTTGCGCTCCGTTTCTGAAATTTTCTTCTATCGATTTGTTAATCAGGTTTCTACGTGTAGAATCGTATTCTTTTGCGAAAGTGCCTGTTATGATTGAAAAGATGTTGAATTTGTTTAACTCTTGAATTGCAATTCTGCTGGTTTTGTTGAATTGCTCCAATTCGTGAATTTTGAAGTTGTGATTTTTGAATTTATAGTCAGCAAAAAATCCGGTAACAGCATTGATTCCCGCCTTTTTGAGAGTGTCCGCCAAATAATGTGCGAAATTTCTCAAAATGGCAGAATCGCAGCCTGTAGACAGCACCGCATTGTTGTTCATATAGTTAGGAAAATTTTTAGCGATGATGTCTGTGTTACAGATATTTATCATCGGAACTTTGGCTTTTTTACCAAGTTTCGAGGTATGTTCTTCAATTGTTTTAAGATTGCAGTCTCCAAAGATGATTCCTGAAGGAATTTCGTCAAAAAAATCGGGTTTGCGGTTTCTTGCGTCAAAAATATACATCTGCATAATTTTGTCGTCAAGCGACAAATATTTAAAAATTGTATCTGCCTGAGGATCAGCTTCCAAAATTGCTTGGTGCTGAGGATTTGCAGTAATTTGTTTGGTACAAAAATATGTTACCAAAAATAACGCAATAGTTGCTAAAGCCCAATTTTTTATGACAAATTTCTTTTTCATTTTTTTGTTTATTTATTCAAGTTTTTGTATTTCCAGGAAACTGCTGTCGCCGTAGCTTAGAAACCTGAAATTGTTGTTGAGGGCATAATCGTAAATTTCTTTCCATTTTGATCCTACCGCTGCCGAAACAAGCAGTAGCAGTGTACTTTCCGGCTGATGGAAGTTTGTAATAATATTGTTAACAATTTTATAACTGTAGCCCGGACAAATCATAATTCCGGTAGCCGCTTTAAAAGTATCTTCTCCTTTTTGTTCGATATAATTTATAATCGCGTTTATTGATTCTTCCACTGAAAAATTGCCGTCGGTTTCGTAACATTCCCATTGTGAGAGGTTTAAACCGTCTTTGCAGGAGAGAATTTTTGTGCCCAGCCAATACAATGATTCCAAAGTTCGTACCGAAGTAGTGCCTACAGCTGTAATTTTTCCTTTATATTTCAATATTTTTTTCAGGAACTCTTTTGTGACAGAAAAAAATTCTCTGTGCATTTCGTGTTCGCCGATTGTTTGGGATTTTACAGGTTTGAAAGTTCCCGCGCCAACATGCAAAGTAAGTTGTCCGAGTTCACATTTTAGATTTTTCATCATTTCTTCAGTGAAATGCAATCCCGCTGTCGGTGCTGCTACCGAACCTTTGTAATGTGAGTAAATTGTTTGATAATCAATAGTATCCGATTCTTCGGCTTTGCGGTTTAAGTATGGCGGAATCGGTATTGAACCGGCGATATCTATGATGTCGGAAAATGTATAGTTGCCATTCCACGAAAATTTTGCAATTATCTCGCCGCCTGATACTTGTATTTTTTCTACTTCAATTTGTAAATCTTCGCCGTTGTAATTGAATTCGCGTTTTAGATTAAAATTTTTCCAACGTTTCAAATTTCCTGCAAGACATTTCCATTGACAACTGCCTTTTAATGAAAAATTGGAATCATAATCTGCCGGAGAGTACGGTTCAAGACAAAAAATCTCTATTCTTGCGCCGTTTGCAGTGAAAAATTCCAATCTTGCGGGTATTACTTTTGTGTTATTTACTACCAAAAGTCCGCTTGGGTCCAATAATTTTTCAACGTCGCGGAAGATACCTTCTGAAATTTGTTTGTTTTTGTAAATCAGTAATTTGCATTTGTCTCTTTCCTTCAATGGAAATTTCGCAATTTTTTCGTCAGGCAGATTATAATTGAAATCTGCAATTTCGATATTTTTTGGTGCACTCATTTTTTTCTAATTTTCTGCAAAATTATTAACTTTGGCGCACAATAAAAAGAATTAACGCGATGATTTTTAAAAAAGGTGATAAAGTAAAGTTCCTTAACGAAAATGATTATGGAACAATTACCCGAGTGATGGACAACGGTATTGTTATGGTATTAAACTCGGACGATTTTGAAGTTCCGGCTAAAACTTCAGAACTTATTCTTGATCCCGATAAGGCTCAGGATAAGGAAGTTGCGGCAGATTATTCACAAGTGAAAGTTCAAATGAAACCCGAAGCTAAGAAAACCGTTAATAATAATCAGACTGTAACACCAAAAAATGATGATTACGGAATTTATCTCGGTTTTGTACCTGCCGACCGCAAAGCATTGGATCAGTGTGATTTGGATTTATATTTTGTAAACGACAGCGATTTTAGAATCTGTTACAATTTTATGCGTCCGAACAAAGATAACACATTGTTTACCAGTGTTTCCGGCGTTTTGGAACCGGATAGCAAAGAATATGTGGAAACTATTGCCCGCAAGGATTTGGGAGATTTAACATATTTCAAATTTCAATTCTTGTATGCAAAAGACGGTTTGCACAAAGTAAAACAACCTGAAGAATTCGATGTAAAACTTCATGCTCCAAAATTCTATCAGTCAAATTCTTACAAAGTTAACGACTTTTTTGATGAAGATGCAGTGATAATTCCTGTAAAACAATCATCAGAAATGATAGAAGCAACCAAAAATCTTTCGGCAGCCGATTTGTTTAAAAACAAAGCCGACAGCGGAAATATTGTAAAGAAAACATTCAAGAAAACTGCTGATAAACAAGTAGTTGATCTTCATCTTACCGAACTTTTGGAAGACGAAAGCGGTATGAGTCCCAAAGAAAAACTCGATTATCAGATGAAAGTTTTCCGCGAAAAAATGGATGAATTTATCAAAGATCCGCATGTAAAAAAAGCAGTTTTTATACACGGCAAAGGCAACGGAACGCTCAAGCTTGAAATTCGTAGATGCTTGGATCACAATTACAAACGTTATGAATATCAAGATGCATCTTTTGAAGAATATGGGGGAGGAGCAACGTTGGTTTATGTAAAATAAAATTATCTGATTATCAACAGGTTGGAAATTATTTTTATATAAAATTAAAAAAAAAGGACTAAAAAGAAGTCAATTGTCAAAAATTGGATTTATATTTGTGGATATAAATCAGTGTTTTGACAGAATTGTAATTTATAACTAAAAATGAGAATACTGACAAAAAAATATCATGTTTTTGTGTTAGCGGTCAGTCTTCTGTCAGCCGGATGTGCTGGCAATGCTAACCAGGAGAAAAAAACGGGAGAGGCTGCTGATACATCCAAAGTGGAACAGCAATTGGATCCGAACAAATCTGCGCTTGTAAAAGTAAACAACAGATTGTTTAATGTGCCGTCGCCTTTACAATTGGCCAACATGTTTAAAAAACTTGATATTCCTTTTCACAAGGAACTCTTAAACGATGTTAATTTGAGGCAAAATTATACTACAAGTTTCAAACAATCGTTGAATATAGGTATCTACGGAGCCGATTTGGGCTATATCAATGTATACGAGCAGTTGCCCGAAGCAGCAGCCTATTTTGGAGCCATCCGTGCTTTATCAACCGAACTTGGCATCCTGAATTCTTTTAGTGATGCTACCATGAAACGCATTGAGCGCAACAACGGCGACAAGGATTCGTTGCAGTATATTGCATCTGTAATTTACAGAGAGTCAGATTCATATCTTATGAATACCGACCGTAATGAAATTGGAGCACTTATAATTGCCGGTGGTTGGATTGAGGGTCTTTATTTGATGACTCATGTGATAAAAACCGACGAAATCAACTCCGATCTCATGGAAATAATCGGTCAACAAAAACGTCCTTTAAATAATCTGATCGAACTATTAAGACCGTATTACGGCAAACTCAACAGCGATTATGATTCTTTTTTGGAAAATTTGTCCGATATTGCGAATATATTTGATGAAATTGAAATCAAATATACTTATAAGCCGGCTCAAACCGATGAAGAAAAAAAATTGACAATAATCAATAGTGAATCGCAAGCAATTTTGGATAAAACTCAGGTAAAAGCTATTACCGAAAAAATCGAAAAATTGCGTGCGGACATCGTTAAATAGCTGATAAAAAAACTTTGCAAAACCGGATAAAAATTTTAAAAAATGAAAAGGATATTACCATTAATTATATTTGCAATATCATTGTTATCGGTGTTGGATGCAAGAGCCCAAGCTGATACTCTTATGAGATTTTGTGCACGACATATTCCATCCGATTATATAAGTGACGGACAAGTTTACCAAACACCTATTTCAGCCGGCGAAACCGCTGAATTTAATGTAACTTTCTATGGCGGAAGTCAATACAGAATTGCTGCTTGTAGCGGTCTGGAAGATGGTAATTTGATTTTTACTGTTTACGACAAGGATAGAAACGAACTTTTCTGTAGTAAAAATCAAAAAAATACTCCGTTATGGGATTTCAAATTCAATTCTACGGTTGATTGCATTATTGAGGCTCAGCTCGACGAAATGGCGCCGCCAAGCGGGTTTGCTATATTGCTAATCGGTTTCAAAAATTAGAAATTTTATTTCTGTTTTTTTAGAAGCTTCTTCTTTTTTTTAACAACTAAATAATAACTAAAGTATTCAATTTTTTAATTCCGCTTTTATGAGTGAACAAATTTTAAAATCATTGATGCACTTGTTTGCGTATATCGCGGCTACCAAGGAGCGGGCGGAATTGTGTGCTACAAATATTGTAGAGGGTTTTTTAAGCCATGAGGTTAACCCGAAACATGTACACGAGTACATGGATTTGTACAATTCTAGATATGCAGAATTGCGAAACAAACGTCTTTCTGCCAAAGAGCCAATGAAATTTATCGCCAGAGCCAGCACCAAAATTTTGAATACTTGCGAGGAAATCAATAAGGAACTTATTCAGGAACAGCGAGTTAAGATTTTGGTTCGGGTTTTGGATTTTGTAAGGGGCGACAATGTTGACGACATCTCTTCGTGGGAAATGGACTATGTAACGGCCATTGCAGAATGTTTCAATATTGCGCCTGTGGAATACAAAGCTCTTTTTGACTTTGTTTTCAGTCCTGAAAATCATATTCCGGATTCTTCCGGTATTCTTCTTATTGACAACGATTACAGTTTTCAGCACGAACGTATAAGACACATTTACAAAGAAGGTTTCTCGGGACAAATTGTTGTCTTTCAGATTGTTTCGGTAAATGTGTATGTTTTTGTATTGCGAGGTGACAAAGATCTTGTGATGAACGGTCAGAGTCTGAATATCAATCGTTTACATGTTTTTTCTACCGGTTCGTCGGTGCGTGGTGGCAAATTCAAGCCGATTTATTACAGCGACATCGTAAGTGCATACAATTTCGATAAACTGAAATCCCGTATCAGTTTTGAGGTTGACAAGCTCGTTTACAAATTTCCAAACGGTACTACCGGACTTTACAATATGAGTTTTTTGGAGCGCGGCGGCAATCTTGTTGGAATTATGGGAGCTTCCGGCGCAGGTAAAACCACGCTTTTGAGTGTTTTGAACGGTACGGAGAAACCTACTCAGGGTCAAGTACTTGTAAACGGTATCGACCTTCATAACAACAAAGGCGAACTCAACGGCCTTATCGGTTACGTTTCTCAAGACGATTTTTTGATTGAGGAACTTACTGTATTTCAGAATCTTTATTACGCTGCAAAACAGTGTTTCGACAATTATTCGAGGTTCAAGCTTTATCGTACCGTTTGCAAACTACTTGTTACATTGGGACTTTACGAAATCCGTAACATGGTGGTTGGCAGTCCGTTGAACAAACGTATTAGCGGTGGGCAACGCAAGCGTCTTAACATCGCACTCGAACTTATCCGTGAGCCTTCGATTTTGTTTTTGGACGAACCTACTTCGGGGCTTTCTTCCCGCGATTCCGAAAACATCATGGACTTGCTTAAAGAACTTACTTACAAAGGAAAACTCGTTTTTGTGGTTATTCATCAGCCGTCAAGCGAGATTTTCAAGATGTTTTCCGACCTTATAATTCTTGACAATGGCGGTTACCTCGTTTACAAAGGTGATCCTGTTGAGGCTATAACTTATTTTAAATCAAGCATTAAACAAGTTAACTGGAACGATTCTGAATGTCCTACTTGCGGTAATGTAAATCCGGAACAGATTTTTAATATCTTGGAAAGTAGGGTAATTGACGAATCCGGCAACACCACTCAGCAACGTAAACGTAGTCCCCGTGAGTGGAATGAATTGTACGTAAATGAGGCAAGCAAGGAGCGCAAAAGATCGTTTTTAGTAAAACATCTTCCGGAGATTAATTTCAAAATTCCGGGATTTTTTAAGCAGTTTTTGATTTTCATGAAGCGCGACGTTATTGCAAAATTTACCAACAAGCAAAACGTGTTGATCAACTTTGTGGAATCTCCTTTGATAGCCTTGATTCTCAGTTACATCATCAAATACCGCAACGTTTCAAAAGATGCGTTGGACGGTTATAATTTGTTGAATAACTGCAATTTACCGGTTTATATTTTCATGGCAATTATTGTCGGACTTTTTGTAGGTCTTACTGTAAGTGCGCAGGAAATTATTAAAGATCGGGCGATTAGAAATCGTGAGCAGTTCTTGAATCTCAGCAAGGGTGCTTATTTGATGTCAAAACTTGTGATATTATTGTTTATCTCTGCATATCAGTCGTTTGCGTTTATCGCAATTGGCAATTCGGTTTTAGAGATTCATGATATGTATTTCAAATATTGGCTGATGCTTTTTGCTGTTTGGGTGAATGCTAATATCATGGGATTGAATATTTCCGATTGTTTCAAAACAAGCGTAACAATCTATATTACAATACCTTTCCTAATAATTCCGCAAATTGCTTTAACCGGAGTTTTGGTAAGTTTTGACAAGCTGAATCCGACAATTTCGGGTCCGGGAAATGTTCCGTTTTACGGAGATATGCTTGTTGCGCGTTGGGCTTACGAAGGTCTTGCTGTTGAGCAGTTTATCAATAATGATTACGAGCGTCCGCTGTATCCGTACGAAAAGCAAATGCAAAATGCGCTCATTAAGAGGGATTTGTGGTTGAAACTTTTGGAAAACAAGATTGATTATTACGAACGAAATCAAAATGATCCTTCAAAAGCTGAAACCATTGAAGCCGATTTCGAGACTTTGAGAAACGAATTTAAGTTTGAAATGGAAGATAATCCTTCTGTAAAAGCTTCATTTTCAATTGATATGCTGTATCCGAGCAAGGTAACGCCGGCAATTGTAGCAGAAGTAAAAGATTATTGTTCAAAATTGCGTGCATTATACATGCAACAGTTCAAAACCGCAAATTCAGAAAAAGATAATTACGTGGCAGCTCAGCAAGCTACAGAAGAACAGCGTATTGCGTATTTGGATTTGAAACGTCGTTATCATAACGAGGCTTTAAGTGATTTTGTTACAAATAATCGCGAAACAGAAAGAGTTATTGAATATAAAAATAAACTTTACCAAAAGACCAACCCAATTTATCTTGATCCTCGTAATAAGTTTTTGCAGGCGCATTTTTACGCACCGCGAAAACGTATTTCAGATTATTTTCTTGAGACATATTGGGTGAATTTTATTGTGATTTGGATTCAAACAATTGTGTTGTATATCTTGCTGTATTACAGAGTGTTTAATAAGGTTGTAACCTTCATTGGAAATATCAAAGGCAGGATTGAAACTCGTGAAGAGCAAAAATTACTTCACAAAGGTCTTGAAACCAGACATAAGAAATCTTTCTTTGAGCGGAGTTTTTGGAGATGATGAAAAACTTATTTTTTATTTTGGTTTTATCGTTGACATCAATTTGTCAGCTCGGTGCACAAACATTGGAAGTGCCGGAAATTACCTCTGTCAGTGTGGATACCATTTCCGGAAAACCTGTAGTAAAATGGAAATTGCAACATCCGGAACTAGTTGACGGATATATCGTTAAGCGTTTGATTGTGGATGGAAACGGTGTAATTTCAGGCACTTACAACAATGTGGAAGTTATCGAATCAAATTCAGTTTTTTCTTATACCGACAATTCCAATGCGTACGGAACTTCGGCGAAACCTTACGAAAGAAAAGAGTTTTACAGAATTTCGTCTTATAAAATTCAAAATGGACAAACTATTTACAGTTTGATGTCAAACGAAGCTTCAACTATTTTGTTATCAGGAAGTTTCGATAATTGTGAAAATTCTTTTAACTTCAATTTTTCGAGTTATGACGCCGGCACTGAGTCTGTTACATATTGTTTACATTCCGGGTTTCCGAAGTCATCAAAATATGTTGTAACAAAAGATACAATTTGCAGTTTTTCGTTTGATGATTTTCAGCTTGTAAGAAATTTCGCCGTAGAATGTATTTTGCCGAACGGAGAATCTGCGTATTCACCGGTGATTGAAATCAAGTCTGAAGAGGTAATTGCGCCCGATAAAATCGAAATTTCTTGTGTGACAGTAAATTCTGACAACGCGTTGGAGCTTGTGATTGATGTAACACAGTCAAAAAGTACAAAACATCTTTTGTTGCTTCGTAGCAATCATTCCGCTTTTGTTACGGATACTATTCCGCTGAATTCCACAGAATTTAATAATTATCATTTTGTAGACGAAACTGCCTATGTATCAATAGTTTACGAGTATACAATTGCGGCAATTAACGAGTGCGGAAAAGTAATTGCTTTTTCCAATCCGGCAAATAATATCGTTTTGCAAGTATCAGTAGGAACGGAAAATACAAATGTTTTGGATTGGAATCCTATTGCGTATTGGCAAAACGGTGTAGAAAATTATAAGATTTTCCGCTCTGTTGACGGTTCTGATTTGGAAGAAGTTAACAGTGTAAATTTCAGATATTCGGAGTATACCGAATCGTTGTCGAATATGATTGCAAATTCAGATATTTATGAAGGTCGTTTTTGTTATCAAATATCAGCAGTTGCGGCATCGGGTGGGGTAGAAGCAAGGTCTCAATTTAGCTGTATTGACAGAGAGCCTGTTGTCTATATTCCGAATGCGTTAAATCCCAAGTCTACTAATTCTGAAAATTGGGAATTCAAACCCAAAGCAGATTTCTTAAAAGATTACAAATTAGTGATTTATGATAAACGTGGTGAAAATATATTTGAGTCCGCAGAGCTTTCCAAAGGGTGGGATGGAACCAACAGAAAAGGAAAACTCTGTCCGATGGACACATATATATATCAAATCAGTTATAAGTCTTCTGCTAACAAAATTTACAAGAAAAACGGATATGTAAATTTAGTTTATTAAAAAGTTTTTTCTAAAATTGTTCACTTACCGGAATCATTTGTACATCTAATTTCAGCAATTCTGACAAAACTTCGCCATATTCTTCCATTTCTTCGTCATCTTCCATGTAGTACCATTTAAGATGAACTTCGTGACCGCTTTTGCTTATTTTTTCAAGTTTTTGGGCTATTCCCAAAATAATTTTGGAAGTAGTAGTGTTGAAATACCCCATCTTGAAAGAAAAATTTGTGCTTTGAGCCGGCGATTTTGAGTATTCGTCAAGCCAGCGGAATATCGGACCATAGAATTTTATGGCGTCTTCAGGAATTGATCGTCCTGAAATTTCAAATACACCGTTTTCGTGATTAAATGAGATATTTGGTGTACATTCAGTTTCTTTAGCATCTACATCGTTTGGATATTCAGCAATCGTAACTTCCCTATGACCAAATATATCCGAGTCGAAGTAACCTTTAGTTTCTCCGTTTTCTTGGTTTATAGGATTTATCTCCTGATTGCTGTTAACATCCACCAGTTCGCCTCCGCAATTGTTGCAAAAATGACCGGTTTCAAATTCCGTATTACAATTTGGACAGATTTTCATGGTTTTATAATTTCAACTTGCAATTATAAGAAATAAATTTAAGAAAAGCAATAATAATTGAAGTATTTTTTTTCATTATTATTGCTTTTCATTAATTTTCTTATTCTACTTCAACCATCGTTCCTTTGGTTTTAACAAATATCTTGCTGTTTTCGAGGTTGTTGCAGACTACGCCCGGCAGGTAGTAAGTGCCTTGGTAGGCGGCTACCAATTGGGTTCTGAATTCTATTGAACATTTGGACGGTAGTGTGAAATATGTGTATTTTCTGTCGTCGCGTATGTCGGTGTAGTCGATTCGTGCGCGTGACGAATTGTAACCCCAGCCATAGTCATCGTCGTCGTCGCTGTTCGACGAAATGGATGAGTTGCTAATTTCCCAGCCTGATGGGAATATTTCGGTAATTGCCAACCTGTTCATATATTCGTTTGTCGGGTTCGTAATCTTTACAATAGCTTGGAACTCAGTACCTTGAGGTAACGATTTCGGCGAAATTTCTTTGCCGTTAAATACATATTTTATTTCGGCTTTCAGTATTGAACTTTCCTCTTTTTCTTTGCCGACTTCAGGTATACCTTGGTTTACAATTTCTACGTAAAGTGTACCTTTCGTCTTGTTGGTAAAGCTTATGCTTTGAGGTTCGTTTGATTTGATATCCAGATTGTTGGATACGTAAATCATCTGACTGTTGATATTTTCTGTTTTACCGTTTGCTACGTAGCTGCAATTTACTTGCGATGCCGGAGTATATTTGGTAAAATACTTGCCAACTGCTACAAGTGATTGAGATTCACGTTCGTATGTTTCCCAATAATCTTCGCTGTTGAGTTCGTCAGAAAGATATTTTGCCGCGTTGAAAGCTTCGTTTTTAATATTGAGATCGCAAAGTACTATCAGTTTTTCCGGACTGTTTGTAGTATAAGTCTTTTTCAACTGATTGATAATACCTGTTCCGATCGATTCTTTGCCGCTGAGAGCGTATGCTCCGGCAAGGTAAATTTGTGCTTCTTCGGTGATATTTTTCTGTTGTTTCAACCTGTTCATTTGACCGTTGTTAGCCTCATTTGCCAACGCCAAAGTGTAGAGCCTGTATGCTTGGTTTGTATAGCTGTATCGATTGTCAGGAGTCCAAGATTCGGCTTTGAGTCTTTGGTATTTCTTCCATTTACTTATAAAATCGGTTTTTACAGTATAACCGGCTTTTTGAGCCTCCAGCAAGAAATGTCCTGCATAGTTGGTAAGTTCTACGTCGGAATACGAAGTGTTTCTCCAGTAACTCAATCCGCCTCCCGAAGTTTGGTAATTGTAGATTTCTTTGATTGAATTTCTGATGATGTTTTCGTACTTGTCTTTGTCTTTGTTTGACAAATCTGTAATTTTCGATATGTAAAGCAATGGAAATGCTTCGTTAACTATTTGAGCCAGCGAAACATACGGATTGTTCAAAAGGTTGTCGATATGGTAATCAAGATTAATCGGTAAAATACCGCTAACATTGATTTTCGCCGAATTGGTATTTTTTCTTCCAATCGGTGTAAAATCCAAATCGATAGTTTCACCTGCTGCAACAACCTTAGTAATAGTCTGTTGCTGTTTAACATTCGGTTCGCGGATTTGTACATTCAATGTCATAACAGAATGTTCGTTGCCGGAAATTGCAGTAATTTCCACAGTTCCGATTCCGCTGTTGTCCGAAGTTTCGAGTTCAAATGTAGGATTCTGCTCGCCTTTTTTCGAGAATGTAAGAGTTTTGGTAGTTTCGCCTACAGCCTTGAAACCGTCTGACGCTTTTATTTTTACAGTGACATTTTTTATGTTGTCGTTGCCTGTAAATACGGTAATCGGCAATTTGAATTTCTCGTTTGTACTTAAAACTCTTGGTGTTGTAGCAAAAATCATAAGAGGCTTATTTACAATAGCTTGCTTTTCAGCGTTACCGTAAGCTCTGTCGTTTCCGGCTACTACCATTGCTCGTACCGAACCGATATATTTCGGCATTTTTATGGTGTGAGTTTTCTTGCCGCCATCGGTTGTGAATGGTCCGAGGAATGCCACAACGGTCTCAAAATTATTAGCTTTTTTGTTGCCGGTTTCTTGATTTTCGTCGTCACCACCGATAGAGAACATCTTTTCGATTTTGCCGCCAAAAGCACCTATAACATTGTCGTACATATCAAAAGTTTTCACTTTGAGAGCCTCACGTGAATAGAATTCTTTCCACGGATTCGGGGTTTTGAAGTGTGTAAGATCCAAAATACCGTCGTCTACCAAAGCAAGAGTGTAAGTCATTGGTTTATTGTCTTTTTCTGACACTGTAATCTTAACTTCGCTCTCGGCTTGTATTACATCAGGCATATCAATTTCCGGTTTAAGAATTGTAGCCGGATTTTCGATATCAATCGGTAACACACCGTACATCCTTATCGGTAAGTCGTTGGCTGTCTGGGCATGAGGTTGTAACAATGTTACTACAACATATACGCCAGGTTCCATCTTGTCTTCTGCTTTGAATTCAAATGTGGTGTTGTCTTTTTGTGTTGAAATCCATTGACTTCTAAGCACTTTTGAGCCGGATTCTATTGAAACCAAAGCTTGTCCACCTTCGGTTGTCGGGATATTAATTTTAACATTTTCACCAACATTATATTTCTGTTTTTCGGAGCTGAGTTCCACAATTGTAGAACCTTGACTCATCATCGGACTTCTGCCGAAATATCCGGGCCAATCCATGTAGAAGATTTGTGAACTTACTTCGTTGGTTTTCAGGTCGTTGACTTCAATCATAAAGCGTCCCCATTCCGGATATTTTACATTGAATTCCCAACTTCCGGTATTGGTAAGTGTAATTGTATCGCTATCGATAAGAGTTGTCTGATAATCAGATACATAGTTGTTGGCATCGTACCACCATTGCCATGTAAGTTTATAAAGTTTTATGGCAAGTGTATGCTGCTTTTTGTCAACATTACCTTTGTTGTCAACTACAGCCAAATTTACTTTATGTTTTCTGTCAACATAGAGATAACGGCTGTTTTCTTCAAACGGCAATTTTATACCGATGTAGCGTTCATACGGATAGACATCCATCGTAGCGTAATCGCGGCTGAAATTTCCGCCTTTTTCAAACACTTTGATATCGAATTTCGCTTTCATTTTTGACGGATAACGGCTGTATGAACTTGTATTTTTGTATGTTAAACTTGTTTGAGCGTTACCGTTTGCATCAAGATTGCCTTCGAAAACAAATTCCGGATAACTTTCAAAATATGAGGATCTTGCATTTCCAAAACTATAACCTTCCCATTGGTCGAATTTCAATTCCGATTGGCTAAGTGTCTGTTGGATAGTTGCTTTAAGATTTGAAGCCGGAGCACCGTGAAGCCAAGCACTGCTTATTTTCATGATGTTGCCGCTCGGTGTGAGTTCTTTTTTGTTGAAATCAGTATTGATTTTCAGTCTGTTAGGCTTAATATTTTCTACTCTCAACTGTTTGTAGAATCTCGCATTTCCGCATGTAACTTGTGCTTGATAATTTCCTGTAACATCGTTTTCATCGGTTTTGAATGAGAAAACGTAGAAGTTAGATTTGTTTTTCTTAACTGTTTGTTTTTCAATCTGTTGACTGCGCGGATTATCAACTGTAAAAGTAATAGGATAATCAGCCGGCAATGGATTTGTCTTGTCTTCTTTCAAAACAAATGTTACATGAATAGAATCGCCCGGACGCCATACGCCGCGTTCTCCGTAAAGATAACCTTTCAAACCGTCGCGTATTTCATTACCTGAGATATTGAATTTACTCATTGAAAGTGAGTTACCGTCTTCAAGTTTCAAGTAATTTGCTTGTTTGTCGTGTTTTGCAATTGCGAAATACGCCTTGTTGAGTTTTCCGAATTCAGCTTTACCGTCGCTGTTAGTTGTTTTTTTCTCAAGAAGTTGCTGTTGATAACCGTAAATTTCTACAATAGCGTCGTTTACAGGTCTTGCAGTTTTTAGGTCGGTAACAAAAACGGTCAACGATTTGTCATCGCCTTTTTTCGCAATCATTCCGAGGTTTGACGCCAAAATGCTTTGTTCAATAAATTTGTCCGGTTCGTAATACATCTTGTAACACGGATTACTAGAATTTTCCCAGTTCCAACCTGCACTTTCGTAATAGCTGTTGTCAATAGAATAATAATTGTAATCGCAATTGTCAAAATCCTTAATATCAATATCTTGCTCGTCGTTGCAAGGATCGCCGCCACCGCATGTATCGCAGTCGAAAACGGCAAGACTTTTACGAAATGAAATTTTGATATTATAAATTGTACCGGGCTCAGTATTAATGAGTTTGGATAATTCAAGATAATATCTGTTCCATTGCTGAACTTCTTCGGATTCAGCATCGGCAATATGAATTGTTTTTCTGAAAACAGGAACACCGGTGCGTTGAAGATTGCTGTTGTTGTAATAATCGGAATAATCGCGGACGTAACTCAAAAGATTTTTTTCCAACACCTTTATAATTGTAACATCTACGGCTTTTAAGTTTACAGCTTCAAAAGGATATACCAAACCGTTTTCGCTGTCAGGCAAAATAACACCGGATTTTACAGTTCTTACTTGAGGTTTCAGCGATTCAAAACTGATTGTATATGTCTTATCTTCAGCGGTTTTGTATCCCAAAAGATTTTCGATTCCGGATGAAACCGTAACATTGATTTCTCCCGATTTTCTTGTTGACGGATAGATGCAAACGCTGTTGTCTTCTGCTTGAATTTTGTATTCTACATAACTATCATTGTCAATTACATTTATAAGACCTTTCAATGATTGACCCTCTTTCAACGGATCTGTAAAACTGATTCTTATAAATTGACTTGGTTCGTTTGTAACGTCTATTTTGTTGACATAGAATTCGTTAAGTCCTGGAATTTTTATTTCCTTTTTACCTTTGGTATTCGAACCGATTTTTATGCCATCGTATTTGATAATCAAATTTCCTGAAGATTCGCCGCGCTCAATACTATCAATCGTAAAGTTAAAAACCTCAGCTACATCGTTTTCCTTCCATTTGATATCAATTTTTTTGTTGTTGTATTCAGCGGAAACCGAATTTTTGATATTGTTGAGAATTTCCCAATCGGCAGTTTTAACCGAACCTGCTATCTGTTGGAATTTCAGAGTTTTGCGGTCTGTTGTTACTTGTTCTTCGATTACCACTTTCAAGTCCTGCTTGATGATGCTGAACGGAAACACAAATTTTTTCTGAGCCTTGTCAACTTCGGTAATTTTTCCGAGATTAAACTCAGCTACATACTCTTTTCCGCTGCTGAAACTTTGTTCGGGAGTAAACTCTATCGTTCTGTCATCCACGAACTTACTAGAACCTTTTACCTTCGGGTAAATCTTGATTAAACCTTCAGCGGCTTTGGCTTGCTTGTCGATTTTTTCAGCAAGTTCGCTGTTGAGAATAACCCTGATTGTACTGTTTTTACTGATAGTTCCCTCTGTGTAGGCGGAGATGTAATTAGCAAATTCCGGATTAGTACAATTGACATCCGGCTTGCTGTTTACAAGCGCTATAATCAGCAGACCTATCACAAAAACAGAACAAACTGCGATAATTATTTTCTGCTTATTGTTCATAATGCCTCTATTAATTGTTATTTATATTTAATTTTGTTAACTTTTTTTACTTAATTAAGCCTTCCAATTCGCTATAAGCAAATGTAGTTTTTATTTGACCGTATGATACAGGACCAATTTCATCGGCTTCGTATATAAAAGTAATACTGTCTTTACCGTAAACAAAATTTTCCGGAACGTAAGGTTCAAAAATATCGAAAAATCCGTTATCTTTCAGACCGTCAAGATTTTCCACATCATATTTTTTGCACATCTTGTTAACAATACATTCTGTAATTTTGTCTTCTGCGCCGTTTGTCATGATGTCTTTTATTTTTAACATCTTACCTGTTTTCGGGTCAAAATTCATCGCAACCGAAACCGACAAACCGTTTGCGCCTCCTGAGTAAGAATAGCTGTGAGCCAAGTAGTTGATAATACTGTCTTTACCGTAATCAAAACTGCTTTCCAACGAAAATTCTTGTTCCAAAGCACCGATTTCCGGATCGTTGGATTTCAAATTTTCCTTTGCCAAACCTTTGTATTTCTTTACATAGTTTTTGGTAAAAATCTCAACGGCACGAGGTACAGTTTTTTTTGCGCCGCGTTTTAATTCTTCTTCCGGCAAAATTCCGGAATTGAGAATTGAGTCGTTGAAAATCGAGGCGTTTGGCCCCATGGCATAATGCAGTTTGATACTGATGCTGCATTTGGGCGAATTTGCATCTTTAGTTAAATTTGCCACGGTGTCAAAATTAACGCAACCAAAAATTAGTGTTTCAGACTGTTTGTCAGCCTTTTTGGCATTGTTGCAGCCAAGATATGAAAATCCGGACAATGCAACTGCCAAAATAATGAAAAATTTTTTCATAACCTGATTTAAAATATTTTCTAAAATTTTCTCAAAGTTGTAAAAAATATTTGGTATAAAAAAAAGAATTTAGCAAAAAATATGTAAAAAATTATCGAGTTATAACATTCAGATAATCAGAATAGTAATAAGTTGAGATAAAAAAAAGATTAATTTAATTATTTTTTTTGATTTAAATAATTATCTTTGCAACTCGAATTGCCTAATAAACTGATTGAAAATAACTTAATTCTAAATGAATAATATATCTATCAAAGTTGTTGTACTACTGATAGTTACAACGATGTTTGTGTCATGTGGACAGTTCAGTAAATTGTTGAAAAGCAACGATTATGACTTAAAATACACAAAGGCTTTTGAATATTACAACGCACGAAAATACGACAAAGCTTTACAACTTTTTGAGCAAGTTCTGCCGGTATACAAAGGTATGGACAAAGGTGAAAAAGTTATGTATTATTATACCATGTGTAATTATCTCGTAAAAGATTATTACTCAGCGGGTTATTACTTCAGAAAATTTGCTCAGACATATCCTCACAGCGAATATACCGAGCAGGCGATGTATTTAGGTGCATATTGCTACTATTTGGATTCGCCGAAGCCGTCTCTCGATCAGGAGTCTACAAATTTGGCAATCAGCGAGTTTGAATTGTTTTTGTCGAAGTATCCCGAAACTTCAAAAAAAGATACATGCAATATGTTGTTGGACGAATTGCGTTACAAATTGCAAGTAAAATCCTACGACAATGCTTATTTATATTACAAGTTGGGGTATTACAAAGCTGCCAACATCTCGTTGAAAAACAGTTTGAAAGATTATCCCGATTCGCCTTTTAAAGAAGATATTCTTTACTACTCGGCCAAAGCTGCTTATCTCTACGCCGACAAGAGTGTGGATGAGAAGAAAGCTGAACGTTTTGTAGACGCTCAATCTGATTTGAACGACTACTTAAAGAGTTTTCCTTTGGGAAAATACGTAAAAGATATTAACAAAATGCGTAACAACACAACAGAAAATTTAACACAATTACCGGTAATAAACTAAATAAAAATCATGGATTACAAAAAGAATAATGCGCCTACTTCGATTGTAACACGCGATACAGGTGAACTTGAAGCAAAAACTGGAAATCTCTATGAATCAGTTGTTGTAGCTTCGCGTCGTGCTGACCAAATCAATATCGACCTAAAAAACGAGCTCAACAAAAAATTGGAAGAATTTGCTTCTTACACAGACAACCTTGAAGAAATTTTTGAAAATCGCGAGCAAATCGAAATCTCCAAATTCTACGAGCGTCTTCCGAAACCTACTCTTTTGGCGCTTCAGGAAATTATGGAAGATAAGGTTTTCTTTAGAATTCCGTCTGAAGAGGAAGTAGCTCAGGCTGAGGAAATTGCCAAAGCGCGTGAAGAAGCTGAAGCTAGTACTAAGGTTATCAAAGTAGAACCTGTTGAAGATCAAAAATCTTTTGATGAAATCATTGCTGAGTCTACTGAGATTAGAACTTCTGTAGAAGCTCCTGCAGAAAAGAAAGAAACCAAAGCTAAAGCTAAAAAAGAGACAAAATCTAAAAAGTCTAAAGAATAATTTTGGCTGATGCTGAAAGGTAAAAAAATATTAGTTGGAATTACAGGTGGCATAGCTGCTTATAAATCAGCAACTTTGGTAAGATTGTTGATTAAAGCCGGTGCCGAAGTAAGAGTATTAATGACGCAAGCGGCTAAGCAATTTGTTCAGCCGCTTACGTTTGCTACTCTTTCAAAAAATCCGGTTTTTACAGATTTTTTCAATCCTGAAAACGGCGAATGGCATTCTCACGTGAGATTGGCGATTTGGGCTGATTTGTTTATTGTAGCTCCGGCTACGGCAAATACAATTGCCAAAATTGCAAACGGAATTGCTGACAATTTGCTTTTAACTACTTGCCTTTCTGCACGTTGCAAAATTATGCTGGCTCCGGCAATGGATTTGGATATGTATTCCAATGTTGCTACACAACAAAATCTCGCAACTCTCAGAAACAGAGGTTTTTTGGTGGCTGAAGCTGAAGACGGCGAACTCGCTAGCGGACTTTCAGGCAAAGGCAGAATGGCTGAACCCGAAGAAATTTTTCAACAGGCTCTGCAATTTTTACTGCAAAAAAACGATTTTCAAGGTAAAAAAATTCTTATAACTGCCGGTCCTACACGCGAGAAAATTGATCCTGTACGATTCATTAGCAATTATTCCACCGGAAAGATGGGATACGCTATAGCTGAGGAATTTGCGAGCCGTGGTGCTGAAGTTCTTTTGGTATCAGGTCCGGTTCAGGTGAAAGCTTGCAATCCGAATATCAAGGTTTTGGACGTTACAACGGCGGAAGAGATGTACAACGCATGTTTACAAAATTTTCCGAATTGCGACGGTGCGATTATGTCGGCAGCTGTTGCCGATTTCACGCCCGAAACCACTGCGGACTGCAAAATTAAAAAAGATGGTAACGAAATGGTTATCAAGTTGAAACCTACCAAAGATATTGCAAAATCTCTTGGTAAAATCAAAAAAGAAAATCAGGTTTTTGTAGGTTTTGCACTTGAAACCGACCACGAAGCCGACAACGCAGGCAAAAAACTTGAATCCAAGAATTTCGACTTTATTGTTCTTAACTCGTTGAAAGACAAGGGTGCCGGTTTTGGCTGCGATACCAACAAGATTACGATGTTTTTCCGAAACGGCGAGGTTGAAAGTTTCCCTCTGAAACAAAAAACTGAAGTTGCAAAAGACATCGCTGACAAATTTTTGTTACAACTAAAAATTAAACAATGAAATTAATCGCTGTAATATTGGTTTTACTTGTTTTGACCTTTCAAAACGCTATGTCTCAAGAACTTAATTGTAGAGTCAGTATTAATTACAGCGAACTTTCCCAAACACCTACACCTGTCTTTACCGCTTTACAAAAAGACGTAACTGCTTTTCTTAACGAGAGGAAGTGGACAAATCATGTATATGATGTTAACGAAAAAATCGAATGTACAGTAATGATTACAATATCAGAGTACAACGGTTTGGATCGTTTTACAGGTACAATTCAGATAAATCTCAGTCGTCCAATATATTACACATCGTACAACAGTCCGCTTTTTACATTCAAGGAGAGTGACAACAAATTGGTTTTCAATTATATAGAAGGTCAACCTTTGGAATATGTTGAAAATCACCCTACAAGCAATCTCAGTCAAGTTTTGGCTTATTACGCTTACATCATTTTGGGTTATGATTACGATACATTTTCGCCACTTGGCGGTACTGAATATTTCAGAAAAGCGTATAGAATTGTTTTAAATTCTCAAAGCTCTGGTTACGAAGGTTGGTCAACTGCTGACAACAAACAAAATTCACGTTACAATCTGATTGATGCGTTGTTGGACAAACGATTTGAAAGTCTGAGACTTGGCGAATATTATTGGCATCGTCTCGGCTTGGACCTTGTACCGAAAGACCCGGAAAGCGGTCGCAAAAAAATGGTGGAAGCTCTCAAATATATCCAACGTACCGAGCGTTCGAGATCCAATTCGTTGATTGTTTCGCTGTTTTTTACTGCCAAATCAGACGAAATTGTAAATGTATTTTCCGCTTCTCAAACAGCTGAGAAAAACGAAGTACTTCAAATTTTAAAAGAAGTTGACGCATCGAACTACACTAAGTATCAGAAAATCAGCAATTCTAATTAAATTAATCGTTTTATTTGACATTTTTTAGTTTTTAACAGATTTTTCGTGAATTGTAAAATCCGTTTTTCTCGTCTTTTTTGATGATAAAAGTTTGTTATTTAAGAATTTTTCCATATTTTTGTCAATGTCCAAAGTGTTTTTTACGATTTTAATAATTTGATAATTAATCATTTATTTAAACAACTTGGATATTTTTGTAAATCAAAATTAATTAAAACAAATCAATTTAACTATTATGAAAAAGAATTTTTGTTTGATTTTCGCATTGTTGTTAACATTGGTTTTCAATTCTTGCGAAGACGATTTAACCGATTGGGATTCCGGCGACGAAGCATTTGTGTATGTGACAGTTGGCGATGTTTACAAGGAAGTGGGCGGCAGATTGTATTACGATTATATTGACGGCTATCGGGTATATTGTTTTACACGTTATGATGCTGAACATTACGGAGTTTACAATACTGATAATGCTTTGGATTGCGTAGTTACCGATCGTGACGGAGTTGCTGCTTTCAGATTTACCCGTCGTGATGCAAGAAACTCTATTGATTACGTGTTTGTAGTTTTCGATTACAATGATTTGCCTACACAATGCGGCGTAACAATTCATCCGAACGGAGAAATCAACCTTGTGATGTTTGCTGACGGTACAGCACCTCTTGAGCCGATTTACCGAAGACTTAATCCG
Organism: Bacteroidales bacterium; assembly: GCA_017541145.1. Classification (GTDB taxonomy): domain Bacteria; phylum Bacteroidota; class Bacteroidia; order Bacteroidales; family UBA3824; genus UBA3824. Next base: position 35,854 of record JAFXZT010000137.1, on the reverse strand, counting down.
GAATATAATCTTGTAACTGTTAGTGACAAAGCAGAATACGTTTTGGAAGCAAACGGCGGAAGAAATTATGCTAAAGTTTCTTTGCCGGAAAATACAGTTTATTGGTTTTATTCTTTTACAAGTTACGAGTACGGCGATTATACAAATACATTCTCTTTGTTGAACAATTTGCAAGAGTATTACAGTCCGCAAAGTGGTGTATCTCAGGACGCTGCGTCAAGAATTATTCCTCCGGCAGGTGCGGAGTCTTCTATGAATATTTATCTTTTGGATGCTGACAATGCTTTGGATTTTTCAAATGGTCGCGATTTCCATTTTATCAACAGTTTGAAAATGGCAAGTTCAAGTGTCATAGAAGAAAACGAATATACAGACGGTACATTTTATTTGGGACTTGAAAGTTTGAGTTCTGCCGAATTGCGTGTAGTTTTGGAAGTTGTAGCAGTAGTTGCAGAATAATAAAAATTTTGTTGCGATAGGAAAAATCATTATCTTTGCGACTCGGAAGATTACAATTAAGTAGATAAAAATGCTATTACGTCTAAAAATTTCAAATTATGCTTTGATTTCGGAAACAGAAATCAATTTTGAAAACGGTTTGACCATCATCACTGGCGAAACCGGCGCGGGAAAATCCATTTTGATGGGTGCATTGGCGTTGGTTTTGGGTTCGAGGGCTGATTCGTCGGTTATAAAACAAGGTGAGAAAAAAACTGTTGTAGAAGCGGAATTTGATATTCGTAATTATAATTTTAAGACATTTTTTGATGAAAACGACCTTGATTATGAGGATATTACACAGATTCGTCGTGAAGTAAACGATTCGGGAAAGTCTCGTGCGTTTATCAACGATACACCTGTTAACATCAATACTCTCAAGGATTTAGGTTCGCTTTTGCTCGATATTCATTCGCAACATCAGAATCTTGAAATAGGCGAGGAGTCATTTCAAATCGGTTTGGTGGATGCTTTTGCAAAAAATTCAGGTTTGTTGGAAAAATATTCCGGAGTTTACCACGAATATCAAAAGGTAAAGACCGAGCTTGATAAACTTGAAAAAGTTGCAAAAGAATCTGCTAAAGAAGCAGAATATTTGCATTTCAGATTCGACGAACTTGATAAGGCAAAACTTCAGGAAAACGAGCAGCAAGAATTGGAGGATGAGCTTGATATTCTGTCACATAACGAAGATATCAAGAGGTCGATTTCTACGGCTTGCAACGAACTTGTAAGTGCTGAAGAAGATACAGTTTTACAAAAAATGAAGATTGCAACACAGTCGCTTCAGAAAATTTCGAGCTATTATCCCAAGGCGGCTGAACTTGCAAAACGTCTTGAAGAATCTTACATCGAACTCAATGATATAAGTCATGATTTACAAGATATTGACGAGAATACAGAATATTCTCCTGAACGTTTAGAAACTGTAAATCAGCGACTTTCATTGATTTATAACCTTGAAAAGAAGTTTGATGTAAAAACTTCGGACGAGTTGATTAAGATTCATGGCGATTTGCAGAAAAAGCTTAATTTGATTGATAATTTTGATGTTCAAACCGACGATTTGAAAAAGCAATTGGCGGGATTGAAAACCGAGTTGTCCGCGATTGCAGATTCGCTTACTGCAAGTCGTAAAAACGCTGTGGAAGGTTTGAAATCAGAAATTGCGACCTTGCTTGAATCTTTGGCAATTCACGAATCATGTTTTGATGTACAGTTTAGTGTTACAAAAGATTTTCTTCCGAACGGTTGCGACAGCGTGAAATTTATGTTTTCAGCCAACAAAAATGTTCCGATGTCCGATTTGTCAAAGACAGCTTCCGGCGGTGAATTATCGCGATTGATGCTTTGTTTGAAGTATATTTTGTCGCGTTCAACAAAACTTCCGACTATAATTTTTGATGAAATTGATACCGGAATTTCGGGAGACGTTGCTGGAAAAACCGGTGCGATGTTCAAGCGGATTTCAGAATACATGCAAGTAATTTGTATCACACACTTGCCGCAAGTAGCTTGCAAAGGCGACCATCATTTCAAAGTTTACAAACACGAAGAAAACGAGTCGGTTCGTTCTGATATTAAGCAACTTACAATTGATGAACGTGTAAAAGAAATAGCCGGAATGCTTTCGGGCGAAAAAATTTCGGACGCAGCATTGCAAAATGCCCGCGAACTTTTGGGCGTTTAATGAATTAAAAAAATTTTTTTTACTACAGACATTTTTTATCATTATGGCAGAAATTAATGTAAAAAACAAGAAAGCATCGTTTCAATACGAATTCTTGGAAAAATATATAGCCGGCATTCAACTTTTGGGCACAGAAATTAAATCCATTAGGGACGGAAAAGCCGGTTTGGTGGATTCTTTTTGCACGTTCGATAAGCATGAATTGTATGTCAGGATGTTTATCGGCGAATATTCTCACGGCGGTTATGTAAATCATGATCCGAGACGCGAAAGAAAACTTTTGTTGACTCGTAAAGAACTCAATAAACTTGAAAAAAAGGTTCAAAATGTGGGACTTACGATAATTCCGATCAGGATGTTTATAACCGACAAGGGTTATGCAAAATTGGAAATTGCGCTTTGCCGCGGTAAGAAAATGGCAGATAAACGTCAGGATATAAAAGATCGCGACAGCAAACGCGAACTTGATAGAATTAAAAAACGCAACTTTTAGCAAAGTTGCGTTTTTTTTTGTATTTATTTTTGAGATTTTGATTTAAAAATCAATTTCATCGTTGTCGTATTTCTTGTATTTTTCGCTCAAAATAGCGAGAAGTTTACTGATTTTTTCCATTCCGTAAATTGTATCCTTCGAGATTTCCTTGTGCTGAAGTTTCAGTAACAAAATCATGTAAAGCATTTCAAAACAAACAGCAATTTCCGATGCGCCTTCCATTTGGGTTTTTGCGATACTTTGACCAATTACGGGAGCAGCTTCCTGATACGCTATTTTGTAGTCGGGATGTAGCGGCGAACGAAGCAATCTGAGATGCAAATCGTTGAGGTCGGCAATTACATTTGTTACCTCAAGAAGATGCCCTTTTTGTTCGATTTTTTCGTTTTTCATCAGTGCAATAATATTCTCGTACCAATAGTTGATTTCGTTCATCACGTCTTCGGGTTGAGAATATTGGCTGACAATATTTTTCTTTACAGTTTCAACATCCATTTTGCAAGCTCGCATCATGTCTTCTATTTGAAACATGTAAATCACGTATTCAGCGATATTTTCTTTCTTCTTCTGTCTGGCTATCAGCATATTAATAAAATATTTTCTTAAAAAATTCAGACTGTAAATTTAGAGATTTTTTCTAATTGTTGATACTTAAAAATATCTAATTTTTTGTGACATTTTTTAGAAATTTCAGTTCTCCTTTTTTTCGATATTGAAACTTTCCGGAGTTGCAGAAATTCCAAAAGTATCGCTCTTGACACCTTTTTGATTTCGGAAATAAATTTCAAAATTGGTGGTTTCTCCGATTTTTGAACAAAACGTATAGAAAATACTTCCGTCGATATCAAAATCTTTCACCTGAGTAGTATAAGTTGTAGAATTCTCTGATGTAACTACCATCTGTAGCGTGCTGATTTTTGTATAATTAGTATTGAAACATATTTTTACTAAAATCGAATTCTCAGAACTGCAACCTGCATTTTGGTAATACTTGATATTCACAAGTTTGAAGTCAGGACTTTGAGCAAATCCCAATTCCGGAAAAATCAGTGTAAACAAGCAAAACAATAATTTTTTCATGATGCCAAACTTAAAAATAAAAAAAGAGACTGCCAAAAATTAATTTGACAGTCTCCCAATTATTATTGCTTATGTATTATGTTTTTTGTTTTTGTCTTATTATACCAAGCCTTGAGCTAACATTGCGTCTGCTACTTTTACGAATCCACCGATGTTTGCACCCTTTACATAGTTGATGTAACCATCTTCTTCTTTACCATATTTCAAGCAAGTCTTGTGGATATTAACCATGATGTCGTGAAGTTTTGCATCAACTTCTTCTCTTGACCAAGAAAGTCTTTCAGAGTTTTGAGACATCTCAAGACCGGAAACTGATACACCGCCGGCGTTAGAAGCTTTACCAGGAGCATAAAGAATTTTAGCTTTTTGGAATACTTCGATAGCTTCAGGAAGAGAAGGCATGTTAGCACCTTCAGCAACACAGATACAACCGTTAGCGATAAGAGCTTTAGCGTTTTCTTCGTTAACTTCGTTCTGAGTAGCGCAAGGCATAGCGATATCGCATTTAATGCCCCATGGACGTTGACCTTCGAGGTATTCTACGCCAGGGAAGTTTTCAGCGTATTCTTTGATACGACCGCGACGTACATTCTTAAGATCGAAAATCCATTCGAGTTTTTCCTGAGTAATACCGTCTTTGTCGTATACTGTACCGTTAGAGTCAGACATTGTAACTACCTTAGCACCAAGTTGCAAGCATTTTTCAACTGCGAACTGAGCAACGTTACCAGAACCGGAGATACATACTGTTTTGCCTTTGAGAGTATCGTTCTTTGTAGCGAGCATTTCTTTGGTGAAGTAAACAACGCCGTAACCTGTAGCTTCAGGACGAATCAAGCTACCGCCCCAACCAAGACCTTTACCGGTTAAAACGCCGGTGTATTCGTTCTGAAGTCTCTTGTATTGACCGAACAAGAAACCAATTTCACGACCGCCAACTCCTATATCACCAGCTGGAACGTCGGTATCAGGACCGATATGTTTAGAAAGTTCAGTCATGAAGCTTTGGCAGAAACGCATTACTTCGTTGTCTGATTTACCTTTAGGATCAAAGTCAGAACCACCTTTTGCACCACCCATAGGAAGTGTTGTCAAAGAGTTTTTGAATACTTGTTCAAAAGCCAAGAATTTCAAAATACCGAGGTTAACTGTCGGGTGAAGTCTCAAACCGCCTTTGTAAGGTCCGATTGCGCTGTTCATCTGGATACGGAAACCTCTGTTGATTTGGATTTCGCCTTTGTCATCAATCCATGGAACGCGGAAAATAATTACACGTTCAGGTTCAACCATTCTTTCGAGGATTTTACCTTTTTTGTATTTAGGATTTTCGTCGATAAAATCCATAAGGGATTCTACTACTTCCTTTACTGCCTGGTGAAATTCGCTTTCGCCCGGGTTTTTGGCAATTACTTTTGCCATAAAGTCATTGACTTCTCTTTGTGATAAATCAGACATGGTTTTAAAAATTATAGTTTTTTGAATGTTTTATTCTGTATTTTTTTACACTGCAAAACTATATATTATTTCATTACCAACCTAATTTATTTTCATTATTTACGAGATTTACGTAAATCCCGTAGCTCAACACTCCTTATAATAATAATGCTTCAATTTTTTTACGTTTTTCTTGTATTTTTAAGAAAAAAATCATTAACTTTGAAATTAATTTAGTCTAACACTATTTAATTAAAAAAAACATTATGAAACCGATAGAAGATTCAGAATTGATACTCAATGGTGACGGTACAATATTTCACCTTCACCTCAACCCGGAAGACATCGCTGATAATATCATTTTGGTAGGCGATCAAAACAGAACCGATGTAGTAGCAAAAAACTTTGATACTATTGATTTTACTATTCAAAACCGAGAATTCAAAACAATTACCGGTACAAAAAATGGTAAACGTATATCAGTGATTTCCACCGGTATAGGTACCGATAATATTGATATTGTAGTTACAGAACTTGACGCTCTGGCAAATATCGATCTCAAAACTCGTTTGCCTAAAACCGAACATCGAACACTTAATCTTGTTCGTATCGGAACATGCGGTTCTGTACAAGCCGACATCCCTGTAGGAACTCCGGTAGTAACAGCAATTGCAGGCGGACTTGACGGTTTGCTGAATTTCTACAAAGACCGCAACAAAGTGTCTGACTTGGAGTTAGAAAAGAAATTTCAAGAGCATACACAACGCAGTCCGCTTTTGGCGCATCCTTATTTTGTAGAATCATCACCGGTATTGCTCGAAAAATTAAGCAAATATCGCAAAGGTATTACACTTTCAGCTCCCGGTTTTTACGGTCCGCAAGGTCGTGTTGTAAGACTTGATATTGTGGATGCTGATATCAATCAAAAAATCGAAACTTTTGAATACAAAGGTTTGAAAATCAATAATTACGAAATGGAATCATCGGCAATCAACGGTTTAGGTCGTCTTTTGGGACATAATACCGTAACAGTTTGCCTCGTAATTGCTAACAGACGTTGTCACGAATTTGCAAAAGATTACAGAAACGCTATGCCGAATCTCACTGCTGATATCGTGGATATTTTAACTAAGTAATTGTAACACAATATGAAACAATCAGAACTCGATGCTGTTATCAGACTGTTGGACGATCCTGACAGAACAGTTTATAAAATAGTGGAGGAAAAAATTTTGAGTCAAGGTTCCAAAATGATTCCTTTGCTTGAGAGTGCTTTGTTCGCTCCGTATGCCAACGATTTGATGCAGAATCGAATTCAGGATATTGTTCCTCAATTGGAATTTCAAGAACTTGTCACTGATATAGAAGATTGGAAAAAAAAGCCCGACGACTTGTTCAAAATTTCGTGGATAATATCGCGTATCAGATATTTTTCCATGCCGGAATTGGATTTTAGAAAGAAATTTTACGATAATTTGTTACAGTTCCCTCGTTATGATTTGGATAATTATTCAGCGTTGGAACGTGTAAAAATATTCAATTACATCTTTTATTTTAAAATAAAATTCAAAGCCGCTTTAGAAGACAAATTCTACAATCCTGACTATTGTTTTATTTCAAATGTTCTGGATACAAAAATCGGCAATCCTGTCTCATTGGCTTTAGTATATTTACTATTTGCCCGAGGACACGGATTGCCGATCTTTGGTGTCAATTTACCGAAAAATTTTATCCTTGCTTACGTTGATTCCAAGAACGGTGTTTCATTCTACATCAATCCTTTCAACAGTGGTACTGTTTTGGGGAAAGGAGAAATCGACAGATTCTTGAAACAGCAAGAAATTATACCTCAGCCTCAATTTTATCAGCCTTGTAGCAACGAAACGTTTATTTTAAGATTGCTTACGCATCTCGAAACATCGTATCGTGAGAATAATTGCAAAAACGATGCTGATAAAGTATTGAAACTAATCAATCTGTTTGACCATCCTTTGGATAAGGACATCGAATGGGATTAATTTCATTTTCCTTTTTCTGTAAATCTTGCAAGTCTCAAAAAAAGTCTATTTATCGAGTTCTATTTTTTAGCGTTTCTTTTTGAACTCATTGTTCCGAAAAAATCTTAATTCCGAAACCATTTTCTATCGCTGTTAACTCATTGGCGATTAGCTTACTGCGATGCCTAAAAGCACCATCGCAATAAACAAAAATGTTGCGTAATGTCTTCTCATTTTTATTTATAAAATTTAATTGTTAGTAATAAAAGTTTTTCAATTATTACTATTCCAAAACCGTTCCAAAATTACAAATTTTTTGTTTTTCCCCAAAAAAAAAATGAAAAAAAATTTTTTTTTAATTTTTTCAGTTTTTTACTTAATTGACATACAGAAATTTACCATTTAAATAATTTTTTGTATAACTTTGCGCAAACTTAATTCAAAATAAGCGATGAAAAAATTTTTTACTGTTTTGACACTTGCTCTGGCTGTAGATTCGGCTATTGCTTGTACAAATTTTCTTGTAACAAAATCAGTTTCCGGAGGTTGTGGAAATTTGATTTCGTATGCAGCTGATTCTCATGCACTTTACGGTTGCCTTTATTATTATCCTGCGGCTAATCATCCTGCCGGTTCTATGCGGGATGTTTATGATTGGGATACCGGAAAATTTATGGGGCAAATTCCGGAAGCTGCTCATACATACAATGTTGTGGGCAATATGAACGAAAATCAAGTAACAATTGCGGAAACCACTTACGGCGGTTTGGAAATACTTCAAAAGCAGGACGGCGCAATTATAGATTACGGTAGTATGATTTATATTGCCTTGCAACGTTCAAAAAACGCTCGTGAAGCTATAAAAATTATGGCGGAACTTGCTGAAAATTACGGTTATGCAAGCGAAGGCGAATCTTTCTCGATTGCTGACAAAAACGAAGTTTGGATTATGGAAGTAATCGGTAAAGGTAATTTTGAGAAAGGTATGGTTTGGGTAGCACGTAGAGTTCCTGACGGATATATCTGTGCTCATGCCAATCAAGCGAGAATTACAACTTTCGATTATCAGAAAGTCAACAAGTTTGATGATTCTAAAGCTCAGACATTCAACTCTTATGACGTTGTAGAGTTCGCCATAAAACACGATTTGTACAAAGGTTCAGTAAAAGATTTCAGTTTTTCTGACGTTTACAATCCTGTAAATTTTGAAGGTGCACGTTTTTGTGAAATTAGAGTTTGGGCATTTTTCAATAGTGCAGATCCGAACGGTTTCGGCAAAAACACTGCTTATTGGGAATATGCAAAAGGTGATATTAAACGCAACAAATCATACGACGGCGGTTGTCAAACCAAAGATAATTTCCCAAAAAACAGAATGCCGCTTTGGATTAAACCTCAATATTTCGTTACTACTCACGGACTTATGAATGAAATGCGCAACCATTTGGAAGGTACTGAGTTGGATATGGCGAAAGATTACGGTGCAGGTCCGTTTCAATGTCCTTACAGAATGCGCCCTTTAACATGGAAATCCAACGGCCAAACCTATTTCAATGAGCGAGTTACGGCTACTCAGCAAACAGGTTGGGTATTTGTTTCGCAAATGAGAGATTGGTTGCCTGATTATTACGGCGGAGTATTTTGGTTTGCTACCGATGATGCTGCAAATACAGTATTTGCGCCGTTTTATTCGTCAATTACCCGCATTCCTGAGGAATATTCAGAGAGCAACGGTTCGATGATTGAATGGTCGGATAATTCATCTTTTTGGATCAACAATTTGATTTCCAATTACGCATATTCACGTTATAATAAGGTGCATCCGATTATCGAAAAAATTCAGCAACAGCAGGAAAATGATTTCATCGCCAAGGTGGATCAAATCGACAAAGCGGTTGAGAAAAAGTCTAAGGCTGAGGCAATTAAATATTTAACAGATTTTAGTTGCACTACCGCATCCGATTTAGTAAAATCTCGCAAAGAGCTTTTTACAAAACTTTTCATGAAATTTATGGACGGCAACAACAAGCCTACTGACGACAATCTCAAAGTGCTTGATAACGGTCAAGGCGCTGGTATTCCGAAAGTTGGAAACGATGGCTACGGTCAAGAATGGTGTGATGAAGTTGTAAAACACACCGGAGACAAACTTTTGTTCAAAGAAGACTAATTATCGCAAAATTTTTGTAATTTTGTATGCTGAAAAGTTGCAGGTATCCGCTGCGGTGCTTGCAACTTTTTTTCAATTTTTTCTAAATCCAAAAATAAACTAAGAAACAAACGATGAAATCTCTGAAAATTCCTCTTTCATGGCAAATCGTTTTAGCCGTGGTTTTGGCATTGCTATTGTCATACTTTGTACCGGCTTTGGCAATTCTTGCCGGTGAAGTTACTCATCTGTATATCAGATTGTTGTCGTTGATTTTGGTTCCGTATTTATTTTTCGGAGTCATGTCGGCATTTAGTATGCAAAGTTCATCGGGATTTTTCGGGAGATTGGCTCTCAAGAACTTAACATGGTTTGTTGCATTTGAAATGATTGCTGTAATTACCGGTTTGATTATTTCAAATATTATTTTTCAAAATTCTGTAATCGTAATCGAAACCATGGAAGGCGTTCATTTGGAATCGCCGATAAATTTCGGTGACTTTTTGTTTTCTATGATACCGCAAAATATTTTCGCTGATATCTGTGACAACAATTTGTTCCCGTTGTTTCTGATTTCCTGTATGTTAGGATTTTTTATTGTAAGGTGTAGCGACAAATCCAGAGTTTATCTTTCCAACTTTTTTACATCGATGAGCGAGTTGATGCAAAAAGTTACAGATTTTGTTGGCGCATTGGCTCCTGTCGGAATTTTTTGTTTGGTATGTGGTTTAGCGTCAGATGATTCTATTTTTGATAAGTTCAACAAAGTTGTACCGTTTATAATTGCGCTTTCCATCGGATTTTTCCTGCATTCTTTTGTTTGGTTGCCTTTAATTTTGAAAATCTGGACAAAAGTCGGACCTTTCCAATTGTTGAAAACATTTTCGAGCGTGATTTTTACTTCAATGGGATTTTCATCGTCAACATTGGCTATTCCGTTGATTACCAACAAAATGAAATCAGAAATAAATGTTTCGCCCAAAATCGCGGATTTTTCAGTCCCGATGATTTCGATTCTAAGTTTCAACGGTACTTCGCTTTATCTTTGCATTGCGGCGATGTTCATTGCTCAGGCTTACGGAATTAATCTTTCGATAGTTGAGCAGTCTATTTTGATTTTTTCTGTAATATTTATTTCGATTGCAACAAATACTATTCCTCTGAAACTCAAAGTGTTGCTTCTTCCGGTTTTGGAGCGTATGGGAATCCCGATTGAGGGCATCGGCATTATAGTTTTTTGCGATGTGTTTTTCGGCATGATTAGTTCCGGTCTTGATACTTGGGCAAATATCTGTGCTACAACGATTATCGCAAGTTCCGAAGGCGATGACATCCATCCTGTACCGGTAAATTAAGAATAGTATTTTTACAAAAAAAGTGTGCCTGAAAATTTCAAACACACTTTTTTGATATAGTATTTTTTACGAATTTTTATTCTACCGGATAATTGCTCAAGTAATTGTCTCTCAATCGGTTTTGCATTGCAACCATTTGAATTGCAGTTACAGCAGCTTCGTCGCCTTTGTTGCCAAGTTTTCCGCCGCAACGTTCTTGAGCTTGTTCGAGTGTATTCACTGTTAAAACTCCGAAAATTACCGGTTGATTGTATTTTACATTGAGTTCTGTAACGCCTTGAGTTACACTGTTGCAAATAAAATCGAAGTGACGAGTATCGCCCTGAATTACGCAGCCAAGTACGATTACCGCATCTACATCAGTGTATTCCAACAAGTTTTGTGCACCCAAAGTAAGTTCAAATGTACCCGGTACACTGATTGTTACGATGTTATCTTCTTTTACATTGTGTTTCAGAAGAGTATTTTTCGCACCTTGAAGAAGGGCGTCTGTAATTTCTTTATTCCACTGAGCTACAGCGATTCCGATTTTCATATCGCTGCCGTTTGGAATTTCCACGTTGCCAAAGTCTGACAAATTCTTTAAACTTGATGCCATATAATTGTTCTTTTGTGATAAAAAGTTCGTTTTTGTATTGCAAAGTTAGTAAAATTTTTTGTTATAACTTGAAATAATCCAAATCTAACATGATATTGTATGATGTTACGTTATTGCTAATTTCTGTAACTCTTTCACTGATAACCAAATAATAAGTTCCGTTTTTGAAATCTTTTAATGAAATTTCAAAATTTTCATCCTCGGCTTTTTTGGTAAATTCTTTTACCGTTGTTGTATCAGCCATTACTAATATTTTCAAATCCTTGTTGGCGTATTTGCCGTTTGAAATTATTATTTTGGATTTTTCTTTGTTGACATTTTTTCCAACTGTAAATTTGAAAGAATCAATATCGAAATTATCAACCTTGCCTTTTTTGTTAATTCCTTGATGCAGAGTGTGTTCCTGACATACTTTGTCTTTCAGCGTGGTAGCGCAATCCGGACTGTTAAATAAATCGTATTCGTATTTGTCGGGCAGCGAACCGATATTCAGGTTTTCCGGGTTGAAATTTAATTTGAATTTGTCGGCGAATTTCATTTGTGACACTTTGTAAAGCATAACTGCAATTTGCATGTCAGTAAATGCTCTTCTGCACTGTTTCCCGGTAGTATACGACATGATATTATCGAGTTGCGGATGATATTTCACGCCCCATTTATCGGTTTTGTCCTCAGCAGTGTAATTGCAATTTTTGTCGGTATATTTTGTTAGAATCGGTTGAGCTTCAGTATCATACAAACCGTCGCCATTGATTTCGCAATTGCGTCCGCGTTTGAAAATTCCTCCTCTGAATTTGTCACGATCTACACTTTCTTGGTTGTGTTTGCCTTTGGTGTAATTGTGATGCGGATGTTTCAGTCCGAAAGCATGTCCAACTTCGTGAGTTACAACCGATTTGTCGTTTCTTACAGCTATTGTTACATGTTGGTTCGGACTGAAACATACGCCCGTGTAATCTAAATTTCTGTTCTTTTTACCCGGTTTTTTTAGACGATTTACAAGACTGATATTCAGCACATTTCTGTCGTTTCTGAATATCGATTGCCAAGGCATGTTCCAGTAAAAACCAAATTCTTCAAAACGTTTTCTTCGGATGTATTTTATATCGGTAACGTAATATGTCAACAAAGTTTTGGTTTCTTGGTTTAACTCGTTCAGATTTTGTATAGTTTCCTTGATATCATTTTCTGTTGGCGCATTGTTTTTGCTACCGTAAACCCAAATTTTTACGGGAATTGAGTACATCGGTTTTTCCTGATTTTTGTAGTCGATATTATTCAGATAATCAGTAAGAAACGCGTTGTTACCAATCCAAGGTTCGCAAAACAGATGTTTGTGTTCGTATTTTGAGAAATCCCTGGTTTGAGCAAAATTCATGTTTGTAATTCCGCATACCAGCAATAAGCTGAATATTAGTCTCTTGCTTGTCATATTATAAAACTTTTTCGATATTTTTTACGCGTTTGAATCTTTCTTTCAGACCTTCCAATTGGTTTTCGCCCAAGAGGTTTACCGAAAGTGTTGCCGAGAATTTCCCGCCCGGTTCTTCCGTGATGCTGAATGATCTCATGTGAACATGAAATTCGTTGACAATCACATTGTTGATAGCGATACTTATGCCCGGATCATAGTTTCCGAAAAGTTTTATTGTTCCGTTTACAACATCTTTGGATGCATCTTTTTTCCAAATGGCGTTGATTACGCGGTACGGAAATCTTGTTAAAATATTTTTTGCGTTAGGACAGTCGTAACGGTGAATTTTTGTACCATTATCGGCTGTTACAAATGCAAAAATTTTGTCGCCCGGCAGTGGTTTACAGCATTTTGCAAATGTGTAGCCCAATGTATCGAGATTGTCAATTATCAGATAATCAGTACCTTTTTCAGTGGTAGCCTCGCGATAATTTTTATTTTCGGGCATTTGCGCTATTGATTCCGGCTCTTCGGTAAGCGCATTTTTTATTTTGTGAACGTCGATTGTACCTTCGCCAAATTTTTGGTACATATCAACATTTCTGTCATAACCAAAATATTTCGCAATTTTGTGAACCGCGCCTTCATCATAAGTAAATCCGAATTGCGTGATTTTTTGGCGGACAATTTCTTTACCTATTTCAGCCAACCGGTTGTTGTTGGCATCAATTACACGGCGGATTCTCAGTTTTGTTTTTGGATTGTTTGCAATCTTAATCCATTCAGCAGCAGGCTTTTGATTGTTTGCTGTCAGAATTTTTACAGTGTCACCGTTTTGTAATTTTTGTTTAATTGATACAAATTTGTTGTTGACATGTGCTCCTGTACATTTGCTTCCAATTTCGGAATGTATTGCAAATGCAAAATCCAAAACGGTATCGCCTTCGTGCATTTTTATCAAGTCACCGTTGGGCGTAAAGATGTATATCTCGTTGGAATACAGAGCTTTTTTTTCGGCAGTAATATTTTTTGACGTGTCAGGATTTTCGATTGCTTCCCTTATTTTAGAGAAGATGTTTCCGCCTTGTTGACCGTCGGTTCCGTTTTTGTATTTCCAGTGAGCTGCCAAACCTTTTTCCGCAATTTCGTCCATTCTTACGGTACGGATTTGTACTTCTACCCAACGTCCGGCCGGACCGATTACTGTGGTATGAAGTGATTCGTAACCGCTTGATTTTGGTACACTTATCCAGTCACGAAGTCGATAAGGATTCGGTTTGTATTCTTCAGTAATCAGCGAATAAGCTTTCCAACAATCTGATTTTTCGTTTTCCGGTGTTGAATCGATTATCACGCGGATTGCAAAAAGATCATAAATTCCGTCAACGTCAATATTTTGTTTTCTCATTTTTTGACGGATTGAGGAAATGGATTTCGGACGGCCTTTTATGCTGACTTTCAGTCCTGATTTTTCAAATTTCTTTTTCAGCGGATCGATAAATGCTTTTATATATTGGTCTCTTTCTGCTTTTTTGATTTGAAGTTTGTCGGCAATTGAGCGGTAAGTTTCGTAGTCAAAAAATTTCAGACATACTTCTTCCATTTCGGTTTTTATCTTGTACAAACCGATTCTGTGAGCAATCGGGCTGTATAGATATTGAACTTCGGTGGCGTTTTTGTAGCTTTCCGGATCGTTTTTATCTTTTAAGTGCCTGATTTTCAATAAGTGTTCTGCGAGAAGAATAATGATTGCTCTTACATCGCCGGACAAGGTAACAAGGAGTTTGATGTGGTTTTCGTTTTGCTGTTTCAGTTTTTCGTCGTTGAATTCAGGTATTTTCAAAACGCCGCTCAGAATGTCGGCTTCTTCTTTTCCGAGATTGCCTGATTCTGTGAGTTCAGCGATTTTTTCTTTGCTTAAATAAGCGTAAACTATTATGCAAGACATCGTTATCACATCCACATTCATTTCATCGGAGGCGATTTTTATCAGTTCGTCGGCAAAATCCGACTCGGTAGCACCGGCTTCTTCCACTATTTTTATAGTTTTTGCAAGTGCTTCTTTTTCAGTATCTCCCAAAGTAGATAAATATGATTCTAATTTTTCTTGTATCATCTTGCAAATTTTTGTTAAATAAAAAAGCCTGTACGAAAATCAAAAAAAGATTAACGCGCAGGCTTTATGAAAAAAATGTATTTTATTTTACTTTATGCATCGATGTTAGCATATACTGCATTGGATTCGATGAAGTCTCTGCGCGGAGGAACATCGTCGCCCATCAGCATCGCAAAAGTTCTGTCGGCTTCTGCCGCATTTTCTATCGTTACAAGTTTCAAAGTTCTTGTTTCAGGATTCATTGTAGTTTCCCAAAGTTGTTCGGCGTTCATTTCACCCAAACCTTTGTATCGCTGTACTGTACAACTTTCTTCCTGACCGTTGCCTAAGTCATTGATAGCTTGTTTTCGCTGATCTTCGGTCCAACAATATCTTTGTTGTTTGCCGTGTTTTACTAAATAGAGCGGCGGATTTGCTAAATATAAATGACCTTGTTCTATTACTTCTTTCATGTATCTGAAGAATAGTGTCATTGCAAGAGTTTGGATGTGGGCACCGTCCACATCGGCATCGGTCATGATGATAATCTTATCGTAACGAATATTTTTGAGGTTTGCAGCTTGGCTGTCGTCCTCAGTACCGATTGTAATACCCAATGCGGTGTAGATATTTTTGATTTCATCGTTGTCAAGTGCTTTGTACTGAACAGCTTTTTCTACGTTAAGAATTTTACCTCTCAACGGCAAAATTGCTTGATACATACGGTCGCGGCCTTGTTTTGCTGTACCACCCGCAGAATCTCCCTCGACTATAAAAATCTCGGTTTTTGTGTTGTCGCGTGACGAGCAATCTGCAAGTTTTCCCGGCAATCCGGCACCTTTCAAGCTGCTTTGATGTTGTACAAGTTTTCTTGCGTTGTTGGCAGCAATTCTGGCTTTGGCAGCAAGCAACACTTTGTTAACCATATTCTTAGCAGTTGTAGGATTTTCTTCCAAGAAATTTGTAAGAGCTTCGGAAACGGCTGAAGATACAGCTGCGGCTACTTCGGTGTTACCAAGTTTTGTTTTGGTCTGACCTTCAAAAAGCGGTTCTTGTACTTTTACAGAAATAATTGCTGTAAGACCCTCACGGAAGTCGTCACCGTTGATTTCCAATTTAGCTTTTGCCAATGCGCCGGAATTTTCTGCGTATTGTTTAAGTGTAGAAGTTAAACCTCTACGGAAACCGGTTAAGTGTGTACCGCCTTCGTGAGTATTAATATTGTTAACATAACTGTGAACGTTTTCGCGGTAACCGTTGTTGTATTGCATTGCAACCTCGATTGGAATACCGTTACGTTCTGTGTTAAGGTAAATTACATCGCTAAGTTCATCTTTTGCAACTTCCAAATAATCGATAAAATCCTTCAAACCGTTTTCTGAGTAGAAAACATCGTGACGGGTGTTACCGTTTTCGTCAGGTCTCATATCGTGAAGCTCAAGATGTACGCCTTTGTTCAAGAAAGCAAGTTCTCTAAGTCTTGCAGCGAGGATATCGTATTGATAAACATGACATGTAAAAATGCTGTCATCCGGTTTGAAAGTAATTTCTGTACCGGTATCTTCCATACTGGTTTCGCCAACTACAACTACCTCAGTAGTAGGTTTTCCAATACTATATTCTTGTTGAAAAATTTTACCGTTTCTGTGAATAACGGCTTTGAAGTATGTAGAAAGAGCGTTAACGCAGGATACACCCACGCCATGAAGACCGCCGGAAACCTTATAGGAATTTTTGTTGAATTTTCCTCCGGCATGAAGAATTGTTAAAACAACCTCCAACGCGGATTTGCCTTCCTTTTCATGATAATCTGTAGGAATACCACGTCCGTTATCTTTTACAGTAATAGATTCATCCCAGTTGATTGTAACATCGATTTTGCTGCAAAAACCAGCCAAAGCTTCGTCGATTGAGTTGTCAACTACTTCATATACAAGATGATGCAGGCCTCGCTCGCCGGTATCGCCAATATACATCGCTGGTCTTTTGCGCACAGCCTCCAATCCTTCAAGCACTTGTATGCTTTCTGCATTGTAATTTTCTTCTGCTTCTAATTTTTGTGCTTGACTAATGTTGTTTTCTTCCATTTAAAATTAAATCTTTTTATTTTAATTGTGCAAGCGCATAAAATATCTCGTTGATTTTTAGGATTGTTTCAAAATCGAAACCCTTTGTGCGCTTATGCTACAAAAGTACAATTTTTATTGTTTAAATCAAACTTTTTAGAAAAAAAAATCTGAAAATTTTTATTAAATGAAAAATTTCGATGTTTTGATAAATTTTTTTGGAAAATAATAAATCCTTTTCTTACTTTTGCACATTCAAAAATTCAAGCATGGGACAGCAAAAAAACATAGTAAATTATTCTAATGTGAACATCGAACGTTCAGGCAAAATTATTTTGTCTGACGTATGCCTTACAGTTTCTTCCGGCGAATTGGTAACTATCGAAGGTCCAATCGGTTCGGGAAAATCTACGTTGTTCAAAACTTTTTATGCCGATCTTCCTGTTAAATCGGGTGATGCGCAAGTTTTGGGATTTGATCTCAAAGGTATTCCGCAACGTAAAGTGCCGAAACTTAGGCGTCAGATGGGTATTGTTTTTCAAGATTATCAACTTTTCAACAACAAAACTGTAGAAGGTAATCTCGATTTTGTAATTAGTTCGCTCGATTTCAAAACTCCTGTTGATAAACAAGAATATATTCAACAGATTTTGGAAAAAGTAGGAATTCCGGGCAAGGCAGGTACGTTTCCGCACATGCTTTCGGGCGGTGAGCGTCAGAGTGTTGCGGTGGCGAGAGCTATTGTTTGCAACCCCGGACTTGTAATTGCCGACGAACCTACCGGAAATCTTGACGAAGCTTCGGCTGCTCATATTGCGGGTTTGTTGGCTTCGTTGGCTGAAGAAGGCGCGGCCGTAATTGTGGCTACTCACGATGAAAACGCTTTCAAGAATCTGAAACACAGAACTTTGTTTATACAAGACAACCATCTTATTGAAGAATAATTTGCTGTAAGTATTCCGTTGTTTTTTCGGCGGTTGACTTTTTTATTTATTATTATTTTTTTTTGACATCTATGCGTAAATTTTTGAATCTCATAATAGGGATTATTGTGTCGCAATACGTTGTGGCTCAGAATCCTTTCTCTACAGATTGGAAGGTCTTGAAAACGCCGCAATTCAAGATTATTTATCCTGAATGGTTGGCATACGATGCTTATAGAATCGCAGAATCCTCGCAACAGGTTTTCTATTGCGATACGGCAACATTAAATTCAAAACCGCGGCAAGTGCCGTTGCTGATGTCCACATCTACAGTTACTTCCAACGGTTACGCATCACTGTTTCCGTACAGAATGGAATGGTATTCCAAGCCGATGGACGATTGCTCTTTGGGTTCTACAGAATGGTTTCAGTCGTTGGCAATCCACGAATATCGCCATATAATTCAGTATAAAACTATCAATCACGGATTTACGAAACTAGCGTCATGTATTTTCGGAGCTCCGGGTCAAGGCGGAATGGCGTATTCAATTCCAACTTGGTTTTACGAAGGCGACGCAGTTTATGCCGAAACTGTTTTGTCAAGTCAGGGCAGAGGTCGGGCGGCAAATTTTGAAAAACTTATTGCTGCAACATTGTGTTCCGGCAAAAAGATGTATTCTTACGACAAAAGCCTTTTGAGATCTTACCGTGATTATTTACCGAATCAGTATCCGCTTGGTTATATGTTGGTTACGAGTGCGAGAAATAAATACGGTGCTGACATTTTTACTAATACAATTCGCCGTAGCAGTTGGTATTCATTTTGGCCTTTCGCTTTTGGAACTGCTTTTAATCATTTTACTGACAGGCATTTAGGTCAACATTACAGAGAAACATATTCTGATTTGAAAAATTTTTATACCGACCGTATAAATTCAATTCATGCTGTTGACTATCAAAAAGTTAACAAAACCAAAAAACGATATTACACAAATTATCTTTGTCCGCGGTTTATTAATGACACTTTATTAATTTGTATCAAAAATTCGTTGACAAAAGCATCGCAATTTGTAACATTGGATTTCAACGGTAATGAAAAAAAGTTGGATTATACAGATGCATCTTCGTTTGATACTGACGGTAAAATCATTGTTTATGCTTCCGAAGTGCCTGATATTCGGTGGAATATGCGCAACTATTCCGATATTGCCGTTTACGATATTAGTACAGGAAAACGATATTTAGTCACCAATAAACAAAAATATTTTTCGCCGGCAATTTCTCGTGACGGCAATACTTTGGCTGTGGTGGAATTTACGGAAGATAGAAGATGTAATATCGTGATTCTCAAATTACAACGCTACAGTGATAATCGTTTTACAGCAATTAAAATGGCGACTTTTAACGGTCGTAGAAACGAATTTTTCAGGTCGTTGACTTCTGTTGGAAATTCCGGATTTGCTTTCGTGTCAAATTATCAGAACAAAAATTCCGTGTGTATGGTGGAAACTGCTAATCTACAAAAAGTTAAAACCTTGATACAACCCGTATCTGATAATATTTTTCAGTTGACAAACCGCGGAAACGAAATTTTGTATGTTAGCGACCAATCCGGCATCGACAATATTTTTTCTGTTGACATCAATTCGTTGGAAATTAAACAGTTAACAAATTCAAAATTTGGAACTTCGTATCCGAGTGTATCTCCTGACAGCAAGATTTTGACTTTTGGTGATTTTTCATCGTTGGGAAATGATGTTGCAATCATAAAAGATATTCAACCGATTGAAATTCAGCAATCTAAACGAACAAATTTGTTTGCATCGATGTTGGAATACGAGCCGGCGGGTTCGTTGGATTTTATTGCGTCAAAAATTCCGGACACAACTAAGTTGAAATCAAAACGTTACAGCAATTTTAGTGATCCGGTGAGAATTTACGGTTGGTCGCCGAATGCAGGTGCGGGTTATGTTTCGGCAACAGTAAGTTCGCTGAACACTTTGCAAACTTTGTCGATACAAGGCACGGAAACTTATTATTCCGAGAAAGAAATTTTCAGAACGGATTTAAATGTCTTATATTCAGGTTTTTATCCGAAAATTTCATTTACAGCCTCGCTTGGAGAACAATCTGATACATATTTGGTGAAAAACGGATTTTTTGTTTCACCTCAAAAAATAAAATGGAATGAAAATATCTATCATGCACAGATTTATGTACCATTTAATTTTTCGAGATACAATTTTTCTCAAAATTTGACAATTTCAGCAGGATTTTTGCAGTATAGTCTTTCAGAGAAGTTAAAAGGAGTTCAAAGTTATCAAGATTTGCCTAACGGAAATTTTCCGGCGTTGAGCGGTTCGGTTTCGTATTCGTGGAGCAGAAAATCGGCATATCGTGATTTTATGAGTCCGTTGGCGTTTGCGGTTTCGGCAAGTTATCGCAAAAATTTGAATCATAATCTTGAGGCAGAGTTACTTAATCTTGGTGCTTCGGTAACGTTGCCGGGATTTTTCCGCCAAAATTATTTCTCAGTAAAAGGCAATTACGTTTTGCAGGCGCAAAATCAAAACGAATATGTAATTTACTTGTACACAACTACTTCTACAGATGTTCGCGGTTACGAATCGATGCGAGTACAAAAAATGAAAAAATTAAGTTTTGATTATTCCTTTCCGCTCGGATATCCCGATATGGGTATTCCGTCGGTGGTTTGGATCAAGCGTTTTAGAGCAACTTTGTTTGGTGATGTAGCTGATGCAGAGTTGTTTAAATCTCGTTATAAATATGCTTCGGCAGGATTTAATTTTTTGGTTGATTTCAATATTTTGAGGTTGACAAATAATATAACTACCGGCATTTCAATTGCAAAAGGTTTGCGCAAAAATGGCTTAAATTATTTGCAATATGGATTTGTCTTGAGTTATGAGATTTAAAAATTTTTGGAATTATCGTCAAAACGTATTATTTTTACTTTTTGAATAAATGTTTAAAAAAGTAATTGGAATTGTACGATTTTTGTATAGTATAAACAATTATTTTATGAAATTAAGAATATAGACAATTTTAAAGATATGAGAAAAATCATAATATCTGTAATATTATCAACGTTTTCGCTGGTTTTGATGGCGCAAGAGTCATTTTTAGTTAACAAAACCGCGCAGGTGGCGTCGTATAAAATTGATGCCGAACTCAACACGGATGCTAAAATGATTACGGGTAACGAAATCTTAACTTGGATTAATACTTCTAATGATACAATTTCTGAGTTGATGTTTCATACTTATTTAAATGCGTTCAAAAATTCAGAAAGTACATTTTTCAAAGAAAGCGAGCGGGAATGCGGTTGGAATCTTAGCAACAATCTTGATTCTTCAGAGTGGGGTTATATCGATATTTTGCGTATGGTAACACTTGACGGTGAGCCACTTACGCAAGATTTAAAATATGTATCACCCGATACCGGCAACAGGAAAGACCAGACTGTGATGTCGGTAAAATTGCCTCGTCCTTTGTATCCCGGCGGAGTTATCAAACTTAATATCTCATTTCTTTCCAAATTGCCGAAAATTATTTCGCGAACAGGTTACGAACGCGGTGATTTTTACCTTGTCGGACAGTGGTTTCCAAAAATTGCTGTTTACGAGCCGGCAGGAATGCGAAATCGTAAAAAATCAGGTTGGAATTGTCACGAATTTCATTATAACTCAGAGTTTTACGCTGATTTCGGAACTTATGACGTTTCGATTACATTGCCCGATAAATATGTTGTGGGAGCTACCGGTGTAGAAACTTATAACGCTGTTGACGGCGGTCGCAAAACCGTGAAATTTCATGCCGAAGATGTTTTGGATTTTGCGTGGACAGCTTCTCCGAGGTTCAAAACTTACAAAGATTCTTACGAAGTCGGCGGTCAGACCAAGGCAATTAAACTTCTGTATTTGCCTGAACATTCCGGAAAATCAGACCGTTATATCGAATCCTTGAAACATGCAATGGAATATATGTACAAAAATGTCGGTGAATATCCGTATTCTCAAATCACTGTAGTTGACGTTCCTTTTTATGCGTTGGGAGCTTCCGGCATGGAATATCCGATGTTTATTACGGTAAATGTTTCCGACCAGATTTTAGGTTTGGGGTGCAAAGATTTGGAAAGTGTTACGGTTCACGAGTTTGTACACAATTATTTTATGGCAACCGTGGCAAGCAACGAGGCAGAAGAAGCTTGGCTTGACGAAGGTTTTACACAATTTTATGAAACTCAGATTATGGATTCGTATTACTCTGACGGATCGCTTTTCAATTTGATGGGTTTCAAGGTAAATAGCTTTGAATCAACACGTTTGGAATATACTCAAAGTTACAATCCGGCGATTGCATGTATTGACAATTTTTCTTGGAAATATCCGACTCACACTTATGGGATGTTGGTTTACCAAAAAACTGCCACAATGCTCGCTACGATAAGAGGTTTGCTCGGTGAAGAAAAATTCAACAGAGCAATGAAGATGTATTATGAAAAATGGAAATTCAAACATCCTTGCGGTCAAGATTTCTTTAATTGTATAAATCAAATAGTAGCCGAAATCAACGATCCGATTTTTGGAAACAATCTCAATTGGTTTTTCCATAGTGCATTCAAGACCGACCAGGTTTGTGATTACAAGTTAACAAAAATTGTTAACGACGTGGTTTTCTGTTCCGAAAAAGGTTGGTTTGATTCCGGATTGGAGAAAATTTTGGGTGAAGAAAACGATTCAACTGTCGTAAAATCATTTGTTTACGTTCAGCGCATGGGCACAATGGTAATGCCGGTTGAAATATTAGTAAAGTTCAAAAACGGTGAAACCGAACTTGTAAAATGGGACGGCAAAGGTCGTTGCAAAGAATTTTCGTTTACCAAAAACAGCAGCATAGTTTCGGCACAAATCGACCCGGAAAACAAAATTGCTTGTGATATCGATTTGGTAAACAATTCGATAAGTTACGAAAACAATTCATCTAACCCGATTTGGAAATATGCGTCAAAATTCTTGTTTTGGCTCGAAAATATTTTCATGTCAATAGCATTTTTTGCATAAAATTAATCAACTAAGAATATTATGAATATAATAAAAGCATATTGCAGAGGTTGCAAAAACTCGTTGCGCAGACCAAAAATGATATTTTTGATATTTGCGATAAGTTTGTTGTTGGGATTGTCGTTGGCACTTCCGTTCTTCTTCTCGTTTGGTAGTGCGGCAGGACACAGTGCTCTTTCAAAAAACATCGATTATACAACATTCAGCGAGTTGACAACATTTCACGCATGGAATCTTGATTCTATTTTGAATCAGTCGGTTTTTACCTTTGTAGTATTTTGGTTGATAATGATATTTTTTGTCGGAGGTATCGTAAGAACCTTCAACAAAGAAGATTACACAGTTTCAACATTTTTTTCAGGCGCGGGAGTCAATTTCTTCAGATATTTGTTATGTGATATCTTGATGATTGTCGCTCAGATAGTTACAGCCGGAGTATTGTTTTTGATTGCATCTTTTCTGATAAAACTTTTTGGAACAATAGTTTCGGAGCGTCCGTTGATGTGGGCTTACGGAATAGCAGCGTTTATATTTTTGTGCGCCGTTGTTTTGCTTTTGATGATTTCAGATTATGCCAAATTTTACATGGAAATGGCTGAAACTCATCGTGTTTTCAAAGCGATTGGCCGTGCTACAAAATATGTTTTCAACAATTTTGTCAAAACATATTTCCTTTATGCATTGCTGTTGGTATTGCCGATACTTACAATTGTACTTTATAAAATAACATTTGAAAAAATCGCTACAATTTCTACATTTGGATTGATACTTTTGTTTTTGGTACAACAATTATTTATCATATTACGAGTATGGTATCGTGTTTGGACCTTGGCAAGTCAGTTTGAGATGTACGCTGATGATTATGTTCAGAGAATTACATTTGAACTTGAGCCGGCAAAAGTTGTAGAAACTGTTGTAGAAGAGACAGTTACAACTGAAACTGTAATTTCAGACCCGGAATCTGATGCACTTTCAAAGGCTGACAAATTGGTTGTAGAAGTTAACGAAGCTGATGAAAATGAACCTGTTAACGAGAACGAAACTGTAACGGTTGAAACTCATACAGACGGAAATACTACCGTTGTTACAGAAACCAAAACCGTAGTTTTGAACGAACAGGGAGATACATTTTCTACAATTACCGAAACTACCACTGTTAACGATAAGCCTGAAACAGAGTCAGTTGAAGAATCAAAAACAGATGGTGTAGCTAATTTGGAAGTTTCCGAGTCAGAACCTGAGGTTGAAACTGAAAAAGATGCAGAGTCAGAACCTGAGGTTGAAACTGAAAAAGATACAGTGTCAGAAACAGAGGTTGAACCCGCAGAGGTATCCGAAGTTAAAACTGAAACCGAAAATTATGATGATGACGACGAACAAGTAGAAAAAGTTGTAAAAACAGTGACACAAGTTGTGGAAGATCCGGCAACTGAGACAGTTACAACAACTACAACAACAATTGAAACAGTTGTTGTAGACGATGGTCACGATAGTTTTGATGCACAAGTTGCTGAACTTCAAAAAACTACGGATAAAGAAGTCACAGAGCCAACAGAAAATGAACCGGAGGCAGAACCTGATGATGTTGATACTGAATTGCTTACTCAGTTTTATGACAATAATTCCGAGGAGCAGAAAACAGAATCAGTAGAAAATTCCGAGCCGGAAAAAACAGAAGAATCAACAGAAGAATCAACAGAAGAAACAACAGTTGTTACAACAACCACTACTGAAACTACAACAACTGAAACAACTACTACCACAACCGAAACTGTCGAAGAATCAACTGGTTCTGAATCTAATGATGAAGAAGTTCCGGGTTTCAATCCCGACGAGCAAGACGGCAACGACGAGTTGGAAGAATCCGAAGAAGAAACTCCAAAATCTGCCACAATTTTTAATATGAACGGTGAAACTGTAGAAGAAAAAGATCAGTTGATAGAAAACGATGAAGCAGACAATTCTGATGATTTTTCGTCGGAAAGTGCTGAGCCTGACGATATTGATTCCGATGATATTGATATGGCGATGGGTGCAAATATCTCGCTTGATGACGAAGAAGAGGATATTGTTTCTACCGTTACATTAACCTCAGAATCAGATACTTCAGAACCGAAAGTTATAAAAATTTACGGTGATAATTCTTCCAAAGATACATTTGAAACCGAAGTTGTTTCAGAATCGGAACCTGATGGCGAACCATCCGGCGAAGTTCATCAAGAAGATGCTTTTGTGAAGAAGGAAGTAGTTGAAAATGAGGACTCTGACGATGAGCATCCGGTAGGTTAGGAGAGAAGTTGATTTTATAATACTGCAAAAAAATAGAGGAAATTTAATTTTAAATTTCCTCTATTTCGTTATTATCAGGATTGTATTTCAAACCGTGTTCGTGGAGAGTGTGGTTGAAAGTTTGTTCCGTAATTTTACCGGTTCGCCACAAGAAAAGTTCGTGTCTTAAATCTTGAATTACATTTTTCAAGTATGCGATTTTTTCGGTGTCATCTTCTTGAATTTCTGTAGCATCCTCTTGATTTTCAGGATTTTCTTGCTTTTCGGTTATCTTATCCTCTTTCTGAGAATCAACGTTTTCGGTTTCTGAAATTTCGGTATTTTCTTCAGTATCAGTTTCTTGTGTTGAAACTTCCTGAATATTGTTTTCTTCTTTTACAACTTCATTTTCAGTAACTTGTTGTTCTTTTTCAACTTTTTGATTTTCAGAATCTTGATTCTTGTCCGGCTTGGGTTGATTTTGTTTTTTGCCGGATTTGTTATTTTTATCCGATTTTGCCGGCTTGTCTGTTATATTATTCTCGGTTTTATCCTTTGAGTCCTTTTTCTGAGAGTTTTTTTCGTCAGAATCGTCAGACGGCACAAGGTCGATAGGATTGCCTTTGAATTCGCCTTTTTTTAGGGCAGACTTTCTCATTCCCAATGATTTCTCAATCAGACTGTCGAGACCGCCTTTGAAATTTTTCTTAGCCATAGCAAATCAGTTTTTTATTCGTTATCTTTGTTAACTTCCTTATTATCATTGTTTTCGTCGTCGTCTTCCGACATGTGACGTTCAATGATTTCTTTACAGAGTTTTTTATAATCCTCTGCGCCTTTGCTTTCGGGATCATAATGGAAAATATCGTAACCTTGGCTTGGAGCTTCGGCAAGTGCGATGTTTTCACGAATTTTTGTATTAAAGAGTTTCTCCTGAAAATATGTGTAAATTGTATCCACAACATCTCGGTGAAGAACTTTACGTTTGTCAAATTGTGTAACAAACACGCCTGTAATTTCAATTTTCTTGTTGAGACGTTTTTTTACTTTTCCGATTACCTCGATAATCTTGGTAAGACCTTTGATGGCGAGGTAATGGGCTTGCAACGGGATATAAACTTCTGTTGCCGCTGTCAACGCATTGATTGTCAACAATCCCAACGATGGCGGGCAATCAATGAATACATAGTCGTATTTATCAACAATCGAAGCAATAGCTTCCGAAAGGATGTACTCTCTTCCGGCTTCGTTTATAAGTTCCATTTCGGCGCCGGAAAGGTCGAGAGTTGACGGAAGAATTTCGAGATTTTCGAAAATTTCCACGGTCTCTACTTCTGCTTCGCCTTTAAGTACCTCATAAACAGATACTTTTGCTTTTGTGATACCATAACTTTGTGTCAAGTTTGCCTGAGGATCCATGTCAATAAGAAGGACTTTGTATCCGATCAGCGCTAAACCTGCACCTATATTTACAACGGATGTTGTTTTTCCAACACCGCCTTTGTGGTTGCTTATTGCAATAATTGAAGTGCTCATAAATTCAAAAAAAATTTCAAAACCAAAGGTATAATATTTTTGAACAATTTACAAGAAATTTGCAAAAAATAAGCCAAATATTTTTCAGAAAAATGTTATGGAAAAAATTAGATTCAATAATCAAGTATTTTAGAATGCTTACTTGAAAATAGTTTGAAAAAATGTTAAAATCAATTTGGTTAATTCCAAAAAATTGATTTTCTTTACATGTTAATTATAAGACCAAAGAATCGAAAGTATGAAGAAATTATATTTGTTTGTATTTCTGATAGTTGCGGCTTTTTCAGCAAAGGCGCAATATGACGATTTCGATCAAATTATTGAGCGTGACATCTTGGGTTCTGCCAATATTATTGAAGATCAGACTGAAAAAAAACAAGTGATTCGTGCAGCGCGTTCCATGAAAAGTGCTGATGAATTGCCTGTTACTCTTTACATCATATCTCACGATGAAATCATTAATCACGGATATATTACACTTTGTGATGTATTAAAAAATGTACCGGGAATCCGCGTTTCGCAGCCTGCTAACTATGAGTTGGGTGAGGGTTTTATTCAGCGAGGTATGACCGGTAATATTTATACTAAGATTCTTGTTAACGATGTGGATATCAAGGCTTCCGGTATGACCGGCATGGCTTTGGGCGCTAATCTTCCGATTCGTCAGGCAAAGTGGATTGAAATTATTTACGGTCCGGCATCGGCGTCTTACGGTAACGATGCGTGCGGTGGTGTTATAAATATTGTTACGATGACACCGGAACAGAAGGATTTTTCTTCTGCTGATTTGATGGTGGGAACCGGCGGCAAAAGGTACGTTAATTTTAATACCGGTACAAAAATCGGTCACGGAAAGCACGTTGCCCAATTGAGTTTCTACGGTTCTAATCTTGATGTTGACAAAATGAATCTTCCGGACGAAACTTACAGTATTTACAATCGTTGGAACTATATTTTTCAGACGAGTGATTATGTAGAAATGAATGCTTCCGACGGTAATACTTATAAAATTTCGCCGAGTATGGTAACTCCTGAGGCTTTTGCAAAATACAGCAGTTTCTTTTCTGACATGATGTATTACTTTATAAATTATGAAGGTAACGATGTTCATGACGGATCTATGAACGACGGATTTTACAAACCTGCGATGTGCGACAGACCTCAATCGGGATCTCAACTCGGTTTTGAATTGAAATATGGAATTTTTTCATTTTCTTACAATCTTTTGCATCGTATGGATTATACTAATCACGGTAATAGTCCTTTCACTTATAATTATGAAGACAATCATGCGTTGTCAGGCGAGTACGTTCAGCGTTATGTTTTGTCAACTGATTTTACAAAGAACAATTTTTCGTCAAATACGATATTACACTTTATTAATTATAGAGTGGACAAAAATTCTTGCCGCAGTGTTAACTGGAATCCTGAGTATCTTTATTATTGGGGCGCAAGTGATGACCTCGGTTTTGAAGAAAATATCAGTTGGAAAGGTTCAGATAAGTTTTTCTTGAATGGCGGTTTTTCTTACCAATATTCAGGCGTTTTGCCGAAAACTACTGATAATGAGCACAAAGTAGATTATGATTCTTACAAAATTTTTGGTAGAACACTTAATAGTAATGATACTATTTTGGGACAGTTTGGTATCTATCCGTATAGATTTTGGCAGACCGGAACATATTTGCAGGCAGATTATTCAATAGGTTCGGTATCATTTACCGGCGGACTTAGATACGATTACAATTCACGTTGGGGCGGTTCGTTTAATCCGCGTATTGCTGCACTTTGGAAAGTTACCAAAAAGCTTACATTCAGAGCTTCACAAGGTTACGCATATAAGTCGCCGTCAGGAAATCAAGAATATTATACAGTAGCGATTCCGATGACTTTGGGTGGAAAAACATACGTGGCTTATCACCATATTCCGTCTGTAAAAGAGTTGAAACCGGAGCATGTGTCGTCTACCGAGGTTGGTTTGCGTTACTATTTCAACAAGACCAATTATGCTGAAATTGTCGGATATACCAATACCGTAAAAGATCCGTTGGTTCGAGATTGGGTGCCGCTTACTTCTGCATACGCGGCGGGAGTTCTTGTTGACGGATATACTCCGGTGGGCGTTTCCGATTGGACAAACTCTAAGAAAGACCGTGTGTTTACTCGTGCTTTCACCAACAAAGAGAATGCTAAAACCAAACTTTATGGTTTGCAGTTTATTGGTGTAATGAAAGATGTTTACAAGCCGATGCGTTTGAATTTTTCAGCGGCTGTTACATTATCAAAAGGTTACGAATACTTGTCAAATAATGATGCTATTGAAGAAGAGTATTTCAAAGAAAATTTCGTACGTGGAGTACCGAAAACAATGGCACAAGTATCTGTTGACTTCGATTTTTGGAAAATCATGCACATGAGATTAGATAATATTTATTGCAGCAAATTTGCGAGAAAATATTATCAAGGTGTAGATAATATATATTTCTGGAGTCCGAGTTATTATACTTTGGATGTGGTACTTAGTGCCAAACTTGCCAAGAAAGTTTCCGCTTTGTTCAAAGTACAAAACGTAACGAATAATCTTTACGGCGGAATGGACTCATTTGAAATGGATATTGATTTGCCCTATAATCCGCAGATGTTGAGGACATTTACGGTTGGTGTGACTTATGGTTTTTAGAGTTTTTTGAAAAATAATTAGAGAATTTGAGGAAAAACAAAAAAATGGAACTTAATTTGTAAAAGAACAAACGTATACTATTCTCTAAAAATGCTGAGACTATTTAACTATATAAAAATTTCGCTTTTGATATTCACAATGGTTGTAGCAAGCCTGAGTTCATTCGCTCAGACGAATGCGAAAATTGTTCGTGAACGAGATAGTTTGTTGAATTTGATATCAAAAGAAACCGACACCAGAAAATTGTCAGGCTTGTACCTTGAGCTTGCCAACAAGTATCAATTGTTGGTAAGAACGCAATCTCCATTGCAACAAGGTGCTACATATCAAAAGCTTATAGAAGCAGCACAAAAATCTGTTACCTTGGCTAAAAACAGCAAAGATTATTCTGTGTTGTTGAGCGATTATCTTTTGTTGGGACAAGTTTATATTACTGTTGACGAACCTATCAAATCTATCGAAAGTTATCTTTCCGCACGAAAAGTGCTTGAAAAAAATCCGGATAAAGAAACCGACGCCGATATTGTTACTCAAATCGGTTTGGTTTATTTCTACCGTCAACATTATCAAAGAGCTTCTGAAAGTTTCAATGAGGCTCTTGCAGTTTATAAAAATTTACAAAAAGATGATAAAATTATAGAAAATTCCAGATATCTTGCTACTTGTGAATCAATGCTTGGTAATAATGCCGAGGCTGTTAAGTATTACGAGTATCTGCTTGAAAAATACAAAGAGAGAAACGATTGGCAAAATACTAAAATGGTTTACCAACGTTTGAATGAGGTTTATCAAAAAGAAAAAGATTATGATAAGGTTTACAAGTCAAATTATGAACTTTATAATCTTTGTACACAACATAACAATATCAAAGAGTCGCTTAATGCGTTAAACAATGTAGCATATTGTTATGTTTGCATTCATAAATATGACAAGGCTGTAAAATATTACAAACAATTGTTGGCTTCGGATAATTCAGTATCAAACGATGAAAAACTCAATGCCGGCACTTATACGAGTCTTGGTTTGTGTTATCAAAATATGAATGACAATGAGCAGGCAATCGCAAACCTTCAGAAAGCAGCTGATTTGCGTCAAAGATACAATCAAATTTATGATGCAGCTACAGTTAATAATATTATTGCATTGATTTATTATAAAGATCAAGATTTGCATAATGCTGAGTTTTATGCAATTAGTGCTGTGGAAGATGCCGAAAAAGTAGCTGCTGAGGGTGGTGATGATGATGGTGAACTTCGTAAAGCTGTTTATCAGACTTACAACAAAATTCTTGAAGCTAAAGGCGAGGACAAGAAAGCTACTGAGTATTATAAGAAGTATCTTTCTCTTAGAGATTCGGCTCAGGTTAGGCAGCAGTTGTTAGATCGCGATCGCGCACAGGATTTGAAAGAGTTGACTGATGCCGAGAAAAAATTTCAACAAAGTCTTGTAGATGAAGAGATTTCTGAATTGTCCAACAAACAGTTGCAACTTTTGGCGGAAGCTCGTCAGAAGGAGATTGAATTGTTGAACAAGAATTATGAAATCCAAGAGATGGAGAAAAAACGTATCGAGCAGTCACTTGCTTTGGCTCGTCAACAGCAAGAAGCCTTGAAACGTGAAAATGAAATTCAGCAACTTCAGCAGCAACGTAAAAATGACGAGTTGGAACTTGCAAGAAAAGAGGCTGAGGAAAAAGAGCGTCAAAACGAAATTGAACTTCTCGAACAACAGAAGAAAAATCAGGAAATGACAATTGCCAACCAACAGAAAACTGCAAGACAAATGCAGCTTATCATTTTCATGGCGTTGGCGATGTTGATATTCTTTATAATCGTGTTCATCTTGATGAGAAAGAAGAACAAGCAGTTGAAAGAGCAGCAAAACAAGATTGAAATGCAGAATGCCGATCTTGTGATGAAAAATGAGGAAATTACGGTTCAGAAGGAAAACCTCATGCTTGCCAACAACGAGATTATGACAATCAACAACGAACTTTCAAGACAGAAGGAAATTATCGAAAAAGCCAATAAATCTATCACTGATTCAATTGTTTACGCTAAACGTATTCAGACTGCGGTTTGTCCGTCGCCTACATTTTTGTCTGCGTTTAATTTCGATTATTTCTTGTTTTTCCGTCCGAGAGATATTGTCAGCGGCGACTATTATTGGTTTTACAGTGACAACGAAAATTATGTTTATATCGTAGCTGCCGATTGTACAGGTCACGGCGTTCCGGGCGCATTTATGAGTATGTTGGGAGTTTCGCTTTTCAACAAAATTGTAACTGAACGAAATGTTTTGGAACCTGCTGAGATTTTAACTAATCTTCGTAAGGAAGTTAAAAAAGCTTTGCACCAAGATTCTATAAATTCATCACAAAAAGACGGTATGGACTTGTCGTTTGTGAAATTTAATCTCAAAACCAACGTGTTAACATTTTCAGGTGCTAACAACAACGGTTTTCTTGTACAGCGTTTTTCTCATAATGAAGAGGATAAGGCGAAGGAAAATCTTGCAAAACCTGAATTTTTGCGTGAGAGTATCGGCGGTTATTTGAAACTTACAGTTATGCCTGCTGACCCGATGCCGATTGGTGTCTTTGTAAGAGAGAAAGAGAAATTCTCGCAAACCTCTTATCAATTGAGAAAAGGCGATAGTTTTTATCTTACTTCTGACGGATATATCGACCAGTTCGGCGGTGAAAACGGCAGAAAGTTCCTTACTAAGAATTTTGAAAAGATGCTTCTTGATATGAATTCTTACTCGATGAAACGTCAGGAAAGAATCGTGCAGGATACTCACGAAACTTGGATTGGCGAAACTTATACTCAGTTGGATGATATCATTGTAATTGGCATTAGAGTTTAAAAAAAAACAACGAATAATAACAAGTATACTCAAAAAAATGGCTTACGAAATTGAAAGAAAATTTCTGGTGATAGGCGAGTTTAAACATCTTGCAACATGTAGTACTTATATTGTACAAGGTTACTTGTATTCTTCACCGGAAAAATCTGTAAGAATCAGAATAAAAGGTGACAAGGGTTATGTTACAATAAAAAGTTCGATTCAAAATACTGATATCACCAGAAATGAGTGGGAGTATGAAATACCGGCAAGTGAGGCAAACGAGATGCTTAGAATTTGTGAGCCGGGTGCAATCGAAAAAACAAGGTATATTGTAAATCACGGAAATCTTGTAATTGAGATTGACGAGTTTTACGGAGCTAACGAAGGTCTTTTGCTCGCTGAAATTGAATTGCCTAACGAAAGTCAACAATTTGATATTCCATCGTTTTTGGGCGAGGAAGTAACCGGCGATCCAAGGTATTACAATTCAGAGCTTTCCAAACATCCGTTCAACAGTTGGAAAAAATAGGAAAGCAAATTTTGGTAGATTGGTTATACGAAGTTAACAAATTAATTTCTAAAATAGTATACATAAGGCGGAATTTTTCTTTATAGAAAACTCCGCCTTTAATATTATTAGTAATCTTCCACTCTTCCGGTTGCAATTTTTAGCAAATGCGCTTTTGCTGATTCGTAAATGCCTTTCAGAGAGTCGTCTGCAAAAGATTCCGCATTTTTAATTTTGTCGAATAAATTAGAAGCAATTTCTTGCGGAATATTTTCAGCGCAGTTTTCGAGGAGAGTATACGAATCGAAAGCGGGTTCAAATTCATTGAACAATAGCATAAGATCAACGATATCTTCAGCCTTGTCGGAGAAATTTTGACCTGATTGCCAGAGAGTTGCAATCATAGCCTTTTTAATTTGCATGTTTTGGGTATGGTACATGAAATCAAAAGCCATCATTGCCGCGTCCTGAGTTTTGATATCAGCAACAAGTTCGAGAATTGAGTTTTTCAAGTCGTCGGATCTGTCGCTTGTAAGCAGTTCCAAAACTTGAGGCAATAGTGATACATCGCCGTTTTCTCTGAAGTAATGCAGAGTGCTAACTAATTGATTATCATCTTCGTTTGCAAGTTTTTGCAAGAAAAGTTTTTTTTCAGCGTTCTCCATATCTGTATAAAGTATGATTGATTAACAAGTGCAAAGCTAAAAAAAAATCTTGATGAGAGTAAAAAAAATAGTGAAATGATATATTTTTCATTGAGAAAATATTATCTTTGTGGAATGAATTTTGGCTTGAGAATTGCACGTTAAAATAAAAAAATAAAAAAAATATTTGATAATTAGAATTTTAGCAAATGGGAAAAATTAAAATTTCAATATCAATATTGTCTGTAGTCCTATTGCTTTTGAGTTCGTGCGGAGGCGCCGATACAAGTCAAAAGTCGAAAAGGGATATGAGACAGGCAGCCCGTGAGCGTGTGACAAACCACAATGGGTCAGAGGTTTATTATTCATTGCCGTCGCCTTTGGAAATAGCGTATATTATCCAAACGACCGGAGTGGATTACAATTTGGAGATTCTTCATAAGACAGAATTGGGAGTACGGTATTCAACAAATAAGGCCGCAGCTATCAATTTGGGTATTTATGGAGCCGATCTTAGTTACTCCATTTATTTCAATCAGCAGCAAATTGCTCTCAAGTATTTGGATTGCATCAAGGAGCTGGCTTCTACGTTGGAAGTATCGGATTCGCTGATGGAGAGGAAGTTGCGTGATATGGAGGAAAATATACAAAATAAAGAAATGTTAAAAAAGATCGTCTCACAAACGTTTTTGCATTCTGATGCGTTATTAAAGGAAAACAGTAAGAAACCAACTGCAACGATGATTGCTTTGGGCATGTGGGTAGAAAGTCTTTATATTTCGGCTCAATTGTCCAACGGTGATGCGCTCAGCAATCCTGAGCTTACCAAAGCGATTGTAGAACAGGGACTTGTGTTTGATGATTTGCTTAATATGCTTGTATCGGTGGATTACAATAATGATATCACTTTTGTAATTGATGAACTTCAGAAAGTGAAAAATTGTTATGCCTCGATAAAAACAGAGTTGGGCAATACATTTAATTGCGCAGATGGTTCCAAAATAAATGCGAAGTCGTTTGAAAATCTTTGCGCATCAGTAACTGATTTACGTAATAATTTTACCCAATTGTTTTAATCTTTAACAAATTTAACCAACGATAATTAATAAGGATATGAAAAAAATATTGTTTTTGGCCTTGTTTACTATATTATTTCAGCTTACAGCCAAATCACAGTGTCGCGAGTATATCGAAACTATTGCAGAGTCCGAATTGGAGCCTTATATTTTGGACGGCAATTTTTTGTCTCCGGTAGTTAGTGAGGGCGAAACTGTAACATTGGCTCGTACATTTTTAGCGGGTCAGAGCTACAAGATTGCTGTTTGCGGTATGGACATGTTTGCCAAAGAGATCACAATCACAGAAGACAAAACAGTGATATTCAAGAATTTCGGTAAGGATGCTGAGGAAAAAATGATGACAACTTCTGATGGTACTGTTTTGCCGGTTAGCGGTCTCAATTTCTTTGAGTTTACTCCGGATCACACGATGAATCTGAAAATCAAAGTGAAAATTACACCTTTTGAAGGAGGCAGTAGCCTTAAATTGGAAGGTTGTTTGGGTATTCTTGTAGGTTTTCAAAAATAATCTTTTTAAGGTCTTTTTTTTAACATCAAAAATTTTGCGCTGTGTTTGCTTTGATATTAAGTGATTTGCAAACGCAATGAAATTTTTTTGCTATAAAAGTTCTATAATAAGCATTATTTAATGTAACTTTGCAATGAATTCCTAACTATACGAGTTGTGAATTATTAATCTAAGTTTGATATTATAAGATAAATTAAAATACCGAAAATGAAGTTTGAGAAAAACAAAGGAGCAAACAATGGCACGTTTGCTGAGCCTAACTATGGCGAATTAAATTATCAGGCTAAAGCTAAGAAAAAATCTCTTGCTGAGGAGGACGCCGAATTTGATGAAAATTTCGACGGCGATGACGACGATAATTTGTTGGACAAATTCGACGACGAAATCGAAGAGGCAGACTTTGATGATCTTGACCTTGACGAATTCGATGATGAATTGAATGATGATGATCTTGATGTTTTCAATGATGATCTCGACGAAGGTATTAAACCGCGTAAAAAATCCAACAAAAAGGCGGTTGATGATGATGAGATTGACGACAGTAAATTCTACAACGACGAATTCAAAGATTTTGACAATTACACAACAATTTCTGACTTCGACGATGAAGATATTGACTCTTATCTCGATAATGAAAATTATTCTGACAGTTATTACGACTATTAATAGCCGGTTGTAAGGTCAGTAAGAGAAAATAAAAAAGAGGAATTCCGTTTGGAGTTCCTCTTTTTCTTTGATATATGTTTTTATCGAATTTTTTATTATTTTTTATTAGTGTCCGAGAAAAATTTGACAATACGCTCCCAAGCCCTCTACACATACCTGGAGGGCTTTTTTTTGATTATAAATTGCAAAGGGTTAATCTTTTGCCGAATAAGCTGTCCTAAATTCGAAAATCAAGTCTT
>JAFXZT010000136.1 GCA_017541145.1 Bacteroidales bacterium | reverse complement strand
TTTGAAATACGATGTCCAATACATCTGCATTTCAACAATGAAAGTACGCTGTTTTTGGTCGGTGCAGAGTACGTCCACAATGCTGTCTTTGAGGTCGGGAATCTGCGGTAAAACTTCAGGCTGAAGATAATCAACCGAAACGATTTTTTCATCATCCTCCAACGGCAACATCGCGTTTAAAAAACTGATAGTTAAATCTTCGTTCCTTCCAAAAATCTTTTTAAACAATACGTCTGCTCGAGGGTCATAATATTTCATGGCGGTTTTATTTTTATCCGCAAATATAAAATTTGTTAGAGAAAAATGCAAAAATATTTTTTTGCAAAAAAACAGCGGAATCGTTAGAAATAACGGTTTCGCTGTTAATGCAAACTAACTTTTAAAAAAAAGTAACAATTCGGGCGGAATCGAATAAAAATTAATTGATTTCGCCCGAATTGTATATAAAACGGGCGGAATCGAGCAAAAAAACGTCGATTTCGCCCGAATTGTTTTGGCGGATTGATTTTTTTGTGATAATTTTACGCAGAAAAAATATCTTGAACTATGGAAGAATTTATAGGGCGCAAATATGAAAAAGATTTATTGAAACAATATATAAACTCCTCAAAATCAGAGTTTATAGCGGTTTACGGACGGCGCAGAGTCGGCAAAACGTTTCTCATTGACCAACTTTTGAGAAAGGATTTTGCGTTTTCGTTTACGGGCATTGTTGACGGTAAAAAGGAGGCGCAATTTCAGGCGTTGAAAGATGCGTTTGATTTTTATGGTGTTAAGCCCGAAAAAGCACCGCAAAATTGGATGGAAGCCTTTACAGAAATCCGTAAATTTTTACAGCCAAAAATCAATAGCGGCAAACCGTGCATAATGTTTATTGACGAACTTCCGTGTCTTGATTACAAAGGTTCGGGACTAATTGAGGCTTTGGGATATTTTTGGAATAGTTGGGGCGCAAAACAATCTGATTTTAAGTTAATTGTCTGCGGTTCGGCAACATCATGGATGATTAAAAATATTATTGATTCAAAAGGCGGACTTCACAACAGAATTACTCACGAAATTCATTTGCATCCCTTTTGTTTAGGCGAGGCTAAACAATATTTAATTTCACAAAACGTTAATTGGGACGATTTATCGTACCTTCAAGCATATATGATTTTGGGCGGAATACCGTATTATTTAGGTCTTTTGAACGGAAAGTTTTCACTCGCGCAAAACATTGATATGCTGTTTTTTAGTCAGAACGGAGAATTACGCAGGGAGTTTGACAGACTGTTTAAAACGTTGTTTTCGTCATCAGAGCCTTATATCGAGATTATAAAAATTTTGGCGAAAAATTCTTCGGGTATGACCCGTGATGAAATTTCTAAAAAACTTGGCAAAAAAGATAACGGACACCTTTCGGAGCGTTTGGAGGACTTAAAAAACTGTGATTTCCTTAGGTTTTACAACGTTAAAGTCAATAAGATAAGCCCTAAAAACGGCATTTATCAACTGACGGATTTTTATTCGGCGTTTTATTTGAAATTTGTTACTAAAAATTCCGTTGACGACCGTTTTTGGACAAACCGCCTTATGAGCAGCGAAATAAATGTATGGTCAGGACTGACTTTTGAAAAAGTTGCTTTAACGCATATCAATCAGATTAAGAGAAAGTTGCACATCGATTATATGGCGTGTGAATATTATTCGTGCCGTCTGAGTGATGCTCAAATAGATTTAGTTTTGGAACGTGCTGACAGAATTATTAACATTTGCGAAATTAAATATTCTTCGGATAAGTATTTGATTGACAAAGCAGAATACGAAAAAGTAATGCACAGGGTCGAAGCCTTTCGTAGGGAAACCAAATCCGATAAATTTGCCGTTCAACCGATATTTGTTACAACCAAAGGATTAGCCGAGGGAATGTATTCAAAATCAATAGTTTTTGATGTAACATTAGAGGATTTGTTTGAGGTGATATAAAATTGAATCTCCTTATAATGCCGAAATTATTTTATGTAGAAGTACGGATTTTTTATTAATCCGTAAAGAAAAAACGACTACCGAAAAATGAATTTCGATAGTCGTTTTTTTTAGTATTACAATATCTCAACTTCGGTTAATTATTCCACTACTTTCACCAACCGAACCGACTGCCCGTGGTAACGAGAACTAATATTACATCCAATTAATAGCGAATTCAGATTGTCAACCCCGATTCATAGAGTTACGAAACATAAAAATCTCAAAAAAAATTAGATTTTTTGGATTTCGTCTAAAGTTAAGCCGGAAATTTCAGCGATTTCTTCATCGGACATTATGCCTTTCAATTTTAGTTTACGAGCCATTTCAAAGGCTTTTTGTTTTTCGCCTTCGGCACGTCCTTTCTTAATGCCTGCTTTTAATCCGTCATCATATTTCCCCGATGCAAGTGTTTTTGCGGTGCTGATTGCGTCCCAATATCTGTCATAACCCAAAATCTCCTCTTTCGTTAAATGCTGACAAAGTTCCAACGCTTTGGAAATTTCAGCATTTTGAAGTAAATCTTTATCAACTTCAACTGTGTGTTCGTCAATTTCCGTTAAAAATTTTAACCAAAGAACTTGCATTTTCTTTTCTGAAAAGTTTTTAGGCTGAAATTTCGGTAACTCAAAGAAAAACAGTTCAATACCGTCAATTGTTTTCTCGGGGTGCAAAGGTTCGCACATCTTGAAATGATGATAAAAATCTTCAGAAGTTTCGTCAAAAATATCATTAACAAGATTAAGTCCGTAAACAGGTTGCAACGTTTTGTAATTCTTGCCTTTTTTCAATTGCGAAGAATAGATTTTTGACGCATTGAACAAAACACGCTGTTTGAAATACGATGTCCAATACATCTGCATTTCAACAATGAAAGTACGCTGTTTTTGGTCGGTGCAGAGTACGTCCACAATGCTG
>JAFXZT010000021.1 GCA_017541145.1 Bacteroidales bacterium | reverse complement strand
GGGTTACATATCGTTTAACGACAACCCTACAAAGTTGAAATTATACTTTGAAAATTCTTTTGGCAAGCGCTCGGATTTTTGTTTTAAGAGTCCGAGGCTGATTTTTTGAGCGTTGCGCTTAACTTCGGCAATTGTTCCTGTGTGTTCAAACTCGTTTACGGCAATTATATCTATCTCGTTTTCAGAGTTTTTGTCCCACCAATTGCCAATTGTGGTGAATTGTTCGGTTTCCATCAGAGATTCGCGAAAATAGCGTTCTAATGCTTGACCCGAAAACTC
The DNA here is from genome assembly GCA_017541145.1 of Bacteroidales bacterium. Lineage (GTDB taxonomy): Bacteria > Bacteroidota > Bacteroidia > Bacteroidales > UBA3824 > UBA3824. Next base: position 8,044 of record JAFXZT010000021.1, on the reverse strand, counting down.
GTTGAAATTGTTTTCGATATGAGTTCTTAACATCTTCCATTGACCGCTTTCGATAAGATTTTGGTACGGGTAGATAAAGCGAAACCAAAACCGCAGAAAATTGTCTTTGATAGAATATTTGGTAAGCCTTGTGCCTGATTTTGCGAACATTGGCTTTGATTTTTCAATAAGTCCGTAGTTTTTTTCTAAATTGTTGAGATATGCACCGGTGTTTTTTTGCAACACTCCGTCTATTTGTGTTTGCGAACTATGCCCCGTGGAAATCAGTTGAAGTATCGAAAAATAATTGTCGTAATCGTTAGAAAACTCGTTTATAGTCAGGTCTTTACCCTCGGTAATAAAATACGAATCGGGCTTGGTAACAAAATCGAGCATCTTGTTTTTGGTAAAACATTTATAGTCGATAAGCAATTCGGCATATTTTGCAACTCCGCCCGTGATGGTGTAAAATGCAAGAAGGTCGTCGGGTGTGAAAGTCGGGTTGTAATCTTGCAGAATTTGTTTCATAACGCTTGGGCGGAATGGTTTGAGCATCAGTTTGGCTGTCGCTCTTCCGTAAAGCGGTTCGTTCTGATTTTCAAATATTTTCACCATCAACGAACGCACCGAACCGCAAACAATCAGGTTGATTTTTGATTCTCTGTGGTAACGATCCCAAATGTTTTGAATATGCGAAAAAACAGCGGCATTAATTCTGTAAAAATTTTGAATTTCATCTATCACCACAGTAAAATGCCGCGTAAGCGATTCGCGCATAAGTATTTCAAAAAGGTCGTTGAAATTGTCCACATTACCATAAATTTGCAGATTTAATGCAGATTCAATTTCGGTTTGAAATTTTTGACAAAGCATAGCCTCGCTCATTCGCGCCACGAAAAGGTAGACGAAGGTTTTACCTTCGAGACTTTTGAGTATTAGCGACGTTTTACCAATCCGCCGTCTACCGCTAACAACAGTAAACATGGCGTTATCGTTTGCTTGTAACTCACTGTTTTTTAGCAATTCTATCTCTTGTTCTCTGTCGTAAAATCTCATAATGGCAATGTTTTTTAATGGTGATTAATTTAATGGCTATTAACTTAACCGCTGTTAAATTAACTGCAATATTAGGGAAAATGTTGTATAAAAGCAAAAAAATGGAGGGATTTTTTTGAGGGCACATCCAATTTGGTATGGAATCTCAAAGTTTTTTCGGTAGATTATGTATGGAATCTCAAAGTTTTTTTAGCGAAATATGTATGGAATCTCAAAATTTGATGCAAAATGGTGTATAGAATATCAAATGGAGGTGGGAGTAATTAATGTAATTGGGATTAAGTTAATGGAGTTAAATTAATGGGAATTGAAGGGGAAAACTTTTTGCACGTTGATTTTTTTTGTATATTTGTGGGTATAAAAACTGATATATTATGCTGTTTCAAAAAAACATATTAAAAAAATACCTCTCCACGCTTGACAGTACCGATGTTAACGCCGCTTGGAACACTTTTAAGACATACTTCCATAATCTTGACATTCAGCAAAATATCCGCAACAGCAAGGAAGAACAGTTTCAAGAGGGATTCCTGCGCGAATTATTTGTAAATGTTCTCGGTTACACGCTCAATCCCGCGCCCGACTACAACCTTATTACCGAACAAAAAAACGAAACCAACTCAAAAAAAGCCGACGGCGCTATTATTATCGATGGCATAGTTATCGGCGTAATAGAACTTAAAGACCATAAAACAACCGATTTATCAAAAATTGAAAATCAAGCATTTGGTTATAAAGCGCAAAACAAAAACGCACGTTATATAATAATATCCAACTTTGAAAAACTCCGCCTATATATCGACAATGCTGTTGATTTTGAGGAGTTTCATCTTTTTACACTTGATTTTGAGCGTTTTAAAACGCTCTATCTTGCGCTAAATTTCCAAGGCGTAAAAAATCAAACCGCCGTAAAGATGAAATCCGAATCGCTCAGCCGCGAAGAACAGATTACAAACCTACTTTACAAAGATTATTCGGAGTTTAAACAAGTGCTGTACGAAGATATATTACGATGGAATGTGGACGGCTCGTCCGCCCAATTATATAAAAAGACTCAAAAACTCCTCGACCGTTTTCTCTTTATCTTCTTTGCCGAAGATTGCGGACTTTTGCCGCCAAATACTATGATAAAAATCATCGATGATTGGCACAAACTGCAAGAGTTAGATGAATACCAACCACTTTATAATCGTATCAAAAAGTATTTCAACTACTTAGACACCGGCTACAAGGGCAAAGATTTTGAGATATTTGCCTACAACGGTGGCTTGTTTAAGCCCGACCAATTGTTAGATAGCCTAAAAATCTCCGACCAAATTCTTGAAACATACACCCGAAAACTATCGGAATACGACTACGAATCCGAAGTGGATGTCAACATTTTAGGGCATATTTTTGAAAATTCTTTAAATGACGAATGGAACGTGGACGGCTCGTCCGCGAATAAACGCAAACGCGACGGCGTTTTCTACACTCCCCAATACATCACCAAATACATTGTAGACAACACCGTAGGCAAACTCTGCGCCCAACAAAAAAACGCCCTCGGCATTGTTGAATCGGAATATTTCTCCGACCAAAAGCGCAAAAAAGAGACAAAACTTCAACTTTTAGAAAAACTTGATTCTTACCGCAAGTGGCTGTTACAGATAACGATACTTGACCCAGCCTGCGGTTCTGGTGCATTTCTCAACGCTGCCTTAAAATTCCTTATGGCAGAACACCGCCTTATCGACGAAATGGAAGCCAAAATCACCGGCGCGGCAATAGTTATGCCCAACATCGAAAACGCCATTCTCGAAAACAACCTCTACGGCGTTGACATCAACGACGAAAGCGTAGAAATAGCCAAACTTTCGCTCTGGCTCCGCACCGCCAAACCGCATCGCAAACTCAATTCGCTGAATAACAATATAAAATGCGGTAATTCATTGATTTCCGACCCAAAAATTGCTGGTGAAAAAGCATTCGATTGGCAAAAAGAATTTCCGCAAGTTTGTGAAAAAGGTGGATTTGATGTGGTGATTGGAAATCCGCCGTATGTACAATTGCAGAGCCTTGGCGAAATGAGTGATGTTTATGCCGAATGCGGTTTTGAAAGTTATAACAAAAGTGCCGATTTATATTGCTTGTTTACCGAAAAAGGATATAACTTATTAAAACCCAATGGATTGCTATCGTTCATTATGCCAAATAAATGGATGATAACATCTTACGGAAAAGAGTTGAGAAAATTTATGTCAAAAACCAATTTGTTACAAATACTTAATTTTGGTGACATTCAGTTTTTTCAAGACGCTACAATTTATGTTTGCATTTTTGTAACGAGAAAATCAGAAGATAAAAATAACGTGTTGGCTTTATCGCTTAATCAAAAAAACTATAATGGTGATTTTCTTAACGAAGTTGTCAATGCTCTGGCATCGTATCCGCCTGAAACATTTTCTGAAACAGAATGGATAATTCAACCAAAGGCTCATTTTGAAATACTTCAAAAAATAAACAAAGGCAAATCGTTGAAAAACTTGCCAATTTCAATAAATTATGGAATTAAGACAGGTTTCAATGATGCGTTTTTCATTAATAGCGAAACTCGTAGCCGCCTTATTTCCGAAGACGCAAAAAGTGAGGAACTGATAAAACCTCTTTTGCGCGGAAGGGATATTCAGGCGTGGATACCTAATTGGGATGATCAATATTTGATTTTTATGCCGTGGCATTTTCCTAATCATTTGGATATAAGCATACAAGGCGCATCAGAAAAATCCGAAATAGATTTCAAAACCAATTATTTTGCCATTTATAATCATTTGTTACAATTTAAAGACAAATTGTCCGCTCGTAACAAAGCGGAAACTGGCATTAGATATGAATGGTATGCTTCTCAACGTTGGGCGGCAGACTATTATCAAGAGTTTTCCAAACCCAAAATTATGTATCCGAATATGACATCGGCATTTCCATTCATTTTCGATGACAAAGGATTCTTTGGAAACGACAAGACATTTATGATTACCGCCACCGACAATAGTTTTAACTTAAAGGCACTTACCACCATTTTAAATTCAAAATTGTGCAAGTTATGGATTTGGTATAATTGTCCCGAACTTCAAGGCGGAACACGCGAAATTCGCAAGGTTTATTTTGAAAATTTCCCCGTACCACAAACCACGGCGGAGCAAGAAAAAGAACTCTGCGAGTTCGCCGATAAAATGTTAACCCTAAACCAAAAATTGCACGACAAATCCACCCGTTTTCTCCGCCGCATACGCGAAACCTACAACCTTGAAAAAATTACGCAAAATTTAGAAACGTTTTATAATCTTGATTTTAAGGCGTTTAATTCTGAATTAGCAAAACAAAAAATAAAACTTTCTCTCGTACAAAAAGACGAATTGGAAGATTATTTCACCGCCTACAAAACCGAATGCACCGCCCTCAAAAACGAAATAGAAAATACAGATAAGGAGATTGACAGGATGGTGTATGCTCTATATAATTTAAATGATGAGGAAATACAAACGATTACATATTCTTAACTATAAAAACTAAAATAATGGAAAAAATAATTATACCTATCAACGAGGAGATTTACAAATTTGATAATTTCCTCAATAATAAAAACAATCACCGAATATTGTTTTCAGGTTGTTTCGGAAGTGGAAAAACCTATTTTCTGCAAAAGTATTTCGAACAAAAATCTGAACAATACGAAATGTTTTATATATCGCCTGTTAACTATTGCATATCACAAAACGATGATATTTTGAAACTTATGCAGTACGATTTGTTGGTAGACATTATGTTAAAAAAACTCATGCCCGAAACCAAAGAACAATTCTCACATTGGGAAACCATAAATTACTTTGTGTATTCCAACCTTCTAAACATTGTTAAAGATGCAGTTTCCCATTGTGGGAAAACTGGCAAAAAAGGTTCGGATGTTTATGATTCTTTTACGAAATGGTTTGAAAAATACAACCAATTTTATAATGCGGTAAATAAAACACAAGCAAAAAAAATTGCAGATTTAACAGAAGGTTTGGCAGAATCTCTTGAATTTAACCAAAATACCGAATTGATAAGTGAAATCATATCTAATATTTCCAAAAAAAAGGTTTTGATTATTGACGATTTAGACAGAGTAGATCCTGAACACATATTCCGTTTGTTGAATGTTTTTTCTGCACAATTATCAGGATATTTTTCTTCCCACTATTATGGCGAAGACGAAAACAATAATAAATTTGGATTTGACAAAATTATTTTCGTGTGTGATATTGACAATATTCGCAAGATTTTTTATGCTAAGTATGGACAAAAAACAGATTTTTCAGGTTATATTGATAAGTTTTATAGTACTACACCATATCTTTGGGATAACAAAGACCAATTACTAAAAGCCGTTTACAAATATGTTGATTCTGTCCATTCTGAATTAGATAAAGAAGAGCAAAGGAATTTGTTATATCCAGTTATGCGTATTTTGGTGCATTACAATGCAATCAATCTTCGTAAATTTGTGGAAAAAGAAGACCAAGAATGGATTTGGCCATATAGGAAATACCCTATTGTGAAAAGCCAAATTAATATCTATTCGGCAGAAATTGTTGACTTCACATTATTTATTTTCGGCACAATAGGTGATGCTGTTGATGTTTTAGAAAAACATACAGAATCTTTTGAAATGAAATCTAATAATAGAATCTTAGATCATTTATTACCCCTTATAGACACCGATTACTATAAATATCAAAATGGAGGTTATTCAAATATTAAGTATTCTAACATTGATTTAGATATTATAATTGTTTATGATATTGCTAAAAACAACAATTATCCAACCATATCCAAAATTATGAATTCAAGAGAAAAAGAAAAAAAACAAATACCGTTCTTCCAATTGCTTAAAATTGCAATTGAAAATTATCATAGTTTGGTGAAAGATGGTGAAATAATACAGTATTAGTTTTCCCAAAAAAATAATACTAAAAACAGTAAAAGCCTGTTATGACCAAAATCATTTATTAGAGGAAGTGATAATTTTCCACACGCCGTGTGGAAAATCTTGTATACAAAATAGAGTTTAATAGAAACTAACTATGACTAATAAATTATCCATCCGCTTTTACAACGACCGCGAAGTCCGCGCCATTTGGGACGATGAAAAATCCCAATGGTGGTTTTCTGTGCTTGATATTGTGGGGGCCATTAATGAACAGGACGATTTTACAAAGAATCGGAATTATTGGAAGTACCTGAAAAACAAACTTAAAAACGAAGCCCCCGAAGTGGTTAGTGCCACTAACCAATTGAAACTTCTTGCACCTGATGGCAAACATCGTTTGACTGATGTAATTTCACAAGAAGGCGTTTCTGTGTTGGCAAAGCATATTCCCAACAATAAAGCCGCTACCTTCCTCGATTGGTTTACATATAGCGATAATTCCATCGATGGGCAGAGCCGCAAAAAGGCGTATACTTTTATCGAAAGCAACCTTGTGGCTGATAGCGACATCGGGTCTGTTAAGGCGTTGCAGCAAATCCACGCTTATATTTTTGGTGGATTGTACGATTTTGCGGGCAAAATCCGCACTAAGACTATTTCAAAGGGTGGCACGATGTTTTGCCTTGCGGAATATTTGCAGGATAATCTCAAAAACATTGAACAGATGCCACAAAATACTTTTGACGAAATTGTTAGCAAATATGTTGAAATGAATGTTGCTCATCCTTTTATGGAGGGCAACGGTCGCAGTACAAGAATTTGGCTCGATTTGATTTTCAAACATTCGCTTAAAAAATGTGTTGATTGGAGCCAAATCGACAAAAACGATTATCTCAACGCTATGCAAAAAAGCATTGTTGACGATTCTGAAATCCGTTCGTTACTTCGCAACGCCCTGACCGACAAAATAAACGACCGCGAACTTTTTATGAAGGGCATTGATTATTCGTATTATTATGAGCAAAATTAATTTTGTTTTTTCATCTTTATATCATATATTTGCGGTAGTTATAACATTTAAAAATTACCAATTATGAGAAAAGATTTCGGTGCAAAAGCCATCCTTTTTCCGATGCCTGTACTTATTATCGGCACTTACAACGCCGACGGCACTCCAAACGCTATGAACGCCGCTTGGGGTGGTATTTCTGACGATACGCAGATTTCTATTTGTCTTTCGCCTACTCACAAAACCGTTGAAAATCTGAAACTTAAAAAGGCGTTTACCGTTTCGGTGGCAGATGCTAAACATTTGGCAGAATGTGATTATGTGGGCATTGCAAGTGGCAACAATGTGCCCGACAAGTTTGCCAAAGCGGGATTCACAGCCGTTAAATCCGACAAGGTGGATGCTCCTCTTATTGCCGAACTGCCCTTTGCACTTGAATGTGAGATGATTAGTTACGACGACCAAACTTGTCGCTTGGTGGGCGAAATCGTAAATGTTTGCGCCGACGAAAGCATCCTCACCGATGGCAAAATCGATATTGCAAAACTTCAACCTTTGGTTTACAATCCTTCGGCACACACTTACCACGTGGTGGGCAACAAGGTTGGCAACGCTTTTTCTGACGGTAAAAAATTAATGTAATATGCAGTATTCTTACACTACATCAGGCACTTGCTCTAAGGCAATTACTTTTGACAAGGACGAAGACGGAGTTATCACCAACGTAAAGTTTTACGGCGGCTGTGCGGGCAACTTGTTGGCAATTTCAAAACTTGTTAACGGTATGACTGCTGACCAAATCAACAATATACTTGCTGGAAACCGTTGCGGAGGCAAACCCACTTCGTGTGCCGACCAATTGGCTAAGGCAGTTACATCTGTTTGATTATGATTAAATTAGGATTTCTGTATATGCTGTTTCCGTTTCTTTTCGGATGTACAAATATTCCGATTGAGGGGTTAAAATCGTTGGAATTTGGCTATTCTGATGGTCGCCGCATAAAGGCTGTTTACAAGATAGATAGCGACAGCACAGGCTATACAGTTACTAT
>JAFXZT010000002.1 GCA_017541145.1 Bacteroidales bacterium | reverse complement strand
ACTTTATTAATAAAAAAGGCCGCCGGCAGGAAGTGGAGTTCTGTTGCCAGCAGCCTGAATCACAGTAATTTAAAACTACGTTTCACTATGATGTCAAATCAAAGAAAATCAGCGGCGGCAACATTCAAGGCATTGTTCCCGGTCGCTGTGGCTGCACTCTGCGCTTTTACGCTGTCAGACTGCAACTCCGAAAAAGAAACGCTGCAAGGCAGCGAAGTGGTAAAAACTACCAATGACGACGGTCAAGAAACCGTAAACACTACCCTCAAAAAATCCGGTCAGAGCAACGACAACGTTTTTATGGTTGTTGAGCAGATGCCCGAATATCCCGGCGGCGAGGCGGAAATGCGCAAATTTATCGCCGAAAATGTTCAATATCCCGAAGATGCGAAATTTTCCGGTGCTTCTGGTACGGCTTACATCAAATTTGTCGTTGACAAAAATGGCAAAGTAACCTTACCGGAAATTATCAAAAGTTCGGGTACAGAAAGCATTGACAACGAGGCTTTAAGAGTTATCAAAATGCTGCCTGATTTTGAGCCCGGAATGCAACGCGGTCAGGCTGTTGACGTTCAACTGACCGTCCCCATTAAGTTCGCTATGGAATAAACGTCATTGACGGTGATTTTATTGCAGAGGCGCACAGATTGTGTGTCTCTGCGTTTTGTTTTTACAATTTTTCCAACAATTCTTCCGCCTTTAATTTAATTTCTTTACCTTCTTCCGAATTATCAATCAATGTTTTAAGCACGTCTTTTGCCTTGGATTTGTCGTGATTTTTGAGATGGGCAATGGCGAGAAACCAACCAATTTGCGGCGAATAACTTGTGAAATCATTATACGATTCCGACAACGACTGCCGCCAATAATTGTTGAGTGTTTCAATCGTGCTGTCCAAATGTTGACCCTGCAAAACCAAGCCGAAAAGATTTTGAAGTTTTGCGTCAATATCCTCAGAATCGCCACGCGAAATGTTTGATATTTCAAACGTGCTTTCGTATTGTGTAGCAAGGTTTTCGAGGTTTTTATTACTATAATAATTAATGCCAAAAATCACACAAACGCCCACCAAAACCGCCGCAGCCGCCGCTATCCAAGCGTTGAATTTCACAACCGAAGTTTTTCTTCCAAATTTTTGTTGAATGATTTTATTATCGCGGTCAGCACCCACATTTTCAAGCCCTTTGATAAGTCGCGCAACGGCAACGGCACGAGTTTTCAGCGCGGAATCAGTGCGCAATCGTTCCGTGAAAATTGCCTCGTCCTTAGCCGAAAGTTCGCCGCGAAAATAAGCCATCAACTTTTCGTCATCGGCAATGTCTTGGTCTGTTATGTTGATTTGTTCGTCGTTCATAATTATCTGTCAATTAGTTGGTTAAACACTTCTTTGAAACGATTTTTGAATTTTTCGCAGCAACGCAATTTTGTAACCTTGATGTTGCTCTCGGTCTTGTCGTACATTGCGGCGAGGGTTTTCACTGAAAAATTGTCCCTGAAATAACCCCACAAAACCTTGTCGCAGGGGTCGGGAAGATTTTTGACGATTTGACGGACGGCCTCCTCTTTTTTGTCCTCAAAATCAGAATTGTCGTCCAAGGAAATTACAAAATCAATCTTTTTCATATCAAAGCCCGCATTGCCAAAATCGTCCACTAAATCGATGTTTTTCTGATTTTTACGAAAATATTCCAACGATTTAAAACGGCAAATCGCCACAAAATACGTGTAAAGCGAAGATTTCAAATTGTCAAGTTCGCCTTTACGCTTTTTTTGCAACAAAACACACGACGCCTCCTGATAAACATCCTCGCAGTCCTGATAATTCAAGCCGCTAAAAGTGTTCATCAGATATTTTATCGTCTGCGCCTTCTTTTCCTGAAAAAAAAGATCAATCGCCGAAATTTGCCTTTCGCTTGCCATTTTGTTAAAAACTTTTTTCGTAAACCATATTTTGATTTTGGATTTGATGGTCGTCGTCCATCTTATTTTTTACGATTGAAAACCATTCTTTCACCTTTGTAAAATCGTGATTTTCAAGAGTTTCATTAAAATAATATGACAACGGACCATAATGTTTTCCGTTAACATTGATTTCAAAATTGTTTTGATACGACCGACACGCCTCCAAAATTAAAATGTCGGAAAGTCCGTTTTCCTTAGCGATAATAAAATTGGAATTTTTGTCAATTCGTGGAGAAAAATTCTTCCCGCTCATACTGAATCCTGTTTTTGTGCCGCGCAAAATTTTTTCATCGTCATCATCGTCCCTCGACGAATTGCCCGAATGACACGCATCAATCACAACGCACAGAAAACCGCCCGCACCAATTTTACGACGAATTTCAGTGAAATATTTTCCAAGTTCGTCGTCTAAGATGTGATTTTCACCCTCATAAACTCCTGATTGATAATTGATTTGTGCATCATACGCCACGATCGCCTCGTCCCATGAATCTTCCTCGTCATACGGCGGCAAATCTTCCACCGGCTGACCGTGGCACGAAAAATGAAGATATATATAATCGCCTGATTTCAAGGCAATTATAAAAGAATCCAACGCCTCTCGGATGTTCTGTGCAGTGGTTTGTGAATTGGTAATTTTGGAAATCCTAAAATCCTGTTTTTCAAGAGTTTTCGCCATCATATCAGCATCTTCCGCACCGTGAATTTTTCCAAAACCCGACGCGGCAGGATAATCCGAAATCCCAACGAGAAACGCAACCTTGCCCTGTCCCACGGCGGCGCAAAAAGAGGTGATGATTATCAAAAGCGTTGATATATAGCGAATTAAAGTCATAATATCTTGATTGTATTACGTTACAAATATAAGACAATTTCCAATAAATTACAAAATTTTTCGCTAATCCAACATCACCCACGCCGCCCAATAATACGGGTCGGGATATTGTTTTTTTACCTCATCCTGCGCCATTTTCAATGCCTCGTGGCGGTCGTTGGTCTCAAACAAATATTTGTAAAAATATTCCATAAACATAGCCGTTGCGTTGTCGTCAACTTTCCACAACGACATCAGAATAGAACCCGCACCCGCCTGTTTGAAAGCACGTTGCAATCCAAAAACGCCGTCCACAGGAAAAATTCTTCCCCGCGCAGTTTCGCAGGCGGAGAGGACAACGAGTTTGGTGTTAGACAAGTCGAGTTGAGAGATTTCGTAGGCGGTTAAAATTCCGTCCTCGACGTTTGGCAAATCAAAATTACCCTTCCAAACATTGTTCGCGCCGGATAGCGCAAGCCCCGAAAGAACCATCGAGGATTCCTTGGCGGAATAAGAAGTAATGGATTGCGCAAAGGAGTTATCCTTAATTTTTTCGTCGGAGTCAAGACAAAAACCGTGTGTTGCAATGTGGAGAATATCAGGCGATTGTCCCGAAAAATCTTTGAATACATTTTCGTTGGCGGATGTTTCTTCATACGTTTTTGTGGCAATATTTTTTGCTGTTAAAATGTCATAAACTTTTTGAATTTCAACTTTTGTGGAAGGCAATTTTCTGAAATCAGAATCACGGTGGCGGGTTTGCTCTTGAATAGTCGGCATTGTGCCGTAATCAATGTTGCCAAACAAAACGGCGGATTTTGCGGCGGAAATATTAAGCGATTTTATGCGCTTAATCTGAGCCAACGACGATGTACGGATAGTTTTGATTTTTGGGTTCAAAAGTGTTCCGCTGCCATCCGTAAGATAATCAAAATTTATTTCGGCAAGATGTCCGTATGGCGAATAATAGATTGTGCGGGCGTTTTTTAACAGCAATTCTAACGGTTTGAAAATCAGATTGTAAAGTTGCTGTGATTTTTCTTGGGAATACAATTCAGAAAAAAATATCTGTTCATCGGAATCAGCGGTCAAAAGATGTTCTATATCTTTTACGGCGGCTGTTTTTATAAGTCTCGGCATCGCAAAATCTCTGCCGATGATATATGCTCCGTAATAGTCGGTATGAGTAGAAAAATCTTCGTAACACGGTATCAAACAGAACTCTATGGCGTATTCTCCGGATGAAAGCGACGATTTTATGGATTCAAAACTTTTGGTCTGATTCCAAAGTTTTTTTGTCAGGTTTTGCGACTGCAAAAGAACGCTGTCAAACAGCCGCTCGTATTGTTCGTAACATTTCAAACCGCCGTTTGAAAAAACAAATTTGTGCTTGATTTTTTGGCTCGTTTCGTATGCGGATTTTAGTTTGGTGTCACTTGAAGTTCTTACATATTGGTCGATAATCCGACGGCTGTCTGTTGAAAGGTTTTTGAAAAAGACTGATGCGTCAAAAGCGTTGGCAATTATCGGTGTCTGTTGTGATTTAAACGCTGAAAAGTTCAGAAATTCAGCACTTTTTACAGTTTCAATCCATTGGTTGTAATGGTTTTCTTCGGTTGATTTAAAGAAGACCTGAGACTGGTTTTCGGTCATTTCTTTACTCAAAAGAGTGTAATATTTTCTTGTCTTTTCTACATTGATAGCAAATAATGCGCACGTGAGAATATTTTTGTAATAAACCGCATCGTAGTAGTCGTTGAAGATTTTGATTTTGTCGTACAAATCCAAAGCCTCCTGCCATTGACGGTTATTCATTTTAATCAGGGCAAGCGAATTTATAACGTTGTTGTACAACGAATTATGCCGGGAATCTGTCGGTTTGATGTTTGCGAGAATATGTTCCCAATATTTTTCAGCCTTAATTGTTTCGCCCAATTCAAAATATGCAGAGGCAACATTGTTGAGCACGTCAAACGCTAAATAATCCTTTGAAGTCATGATGTCGCCGACAAATTCTTTATATTTTTTCAGGACGTTTTGTATTTCAGCAGACATTTTCGCCTTGTTTTTGGTTTCTCGGTAAAGACTTAGTTTTTCTTTGGGCAGATATACGGAAAGTTCGCAGTTACAAGGAAATTTGAACATCTTTTCCGCTTTGTCAAGGTATTTCTGGGACATGTCATAACGGTAAATCTGTCTGTAAATTTCTGACAGTCTGTATGCTGCAAAATGTATCGGCGAAGTATGGCTGCTGTCGGTTTTCATGGCAAGTGTTTGATACACATCTTCCATTATTCTCGCTGAAAATTCAGGATTTTTGTAATAATCGGTGTAAATTCTGCACAGCAAATCTGATGCGCTGAAATATTCTTGTGCATCAAATTTGCCGCCGTTTTCAGCCTCGTTTTTTATATGCAAAAGCGACGGCAAAATAGTTTCATACATCCGTTTTTCGTATGCCTGACGGCATATTTCAAGGGAATAAAAAATCTGTGCATTTGCGGCGCAGCAACAGAGTGTCAATATGAAAGATAAGAGGAGTTTTTGCATAAATTTAAGTTTATTATTCTATTCCGTTGTCAACTACATATTTTCCGTCCTTGCCTTGGTCGGGCGTGTTGAGACGGCAGTCGGTATCAATGAAAAACAATGTCGGATTGCCTTCATCATCGTAGAGCGGACAATCAGCTAAATCGGTGGCGTGAATCACGTTGCCTTCGTGCAAATCACTGATTATGAAATAATCATTTTTATAAGTTGTGGGCGTACGTTGCTGCTCAAAACCGCTTTTCTCCATAAAGGTTTTTATCTGTTCGATTGACGGTTTGACGCCTTTGGTGTAAGGCTGGTCCACTACAAATCTAAAATCGCTGAAATCACATTCGCCAAAAAGGTTGTTGAAGTCGCGCCCAAAGCCCAAAAGTTTTATTGACGTTACAGGAAAAAACATATTGTGAAGAATGATTCTGTCTGTAACAAACTGCGGATTGAAAAAATGATTCAGCGAAACTATCTTTGTGAGGTTCAGACCGTTGTCGTAAACTACCGCCTCCGAACTGTGGTTTGCCAGAAGCCGCAGACCTCTGACAGCATCCGAAAGATTCTCGTACCAAATGCCCTCGGCTTTTGCCCACGATTCAATTATGCGTTCTTGTCTTGGGCTTGCGGCTTGGTCGCGTTTTCTACGTTGAAGTTTGGTAAGCCGTTGTTGCGTACTACCTGCATCCGCTTCTCCTCGTAGGATGACGGACGCTTTTGCTGCAAGGCGAGAACTTGCGCCGAAATGTCGTTCTGCCGCAAGAGGAAATCGTTTAAAATGTTTTCTTCCATTTTCTATATCGTTTATAAGGTTGTCTAATTCAGTTAATGCTGTGCTGTCCCACTCACCGGTGGCGATAGCGCGATCGATGTTGCTGTTGTTTTCCATAATAGTTTATGCGCTGTATTTTTCAGATGTCTGAATAATTGAATTGTCAATTACATATTCTCCGCCTCTGAATAATTCTGCCGTATTCCACCTAATATCGGCATCAATCACAATTAAATTACCATTGGCAGTTTTAAGCACATTTTCGTCATGCAGATCAGAAACATACAGATATTTTGTTATATATGTGTTTCCTCGGTCTTTGTTTGTTTTCAAAAAGCCGGCTTTTGTCATGTAATCACATATTTCGGAATAAGAAACATGTCCACCTTGTATAAACGGTTGTTCCACAATGAATTGAAATTCTCCGAGTGAATTTCTACCAAAACCTGTTATTTTCATGTTTGCCGCCGGAAATAGCATATTGTGCAATGTAATTCGATCTAAGGCAAATTGTGGCGTGATAAAATATTCCGTCGAAAGAAGTTTGGTTAAAATTCCGCTTCCATTAGAAAAAACTTTTGCTTCGCCACCCTCGGCTATTTGTTCTTTGCCGTCAATGGTGTAAAGATTGTCATGCCAAATGCCGACAGCCTTCGCCCAAGATTCAATTATCCGTTCTTGGACAGGTTGTTCTCTTTTGTCTCTCTCGTACCGTGCTGAGACTGAGAGTGGAGTTTCACAATTTGTGCTTTTTCTTGTTGCAAGGAGTAAGGATGCTGCTTCATTTGCTCTACCTCCTTGACGGAATCCTCTTGCTGCTGCAAGAGGAAATCGTTTAAAATGTTTTCTTCCATTTTCTATATCGTTTATAAGGTTGTCTAATTCGGTTAATGCTGCGCTATCCCAATCGAGAGCGGCGATAGCGCGGTCGATAAGGGGAAAGGCTTTATCATATCCCATTATTTGCATATTCAATGTTTACTATTTGAAAATGAGTAGTAGTATAAATAATAATGTATTTATTGCACCGAAAACACAAACCATTGTAAAAATTTTCTTATATTTTTCTTCTGTTTGCTTTATCAGACTATTTGAATTTTCGGAAACTATGCTTATTAATTTTGTTGATTCGCTATCTATTATTTGCTTTATTTCCAACTTGTTATTATCCAATCTTAATTTGATTGAATCTGCCAAATCTGAGTGAAATTTTTTATTTTCAGAAACAATATTTTCAATTTCTTTCCTGATATTTTCAAGGGATTCTTGAAGAATTTGTTTGTTATTGTTAAACCCAGTGTTCAAAAGCCGTTTTACATCGCCATTTAACGCAATGTGATAATTCTTGTTGTCTATGGATATTTTGTCAACCATGTTGGAAAGTTTTTCAAACGAAGTTTTAATCAACTTGTTATTATCTCCAAATCCGGTTTCCAATATGAGATTAATTTCTTTTTTAAACTCGTATACCTTGTTGTTGAATGTGTTAATCGCTGTTTGCAAGTACTGAGTATCCTTGCGCAGCACATCATCTATCTCTTTGTGTTCCTGCACTAACTGATTTAATTTTCTGTAACCTTCACTGATTGCAGAAAAATTGTCAACTTCATTTTTAAAGTTTTGCAAGACAGAATTAAAATCTTCCATAATTTTCAAGTAATTTAGTGTTTAACTTTCTTAATTCATTTCGGCCTTTTTGTATTATTTCTGCCAAAAGTGCCGGCAACTGTAATTCTTCTGCCAATCTGTTTGTTAAATTTTTCCAGTACTCTAAAATTGAATAACTTAATTTCAATTTTTGAGCATCATTTGGCAAAAATATATTAGCAAAACCAATCAGTTTTGATATAAAATTTTCTTGTTGAAAATGAAGCATTTTTTCACTGACAGTTTTAAACGAATCTTCCAAACGCGCCTTACCGTCTGTATCAGAATATTCGTTTAGCCGCAACCGAATAAAACCGCTTACAAAATTCAACCCTGCGTTATTGTTAGAACTTTCAAGAAAACGTGCGAGTCTGTCTTTCATTTTCCTGATTTCTACTATTGTAACCAGTTTTTTGTTGTTGTAAAAAACATCAAACCATTTTTCATAATCGGACGGATGTTCAGCAATATATTGAAGAACGTAAATTGTATCGTTGAAAGTAAAATAACTGTCAATACGTTCTTTGAATGCCTCGCTGGTCGTGAACTGAGAACACCATTCCGACAATGTTTTTAAAGACTGTTTTCGGGTATATACAATGTTGTCAAATATCCACTGCAAAAGATACCATATTGATTTATCCAAGAAGTCGCCGACATATTCATTGTTCACTGCTTTTATTTCGCGTTCAATGTCTGTGTCGGGATTATATTTCAATATGTAATTATTCAAAGACTTAATAATATGATTCTCGTCGCATGAATCAAAATCTATTGTAAATGAATTTACAAAATCACACGTCCAATCTTTTACAATGCCGAGTAGCGAAAGACGGTAAATTATTTTTTCAAAATAATCATCAAAATTGTTTGACCTTATTATTTCTCTGATTTGGGAATAATAAACTGTCTTTTGACAATTATTTTCAAAAAAAGTGTTTATAACTTGTTGGGTAACTTCAAAATCATCTTTAACGTCATTCTGACCTTGTTTAAATAAAAATATCTGATTGAAAATATCTTGTCCGTTGAGTCTAACTCGGTTTTGAATATCATTTATTTGACTAAAAGTCGTGTTCATTTCAAACAACTGCTTTACTGACTCTTCATATATAGGCAATTCATGTGAATGTAAAACATAGCATTTGCCTATTTTGGATTTGTTTTCAGCCTTACGTTTATCCCAACGACCTGCACGCCCTGCCTCTTGATACAATGCTTCTACTGAACTCGGAAGACCATAGTGAAAAGTATAAAAGATATTGTCCTTATCTATGCCCATGCCGAATGCCTTAGTTGCGCATAAAAGATTTTTTTTGTTATCCTTAAACTCTCTTTGAATGTTGATTTTGTGTGCTTTAAAATCGTCATCTGACATTATTTCTCTTTTATTAATTTTGGGACAACTTCCAGAATACCACCCTATATGTCCCGGATAATTTGTTTCGAGGTCATTGGCTATTTTATAACAACCGACCCTTCCGTTGACATGTGGAGTAAAAATTATACCAGCCTTTTTATCGTCATTGACAAAATTTTCAGTTTCTAATAATTCAAGAAGTTTTTGATATTTATTTCTTTCGTCATCAATTACTTCAAAACGCAATTCTTTTCTACTGTAATCAAGTAGTGTTTTGATGTTGTTATCGTCTAACGACTGAGTTTGGCGCGAAAATTCTACCTTAATATCTTTTAATACATTTACAGAGGCAGTTGCTGTTAATCCGAGGAATTTTATAACACCTTCGCCATATTCATCTTTCGGACTGAGTTTTTCGATTGTTTTTGCCAAATTCAAATATGAGGTTCTGAAATCATGTCCCCATTCAGACAAACAATGTACTTCGTCAATAACAGCGTAAGCGATTGAATAATTATTGACGATTGCTGTTATGCTGTCTCTGAAATTTTGAATTTGAAATCTTTCTGGCGAAATCCATATCAACAAGAACTTGCCTTGCGAAAATCCATTAAGCGCGTCGTTTCGTTCTTGTGCTGTCATATCGCCACAAATGAAATTGACGTTTGTTATTAAAACATTGCTTTGCTTGATATTTTCTGCTTGGTCGTACATTAGCGATTTTATAGGACAAACGACAAAATTTATGCTTGGCTGCAATAAACATGGCAGTTGATAGCACAGAGATTTTCCGCCGCCGGTAGGTAGAAGACCGATTGTATCGTTGCGGTTCAAGGCATTTGCCATTATTGCAAATTGTCCTTCCCGAAAATCTTCTTTATCAAACAGATTTTTCAAAAAGAATTTTAATGTTGGCTTATCATTTTCTATAATATTATAATTGATTGGTTCAGTGGTACTTACCCTAAAATAATTTTTATCTTTGATAACATCGAAATAATCAGTTCTGACGAAAAGCATATCGGGTTCGATTTCATTTTCATCAGTATATCTTTTGAAAAGGGAAAAATCAATATTGATAGACCGAGTGTCGAATCTAAAATCAGTGGTTTTGCTGATTTTTATGTTAATATTAGGTGTTTGTATCCCTTTTTTATCTCTCAGTTTTGTCAAATTATCTAACCAAATAAGTAAATCATTGACAGCGTATTTTGCAAAATCATCATAGTACTTATTTTCGTCACATCTGATGTTAAATTTCCAATTACTTTCGAAATCAAGATAGTTATTGAGTAATAATTCAAGTACCAAAACTTGAAATCTAATTATGGCAGTAGGCAACAATTTTGTAATAATATCATCATCTGTAATATTATTATTCAATATTTTGTATGCTTTTTTATAAAAATCAAACATATGAGAATATTGGTTTATTCTGTTACGTATTTGATTTACGCCGTTTTGATAAGTGTTTGTTTTTATAGCGTTTGTTGTTATTCTTACCGTTGCAATACCGTTTTGGGTTAAATATTGGTCGCGTTTTCTGTCCAAATATAATTGCGTGCCGTTTTCATGCTGTTTACCGTCAATTTCAATTACCAACCTTGCTTGTGGTAAATAGAAATCAACGCGCTGATTTATAAACTCTTGTGCAGGAGATTCGATAATTTCATTAATTTCTATTTCAGGAACAATCAGTGAAGGTAAAAAAGGATATTCTTCAAATTCCTTTGGCAAGATATTTTCAAAAAAATATTTTGCGGGATTATAATTATTTACATTATCACCACCGATTGTGTTGTTCCATTGCGGAATGTCATCTGTTACAAATAAAAAGCGTTCTTCAAAATTTTCGGCTTTATGAATTTCTCCTATTTCTTGCTGCAAATATTTGGACATAATAGTCGGAAATCCTCTTTGTAAAATATTTTTGAGAATATACAAAAGAGGTTTTATTCCGCTTTTTATGTGATTAACCACCAGATTTTGAATTACAAAATTTGGATTGGTGTAAGCATAATTTGCCGTATATTTGTTAATAGAGGACATTATTCGTATTCTGATTTTCGGTTCACACCGCAAATATAATATTATCTTTTCATTTTATCAAAACTTTTTTACTCAATCCGATTATCCACTTCATCCTCATCCTCGCTCAATCTGTAATCTGCATCAATGATAAAATACTCGTTTTTGTATTTGAGTATGTTATATGGTGCGATGTCGGTTACTTTGAAACCGCCGAGGTTGTACCAACCGTTTATTTCCTTTATGGTTTGTCGGGACACAAACAAGGCAAATTCTTCTTCGGTTAATTCTGAACCTTGAATCAAAGGTTGTAATGCAATGATTTGAAAATGTCCTAAACTGTCACGCCCGAAACCAACGACTTCCAAACCTGCATTTGGGGCTAAGACGTTTTGAAAAATAAATTTGTCCAACGCCATTTGCAAGTTGCCGTCGTAATGCGAAAGGTTTACCGACTTAATTACTCTGTTTTCATCATAACGGAAAACACGAGATTCTGAGCCGCCGTCAATGTAATCCCATTGCGATTCCATAAGGTTTTCTAATGTGTCCGCTTTTTTGCCTGACGGGTCGGTGTAATCGTTGAGTCACAAGTCGTTAGCCTTTGCCCACGATTCTATTATCCGTTCTTGTTCTTGTCCTTCGCGCTGTCTGCGTTGGAATCTGCGGATTGGCGATTCTTTTCGTTTTGGGCGCGTATCTGACGGTTGCGGATTACCTGCGCTTTTAAATCTTGCGAGGATAATGGCTGCCGCTTCATTTGCGCGACCGCTTCTTCTGAGCCCATCGGGTTGCCACCGTAAAAGGTTATAGTGCCTTTTTTAAATAAACCAGCATCGAAAATTTTCTTCCGATGCCGGTTTAAATATTTTATTCCTCTTTCGGCAGTCCGTTTTTGAATTTTGAGGTTTGAATCACTTTGCCCGTTTCTGAATCTATGAACTCAACTTGCTGAATATAAGACTTTTTGATAGTAAATACAAGCGTGTCGGGATCGTCATCGTATTCTTTTTCGTATGGCTCGGAATGTGTACCGGAAAATGTTTTCCCGTTCAAAGTGTAGAACCAGGCGGTAGTTGGTTTATTGTCGTAATTAATTACTTTGTAGCAGTTTTCGTCGTAATAGGTAAACGTCCATTCGCCAATTCGTTTACCATTTGCATTATTACCTTTTTCAATGATATTGCCATCGTTGTCGTGTTTTTCGTATGAGCCGTCAAGTTCATCATTTTTAAAATATGCTATTATATCGACTGAATCTTTGAAAGGTGCGTTTGACTTATCTTTAAATGTTGTGGCTTTACCTTCTTTCATTCCATTGTGAAAGTTGATTATAGCGTCAATTTGTCGCATTACGAGATAGCCATTCGGTGAATATGGTCCGTAAAAAATCCATTCTCCTTCTGCTTTACCGTCAATATAATCGCCTTCTTTTTGATTTTGTTCAAAGCGGCTGTCTGTGATTTGCCACCAATGTCCTGTGCGTAATCCGTTTTTGTATGCTCCTCGGGTTATGCAATGCCAAAGACTGTCTTTGGGCAGTGCATAATCTTCTCGCGAATTAACTATTCTGATTTGATATTCTCCGTCAAGTTCACCGTTGTTGTAGTTTTTGAAAATTATAGAATCGCCGTCAATTGTTCTCCATTCTCCGTGCTTTACTCCGTGCTTATAGTTACTGAAATCTACGGTTTTCCACTCTCCGTCAAAGGACATTTCAGCGTGAAAATAGCCGTCAAGTTGTCCGGCATTGTCATAATTGCCAAAATATTTCATTATTAGTTCGCCTTCATCGTAATGATATGCAGTGTATTGACCACAACGGATGCCGTTTTCGATATTCAAAACGATTTTGACACCATCGGATTCGTATTGACTGAATATTCCCGTAAAAGGCTTATTATCAAGCGTATAATAATGAGTTACTTCGTCTTTATTGTCATAATCATCTGTGTAATAACAATTTTGATTATAAACATAATATTTCCAAATTCCGACTTTTTGGTCGTGTGAATATTGTCCGTCTTTTATGATTCTGCCTTGACGGTCAAAGGTCTGAAATTTGCCGTGTTGTTCGGATATTGCACCATAGCTGGCAATATTTTGTTCTTCGTCGTATGTAAAATCTGTTAGATATGCATAGTGCATTTGGAATGGATATTCCCAAATTGACGGGTCGAAATCGTAAATCTTGTCCACAGATCTTTTCCAAATCAACGAATCTTCGTCTTCTCTTAAAAACCAAGTGTCATTGGCTATGAATGAGGAATCGTCACGGCTGACAAGTGCGAATATTCTTCTGATTTTGCCGTCCGAATAGATTATTTCTTTCTGCATCACGCCGTTGTCGAAGAAGTCTTCCAAATCCAACTCGCCACTCAAATATTGGGTTTGTTTGCCGTCAAGACTGTTGTTCTTGTAATTATAAGTTCTGTATAGCGTTCCGGTGGAATCGTATTGATTGCATTTGCCGTTACGTTTGCCGTCAATATATGTCGCCATATATTTCAAGTTGCCGTTTTCGTAGTAATGATAATTTTCGCCCTCCATTTTGCCCAATTTCATTGTCCACGTTTGGCGCAATTTGCCGTTTTCGTGGTAGTTTTTTTGCGGACCGTCATCAATCATTTTACCGTCATGCCATACAATGAAACCTTCGCCTTGCAATTTGCCGCTGATGTAGTAATCTTTGTACGGCTTGCGACCGGCGGACTTGTCGGAAGCGTTGTAGAGGCGGTAGAAGGCTGCATCCTTGGCATTGGTGGTGACGTTCCAATCCTTGTCGAAATACATTTTGTCTTTGAGTTCCTGTGCAGTAGCGATTGAAGTATTCAATACGCTCAAAACTGCAATAATAAGTGTGCTTTTCATGGTCGTAAAAGTTTTTTAAGTTTATAATTTGTCATTTAGTGTCGAAAAAGGAGAAAAGGTTACAGATTTTTTGAGGATTTTTTTATTTTTTCACTTTTTTAGAGCAAAGTTAAAGCACAATTTTTTACGACGTATGATTTTGGCGTATCAAGATTTTTAACAAAACGTATCAAAATTTCTTACAAAATGTCCAAAGATTTTGGACGGTGAAAAAGTTTGTTGTTGAAGCAATTTTTTTTATATTTGCACAATTAAAATCGGCAGATTATGGAGATAGAAGAAATCAAATTGGACAGATTCCCGTTGAGCATTCAAAGTTTTGAAGACCTGAGAAAGCGCGGGTGTATATATGTGGACAAGACCGACTATGTATATCGTCTCGCAAATTCAGGCACAAAGTCGTTTTTTCTCGCACGTCCGCGCAGATTTGGTAAAAGTTTGATGTGTAACACTTTGCGCGCCTATTTTGAAGGTAAGAAAGAGTTGTTTGAAGGTCTGAAAATTTCAAAGTGGGAAAAAGATTGGGTGAAGTACCCGTTACTTTATTTGGACTTTGTGAACGGAAATTATGCGGCAGGGTCGTTGACTCTTATCGACAAAATAAAGACTGCGCTCAAAGAATACGAGCAGTGCAACGGCATTGTATTCGATGAAAACACCGCGATTACAAAAATCGAAGATGAAGATTCGATAAAAAGAGAAAGCCGTATTCTGTCGTTCCGTTTTGAGAGCGACTTGAAATCCGTATATGAAAAGACCAATCTTCCAACCGCTATTATCGTTGACGAATACGACAACCCTCTGATTACCAGTGTTGACCTTGATACCGACAAGGCAATTTACCGTGGTTTTTTCTCTGTATTGAAGTCTGCCGACAAATTTATCAGGTTTGCCTTTCTGACGGGTGTAACCAAGTTTGCTAAGACGTCTGTATTCAGCGGCAACAATCAGCCGGTGGATATTTCGCTTGACCCTAATTTTTCTGCTATTTGCGGCATCACGCACCATGAACTGACGGATAATTTAACGGAAGAAATTCAGGCTTTTGCTGATTATAGTGGTATATCTTTCGACGAAATGCTCTCGTTACTAAAAAAATGGTACGATTGTTACCTGTTTCACGAAAAAGGTATTAAAGTTTTCAATCCTGTCAGCCTTTTTACTGCGCTCAAATCCAAAGATCTTCAAAATTATTGGTACGGCACAGGCACTCCGACGGTTTTGATGAAACGCATTAAAAATTCGTCTTTTGACATCTTGACATTAAAAAATGATGTGGAATATTCAAAAGATGAATTAAAGGATTATAAGAATGATGAACTTTATACCGACCTCGTGCCATT
Source organism: Bacteroidales bacterium (assembly GCA_017541145.1). Lineage (GTDB taxonomy): Bacteria > Bacteroidota > Bacteroidia > Bacteroidales > UBA3824 > UBA3824. The sequence continues at coordinate 6,135 of JAFXZT010000002.1, read as the reverse complement.
GCTGTATTATTCAGGTTATCTCACTATAAAAGAATACATTGAAGAGGAACGTCTGTATATTTTGGGATTTCCGAATTACGAGGTTGAAATGAGTTTTTTCAACTCGCTTGCGAGAGAATTTTATGGTGCGCCCGATAGTCCGAATGGTTTCAAGTATTCCAAATTTTTGAGCGACTTCCGCGCCGGCAATATTGAAAACGTCATTGAACGTTTAAAAGCATTGTTCTGTACAATTCCATACGCCAACGATAAAAGTGTAAAACTTGTTGAGCGTGATTTTCAGAATGTTATATACTTGGTTTTTAGCATTTTGGGTGAATATATTATTGCCGAACCGCATTTTTCAAAAGGTCGTGCCGACGCTATCCTTATCAACAAGACTTACGTATATCTGTTTGAGTTTAAAATTGACAAGGATGCTCAAACTGCTCTCAATCAAATCAATGAGAAAAACTACGCAGGAAAGTTCAAGATGGACGGTAAAAAGTTGTTCAAAATTGGCGTAAGTTTTTCGAGCACAGAAAAAAATATTGTGGATTGGAAAGTGGCAGAGGATTAAATTTAGACAATAACAAAACGTATTTTTTTATAATTTTGCGACAAACAAAATTTTGGCGATATGGCAAAGATTTTCAATACATCGGTAACATGCAATCCTACTGAACACTATATGGTTGATACAACGCAAAAGATGAAAGTCTTTGAACGTTTGATCAACAACCGTAACTATTTCACTATCAATTATGCCCGACAGTTTGGCAAGTCCACTTCATTGAATTGGATTTTACGAAATATGTCTGACAGATATTTGGTGATTCCGGCAAGTTTTGAAAGGTCGTCTGCCGAGGATTGGATTTCAACGGATAGTTTTTGTAGGTATTTCTGCAAAAAAATGATTGAGCCGTTGAACAAAATTTCTGATTGCAAATCATTTTGGATAAACGTCATGCAACAGGATAAACTTGATTTTGATATTTTGGCAGACAAAATCACAGAGTTTTGCAAATCAGTAGACAAAAAAGTTGTTCTGACCATTGATGAGGTCGATAAAAGTCTTGACAATCAGTTGTTTTTGAATTTTCTTTCGATGCTGAGGAATATGTATCTCGACCGTGAAAAATTCGAGGATTACAATTATACTTTTTGGTCGGTAGTGCTTGCGGGCGTTTACGATGTCAAAAGCATGAAAGTAAAAATCCGTCCCGACGACGAACACAGATACAATTCACCGTGGAATGTTGCCGCCGAATATAAACTAGATATGACATTCAACCCTCAGGAAATCAGCACAATGCTTACTGATTACGAAAATGATTATCATATCGGTTTTAACATCAATGAAATTTCAGAGGAGATTTACAAATATACTTCGGGATATCCTGTTTTGGTGAGCGGAATTTGCAAAATTATCGACGAACAATTAAACAAGAATTGGACAAAAAACAGCGTTCAAAAAGCGGCGAAAATTATTATCGGTGAAAAAACAAATTTGTCAGAAAGTATGACAAGCAACCTTGAACTTTATCCAAAGTTGAAGACTTTCATAAGGGCGTTGTTAATGGAGAATTTTTCTGTTTTTTTTGACATAAATAATCCTACAATGGATTTTGCAAGGATGTTTTCGATAATCAAGAAAAACAGCGAAGGCAGAGTTGAAATTCATAATCTAATTTTTCAACAGATACTTATCAACTATTTCATTTCTGAAAATGAACTTGCAAGGCTTGCTCCGGGTGTCGGATTAAAAATTTTCATCGACAAAAACGGCGACTTAAATATGCCTTTAATTATCAACCGTTTCAAAGATTTAGTGTCAAAAAAGCACGACAAGGAAGATGAATTTCTCGAACGGGAAGGGCGTTTTATGTTCATCTGTTTCTTGAAACCGATTATCAACGGCACGGGCTTTTATTATTCCGAACCAGAAAACGATGATTCGTCGCGAATGGATTTGGTTGTTACCTACAACCGCAAAGAATACGTCATCGAACTGAAAATTTGGCACGGCACCGAGTACGAAATTTCAGGGCGCGACCAACTTTCAGAATACCTCGAAACACGCAATTTGTCAGAAGGTTATCTTGTAACATTCTCATTCTTAAAAGAAAAAGTTATTCAAGAAAAACCCGAATGGATTGAACACAACGGCAAAAAAATTTACGAAGCAATTGTGTAAAATTATTTTATCCTTTCTAAAACTTTTTCTGCCCAATTACTTGCCGGAGATTCTGCGCCAAAAGTTTCAATCATCTGATTTAAAACTTTTTCTGCCGCTTTACGGTCATTGTTTTTGATGTAGGCTATGGTTAACGCTTTACCAATAAATGTTGAAAAATTGGTGTAATCGTTGAAAATTTCTGAGCGGGATTGTTGCCAAAGAGATTCAAGTTTTGCGATTGTATTATTAAGGTCGGTGTCTTTTTCAACGTTGGAAAACAGCGTGTTGAGTTCGTTAATAATATCTTCGTCAGAACTGCCGCGCATATTTTCCGAAATGGTAATTTCTTTGCCAAATTCAGCCGCAATTTTCTGATTTTCAGCGTTGTAATAAAACTTTAACCCGAAAAACAAACCAAAACCGACAATCACCGCCGCTGCCAAAATTCTGACGAAAAGTTTCACGGTTTTCGGTTGTTTGGCTTTGAAACTCTCTACAATTTTATTGTCCTCCGCTTTTGCGTGATTTTTAAGACCTTTGATAAGGCGGGCAACGGCTGCTGCACGGGCTTTTTTGTCGGGGTCGCTCTCCAACAATTCCACAAATTTACGCTCCTCTTCCGTTGAAAGTTCGTTGCGAAGATAACGCATTAAAATATCGTCAAACTCTATTTCCTCGTCGGTGATATGGATTTCGTTCTGCATAATTAATTGTTAGTTAGCGATTTTAATATTTCGGTAAATTTAATCCTGAATTTTTTTAAGCATCTTGATTTTGAAGTTTTTACTGCGCCAACCTCTTTGTTTTGCATTTCAGCAATGGTTTTGAGCGAAAGGTTGTCGTAAAAACAACAGCGGAAAATCGTGTTGCAAGGTTCGGGAATTTCTTTTACGAATTCGCTGACAATGTTAGTTTTAAGTTCGTCGTAATCGGTGTCAAGACCGATAATAAAATCGATTTTCTCGTCAGAAAAATCCTTTTCGGTAAACTCGTCCCTAAGTTCAGGAGCGTTTTTGCGTTTGCGGCAAAATTCCAACGCTTTAATTTTGCAAATCCCCACAAAATAGGTGTAAAGTGATGCGTTAATTTCCTCACCGTCAGAGAGTTTGTTGCAAAATATTATAATCGCATCCTGAAAAATATCTTCGCAGTCTTCGGTTTGAAGCACAGGGAATTTTTTCTTCAAGAGATTAAAGTTTGCTCTTTTCTTTCGGTAGCGAATTTGTATACAATTTGCTCTTTTGTTTCCATTTTGTTGATATGCAATTTTTTACGCTTATTGTCCGCGATATTTTGCTAAACAAAGATAACGAAATTTCACAAAATTGAAATAATGGTAAAGACAATTTGTGAGAAAAAAACAAAAAAATCGATTAAAAATGAGATTTTAATACATCGGCTTTACTATCTCTACTCTCATTCCCAATGCGGCAATGATTCGGTAAAACATCCCGACGGAGGGTGTTACAATGCCGTTTTCAATCTTTGAAATATATGATTTTGTGGTGTGGGTGCGATTGGCGAGTTCTAACTGCGTAATCTTTGCTTCCTTGCGGGCTTTCAGCAAAATCTGTCCCGAATAAAAATTGTACGCATCTTCCTCAGCCTTAGCGCGTTCAGGCGTTCCCTGTTTGCCAAAGGTCTCGTCAAGTACGAGATCATAATTACGAATTTTGTGATCGTTTGTCTGCATAATAATCCTCCTTTATTTTTAATGCTTTGTCAATTTCATTTTGCGGGGTTTCTGAGTTTTTTTCTGAAAACCGTTGAACAGCACCACGATATTTCCATCGTCAAAAATGAAAAATACTCTGTAAATATTACCTCCATACTCCGTTCTAAGTTCATAAACACCGTCTTTGATGTGTTTTACAAACTTGGTAGAAAGCCTTTGTTGAGTTTTTAAGAGAAGAAGTCCATATTGTATTTTTTCTTTCTCTTTTTCCTGCAAACTCTCCATAAAAGCTTCAAAATATCCGCCGTATGTCAGTATCGTGCGATTCATAGCGCAAATGTAATAAAAGTTTCAATATCGTGCAACTTTTTTAGAAATAAGTTGATTTCATTCGGTAAAAATCTTTCGCCCGTGTATTGCTTCGTGCTCTTGGCGTGTGACAGGCAAGATATTAGTCAATCGGTTGTCTAACTTGTTGCCATTGATATGATGAACATCCATTGAGGGGTTTTCCCTAAATTTTTCAAAATAGGTATAAGCCATCAAAAAATGGAGTTTATAGGATTTATATTTCAATCTTATTCTATAATAGCCAGACGGTGTCATAATGGGTTCTAAAAATTTTCGTTCTTTTGCAGACCAAACCGACCCATCTTCACCAATGTAGTATGCAAATAGATTATATTCCAAATTGCAATAGGGTTCAAGAGGTAAACCTCGAAGTATTTTATTATTGATGGTGATAGTATCCATAAATATTAATTGATAAATAGTTATATTTTAATAGGAATGTTCAGACAATTCTAAAAACTATAATTTTCCCACCGAAAAGCATCTAATATGCGCTGACCACGGTGCGTTTGGATCAAGTTCAAATTCTGAAAAGGTTTTAATGTAATTATCTTCCTTATCATTAATATAAAAGAACTCTGCAAAATCATCAACCAACCCATCGGCAATATAATCCTTGAAACAGGGTCCGACGCATACAAACTGATTGTAACCCTTTAAATTATCGCTTATCACCTGCGCAAAATTGCCCACATCAAACTCCCAATCCAAATCATACAAGATATGAAGCGTAGGAATATTTTCATCACAAACAATATCCTCATCGTCAATGTCTTCAAGGTGTTTAATTATAGTAATAATTTCAACATCAGGACAAATATTTGAAACGTGAAGCGCGGCACGTTTTAGGGTATTTTCAGAGGGTTCAAATAAGGTAACCTTATTGATTCTTTGTATACAATCTTTGTGTTTCAAAAAATCAACATAACACATTGTGCCAATGGCTTGACCGCAACCGTAGTCGATGATATTGATTACGGGTTGTACAAAAAAACTGGTGGAATATTTTCAAAAGCCTTATGGAGTTGGGCTTGGATGTATGCGGTGGATGATTGTTGAGGGAACATAATTTTTACGATATTGTTTATGATGTTAAACCTAATAGGCATAAGCCCTACCGCCTCACAAACCTACTCACCCGCTCGGTAATTGTGCGCAGATACGTGCGTTTCATTCGTTGAGAAAGGAAACTATTGTCAATCAGTGCTTTTGACAACTGCGGCACATCCATAAAACTATCTAAAACCTTGCAAACTTTATCCACCGACAAACCGATATGCGCACCAAAACGTTCAAAATCAAGCCGACACGGATGACCAAATTTCATATAAACCTCGCTTTTCTCAATATCGGGCGCGAGTCCGCCTTCGAGCGCAAAATCACTGTCCTTAACGTGAAGGCTCGTATTAATCAAGTCGTATGCCGGGGCGAGCCGACTGCGCCCTTCGGCATCATTTATCAACGAAAAGTTTTTGAGATGCGCATCGCCATTGGCATATATATAATTGAAAACCAATATATTGAAAAAACGTTGCAAATCCCCGTCCACATCCGCCGAAACGTTACTTATAGCGTTGGCAATGTCGGCATAACAGCCGTCATATTTGAAATGTTTGCCACCTGTCGCCTCGCTGCGCCCCACAACCGACGAAAAATCTTCCATCATAAATTTTGAACCATCGACAGCCACATCAAATCTCTTCGTAATATAAACAGCCTTGCCATCTTTACTGAAACACAGACCATTAGCTGCAGTTTCTATACCATAGACCTGCGATGCAATCTGCATCGTAAGATTTTCGTTGGCGGAAATCTCATTTCTGTAAGCCAACGACGGATCCCACGGCGAGGGTTTCAAGATGTGAGTTGAACGCTCATTTTCACCTGCAAGGCAAATCTTGCCATCCCTAACTACCGCCGGGAATTTTTCTTGTACACCCGACACAGAAAT
>JAFXZT010000135.1 GCA_017541145.1 Bacteroidales bacterium | reverse complement strand
TTTTACTGCTACCGGCTGCGAGGCCGGCGAGACTTCCCCGAATGAATCTATGCCCAAAATTCGGTAAAGATAATTTACGCTGTTTTCGGTTAAAGTATCGGTGTAAAACATTCTTTCTGAACCGGTTACGGCAATTGGGTTTTGAGAAATCCGTGTAAAAGTTTTGCCGTTGTCTATGGATTTTTCAACATAATAACTGTTGAATTTTTGCGGTGAAAAAGTCTGCCACCAAAGTGTTACGCCGCTTTTCGAGCAATAAAAATATGGCTTCTGAGGTGCGTAAAGCGGTTGATATTCAGACAGTCCCGTAAAAGTTGAGACAGTATCATGAATCAAGGAATCGTAATTTGCGAAATATATTTTGTAAAGATATTTTTCGTTTGGTTTAGCGGTTTCGTCCTTGAAATACAGACCTGACAATTTGGCTGCAACAATTGACATATCTGCGCTAAACAACGCGAAACAGAATCTGCGCTCTTCGTCCTGACGCTTTTTATAGGCTTTGAGCGGCAGAAAATTTGTTTCCGCGTCCTCGTACTCACCAAAAATACATTCGCCGGCAACCATGGCGTAATTATCGTTTTCGTATTTTGACCATTCTGACTTTTCGGCTAACATTATCGGACTGGGTGTCAATATTTTACGTTCAATAGGTTCTAACAATTTACCGTTTTTGAGCACAGCCACCCGTTCAATCATATAACCGCCAGTGAGTCCGAGTTGCCACGCCTCGTAACTCATTGGCGACCACCGCAATTCAATCCCCGCCTTCCCCGGCTTGGATAAGGCTGCAAGGTACGGCTGAGCTTGAGAGGTTGTTGCTGCAAGCAGCAACAACGACAAGGACAAGATTATTTGTAGGTTAGTTTTCATTGTTTTGTGTTTATTTTTTATTTTGTTCATATTTAGCCCATTTCCCTATGGGTTTACTAGCTTCTACCTTATTTATACTATCCTGTTTTAAAATTATTGCTTTGAAAAACGTATATGCATATTTATTTAACGGCTTTTCTGTATCACCTTCCATATACCATCCTTGTTTTGCATGTTCTATTTCTTCATGAGTCGGATATTTTTTAAATGTAAAATACCAACTAATTCTTGCTTCATTCATAATTCCAATAAGAATTGTATCTGAACTTTGCACAAACTCTGTCTGACTATTATACAAAAGTTTATTACCTATTAAGAAATTAAACTCCCAACCAAACTCACAGAACATTGTAAAATCTTTCTTAACTGCCGGTATAATGTAATAACCATCATTTTTACGTAATTTACAGTATAAATCACCAGATTTTTTATTTCCAAAAATCAAACACGAGGCTATTAAATACCAAAAAACAGGTACTAATAATGAGCCTAATGGGCCATACCAATTTAATTTCAAAATAAATTTTACAGCACCAAACCAAAAAAATACAAAGCAAACAGCCTTTAAAATACGATAATATAATGAACACGTTATTTCATTATAATATCCTTGAAAATACACTAATAATGTATACAAAAGCATTGATATCAATATAATTATAATATATGGTAAAAACTTTTTCATTTTATGATTACTTTATGATTATTTTATGATTATTTTATAATAGAATCTATTTCTCCACATAAATGTTTACTCCAAAAATCGAGAAACTGCTTTGTCAAAAAATCTAGTTCCGATTTATCTGCGACTTTAGGCAATAAATATATTACAGCATTTATTAAACATTGGGCAGAAAACTGTTCAAGTTTAGTTTTTATTTCACCAATGTGTTCTTTAGATAAATGAGCGTAATTATTTATATAAATATCTAACACATCTGATATTTTAGTTATATCACCACCAGCAATACAATCCAATATAAATGCTTTACCTGCGTCATAGTTTTTGCAACCTGCTATACCGGCGGCAATTACATCATACGAAACATCCCACCCATTAAATGTACTATCAAGCGACCAAAATGATGAACCATTATAACCATTTTTTTCATACTTTAAAAGATAATAAATTGAAATTTGCCTAAGCAATTCACAACCGGCCTCAAGTGCAAACTGTTTCGGACAGCGACGTGCAAAACCTTTGCCGGCTTGCAAAGCAAGATGACGACCTAATTTTTTATCTTTTACAAATGAATAACGGTTCTTTATTTTTTTCATATCATCAGGAATATCGTCCAAATCACCTACCAACGCTTTGAATTTTTCCTCGGATTTTAATATTTCATCCTTATTTTCTTTGAAAAATTTATGTAAATCATCTTTAATTTCATCTGTAATAAAGTCATCAAGATACTTTAAGGAAACTTTTGAATGTTTTTGCATACACTCCAACATATCAACACTCGCAATTTTATCAGCATTTTTCATTGTTTTTGCACAATTACTCCAAACATCAATAAGTTCCGGATTTTTACTCAAAATATCGGCATCAGCTTTGGAAATTTTCTTTTTAAAATCTTTTACGAATTTATCTTGTAGTTCTTCTGATAAATTAAATATTTTCTGTTTTACATCGTGACGAAAATGTTTTCCTATAGGTCCAAAAATTTCAATTAAATCCTGCGTTCTTGATAATTTATTCGCAATTCCTAGAGAAACATCAGCAACCTTTCCCGCTTTGGAAACACCTCCGGTAAAAACAATACCCAATACGGTTACGGTAGTTGTAACTGCCGCTTTTACAACTAAGTGTCCAACACGACCTGCATCGGTTGTATCCGCGACAATTTCAGCATATTCTTTAGATTCAAGACCGGTTGCTCCGCTTAAAACCATTTCGCCCAACAATGGAAATAGTTGAGCAGGATTTTTTTTAACTTCGTCAGCAAGAGCAGAAAATCCTTGTTTCATTTCATTACGTTTGTCATCATCTACAACAACTTCGTAACACATCGAAACTAAACTTGTAATATCGGTAACAGCAGATGCACCACCTTCTACAAATCCCGTTACTTCTCCAGGTAAAGAAAAAGATGGTGATTTTCCGGCTGGATTATTTTCCAAATAAAATTTTCTCTCAATCTCCGCTGTTTTTAACAATGTTACGACCAAATCGCCGCCATCAGCTATCACCGCAAAAATTGAGGATTCACCATTAACTTCAATATCACTTCCTGACGGGAATTTGCCAGTATTGTCAATAACCATAGGACTGTCAAAATCCTCAGTCCTATGCTTTTTTAAATAATTTTGTGTAGCATGAAGCATATCTTCAGAAACACTATCCTTGTCTGCAACATGCTTTTCTTTTTTGGTAGTAAGTTTGTCTGTAATAGGAACATCACGACTTATTCCCATTGAAGATACTTGCAAACTCCCATTTTCTTTATAAAACCTTGCTATTAAATCTTTTCCTGAAAAATTTCCCTTCATAATGTCGTCATCTGATAGTTTTGACTCCTCTACTTGTCCGTCATTATTTAAATGGTATGCTTTTCCATCAGTTGCAACATACTGAAATTCTTGATTGTCATGTGCAAACGTTTTAAGTTTTGTGAGAACATTCTTTATTTCATCTAAATCTACATATGGATTAGGATAATCATTCTCCAATCCACATGAAGTTTTCTTATTTCCCAATGACTTGTTTGTAAAAATATTTAAAATCATATCTGCCCATAAATTTTGATCCTCTTTCTTGATAAAATCAAATTCCATAAGACAAATTTGTTTTGATTTATTTTGATAAATAATAAAATTCGATTGATATGTTAAAAATATATTAAATTCCGTTGGCTTAATTTCAAAAGTATCTACAATAGAAATAGGATGCTTTTCACCAGAAATAAACAAATAAGGTATTTCTCCCGAAAAATCAATTTTTCCGGGATAGCAATTTAAATCTCGTAATAAAACTTTCGATCCACGAGAGATTGTATCATCTTTTTGCTCAACTCTATAATAAACTAAATTATTTCCAAAGTAGAGTTGATTGTAGAAAAACATAAAAGCATAATATAAAATATCATTACTAATAAATTCTCCCTCTTCTTCATCCTTATTCCACTTCATCCAAACTCGGCTTGGGTCTTGAATTGCATCCCACTGAAAATGCCAAAGTTCTTCGCCTGAAGAATAATCCATCAAGTTTTTAGTTTTGCCGCTTGACTTTGAATTTTCAAACACGTGTTCCAAGCCCGCAATGCCGTGTCCTAATTCGTGAGCAATGGTGTGCGGCGAGCCTTTGTCGTAAATGAATCCTGCGTTGTAACCTCTTGGCATATAACCCGATACAAGTGTTCCGTTACCGTCCTTTTTGTCGGTAACATTATCAATGAAAAACAA
>JAFXZT010000134.1 GCA_017541145.1 Bacteroidales bacterium | reverse complement strand
TTTTTGCTATACGGTCTTCGCCGTAGCCTTTTTCAAAATGCAAACGTATCACTTCATCGTAATACTTTTGACGTTTTTCGGTTTTGTCTTTATACATATTGAACTCAATGTTGTGAGTCAACGTTTTTTAGGGAAAGACACTACTACCTCGCAGTAGACGGAATGAAACAAATATTATGGGGTTTATTCAAAAAAATTGTCATAGCTGACAGTTGTGCAAAACTTGTAAATCCATTTTTTGAAAACTATTCCACATATCCGGGTGCTGACTTAATAATATGTTCTGTTCTATTTGCATTCCAAATTTACTGTGACTTTTCCGGTTACTCTGACATTGCAATCGGAACTGCCAGATTATTCGGATTTAACTTAATGCGAAACTTTAGTTTCCCATATTTTAGTCGCGATGTAGCAGAATTTTGGAGACGTTGGCATATTTCACTTACAACATGGTTCAGAGATTATATTTACATCCCACTCGGTGGAAGCAGACGCGGATTAGCAATAGTAATCAGAAATACATTCATAATATATTTAGTATCCGGATTTTGGCATGGTGCAAGATGGACATTTATATTTTGGGGGTTACTCAACGCGTTGTATTTCTTACCATTATTAATACGAAAGAAAAACCGCAAACATCTTGACATCGTTGCATCAGACAGAAAATTTCCAAACTTCAAAGAGTTATTAAGTATGTTAACAACATTTGCATTAATAACATTTGCTTGGATATTTTTCAGAGCAACAAGTATGGAAGAAGCCGTAAAAGTGATATATCATTGCTTAAAAGATTTAATTCAACATCCGGCATCTATATTATTGTTATTCAGAGAGCTATATTTACCGCAAATAATATTATTGACAATATTTATAACTATAGAATGGTTTGGACGCAGAAATCAATATGCCATCCAAAGTTTCTTGGTTAACAATAATGTAGCATTAAGATGGAGCATGTATTACGCAATAATAATTGCAATTATACTAAGCTTCGGTGAAAAACAAGATTTTATTTATTTTCAATTCTAAATGATGAAAAAATTTTGTAAGAAAATATTATTACTAACATTATTAACATATGCCATTAGTCTAATTCTCGATATAGGAATTTCAAAATTTGCACAACCGCGTGGTGAATTTTCAAGTTGGAAAGATCTGTATTCCAATAATATTAATGCAGACTTACTGATATTCGGTAGTTCTCGGGCAATGAACCACTTCAACTCACATATTATAGAGGATTCTCTTAAAATATCAGCTTACAATCTGGGCCTCAGTAGCGCTAGGATAGAAATTTCGTTATTACGATTATTAGAACATCTTCGATTATGCAGTAAAAAGCCACAATACATAACATTAGAAATAGATTGGCTTACCATAGACAACGAAAAATTTCTTTGGTCACCGTGGCAATTGTTTCCGTATATGCTTTACAATAGAAATATGTACACATACACACATCATTTTAAAGGATACAATACTCATTATTATCTTATTCCTTTAGCAAGATATGGAAAATACTATATAGACATTTTCAGAAACTGGAACAATACAGATGTGAACAACAGCGATATTGAAAGAAAGGGATTTGTTGCCTTCAAAAGTAACTGGAATCCTCCAAAAGATATAAACAACATAGAAGTGTCAATTCATCAAGAAGAAATAGAATACCTGTATGAGTTCATAAAAGTCTGCAAATCAAACAATATCAAGCTTAATTTTGTTTACGCACCTGAACATATAGAAGCTACAAAAATGGTAAAAGGACGAGAAAAAGTCATTGAATACATAAAAAAAATATCTGATGAAAACGGTATTCCATTTGCAGATTTTTCCCAAGATAGCTATTGCGCTGATACCACATACTTTTTTAATAAAAGACATCTCAATTCCAAAGGTGCAGACAAATTCACGTCCGAATATTACATCCCTTGGATAAAAGAATTGTACGGATTATAAAAATATAGGAAAAGAATTTTCATTAAAATTCCTTTCCTATATCATTTACTTTCTAAACATTTTATGATAAATTCTTAACAAATTATCATATAAATTTTGCGTAAAAGTTTTTTTCTTATATGTTGGTCGCCATGAACCATTACACATGTGTACTGCAATACTCTCATCGGTTTCGTGTCCAACTGTACAAAAAACTTTCGAAGGTTCTATTAGCAAAGTTTTATCTTCTGATAATTTTAAAATTTGTTGTTCATCTTTATATTTAAAACCATATTTTTCAGCTAAATATGCATATAAGCCGGGAGCAATAAGTTTTCCATAAGTCTTATCTTCAACAATTTCTGAATGAGAATCATACCAATCCAAACAATCTTTTGCAAACTGACATCCTTTTTCTGCTCCCATAATCGCAGCTTGAATTCCTATCCCTGGAACACCATCAACAGTATTTATCGGATTTCCATTCTCATCAATAAATTTTGACATAACCTCATTTTGCACAACTTCAGGATGGTACTCCACAGCCGAAAAAAAGTTAAAATTAAGATAATCGTCAAAACTTTTATTTACCAATACATCACTATCCAAATATATTCCGCCATCAGTATATAAAGCATACATCCTAATATAATCAGATGCAAAAGCCCACTTCTTTATTTTTACAGAATCAAAAACAAATTTATTGATATTTATATCAAAATTTTCTGTATTCCAACATTTTACTGTATAACCGGGGTTACGCAGCAACCATGAATCCATATAATCTTTAATGATAGCATCTTTAGGCTCATTACTCAGCCAAACATAATGAATAATTTTTGGTATCATTTTATTTTAAATTATTAAGTAAAAAAATCATTTATAATTTTCTCTTTCTCAAATATCTCCTGTACATCCACAAGAAAAGAAATACTGGCCAATAGCTCATACCGATAAAAGCAACAATTCCGGGCAAGTCGCCTCCGCGCAATATCGGTATGGTTGAGGCAAATATTATTCCGTGAAGTACATAGCGCATGTCTGAATGATAACGCTTGGTACGATTGAACATCACTTTGAAAAATACTGCGTAAATCACACAAAAGATTACTATGCCTAATGTGCCGCCTTCTCCATAAAATGTTCCGTAAATTGACTGCGATATTCCAACTGTACCCCTACCCTCTTCCATTAATTTATCATTCAAATGCAATTTATTAGCATATCCGCCTACCGGTTTTTCTGGCCAAATGGCTCGCGGTATCGGTCGCAATAATATTTCAAAATGTTCTGAACCGTAACCATAATCAAGGTATTGTGGATAAACTTGTAAAACCATCATAAAACCGTCAAGCATATTTTGGTCGGAAGCTTCTTGCATACGTTTCTGAGCATTTTCAACTTGAGTTTCAAAATTGCCGTTTCTGGTTTCCCACTTTCGTGCATTACCGGCAATCATAAACAACAATATTGCAGCAACACCTCCAACCACATAACAAATTCCTTTCGTTACTTTGTTGAAACGTCCTACAATTATAAATATCAATGCTACCATCCACGACAACATCTGAAACCTTGATGTCGGATTATAACTTGCAACTGCCGCTCCTACCAACAAAACTAAATATATTATTCGTTGAAAGGTTTGTTTCTTAGGAAGATTTTTCAGCAACAAGAAAAACAAAATAATCATTCCGCCAATTGCAAATCCGAACAAAAAGATATAACCGCCGCCCAAAGCTAAATCGCCGCCGGATGATGACAATCTGTTTGTTACCGAACTTATCAACAAAAATACAACATAAAGTATTACAATTAGTTTTTGCTTACTTTTTAGAAATTGACTGAAAATCTCATCATTATCCAAATACCGGTAACGTTTCTGTTTTTCACTAAAAATGATGTAACATATTGAAAAAACAAATGTCCCCATAAAGAAAAGATTTAATGCTTGTATAGCCAACTCGTTGTCCATGTGAAATATATTAATTGCATAATTCACCTGAACCCATTCTGATTGTCCGGACATCACGGCTTGATATCGCATTATTCCTGTCATATAGAAAAACGCAACAAGCAGCAATACGAACTCGTCTGTCTTGCGGAAATATTGCACAACGCCAATTCCCGCCAAGATATAAGTTAAAAATTCTATAGTTTCAAAATCAAGCATTAAATATTTTTTTCTAACGTTGAAGATTATCGATTACAATTTTTATTCGATTTCTAAAATTATCTCTGTCATAATTCTTTGCAGTTGCGATTGCACGATGTCTTATCAAATTAAACTCCTCATCGCTGAGTTGTGCATAAAACATAATTTCATTTGCTAAAGATTCTACATCACGGATAGGAACGATACTACCGTTTTTACGATGTTCTATAATTTCAGCACCGAAAGAATGTGAAGTTGTAATTACTGGTAATCCGGCAGCCATAGCCTCAGGTATTACAAGTCCGAATCCTTCAAATATCGTTGGCAAAACCAAGATGTCATAATCTTGATACTTTTGAAACAATTCTGATTGCGGTATTCCAGAACTGTAATTATAAAAATCTGAATACTTTTTAAAAGCCTCGCCATTACCTTGGATGTTACCAATTATATGCAATTCTGCTGAATCTTTTATGATATTAGCAAAAGCGTCCAACAAATATTTAATACCTTTACGTTGCGTAACCGTACCGCAATACAATACTTTTAACTTTCTATTTTTTAGCGACTTAAATTCAGGACCGGATTTTATTTGATCTGCGCAGAAACATAATGGAAGAATTTTTATCTTATCTTCGCTAATTCCGTCATCAATCAAACTTTGTTTTGTAAACTCAGAAGCAGCCAAAACATAATCGGCAACATGAGGTTCTTCTCGCAAACGCTTTTCGTATTCAATAGGGAAAACTAAATTATCAATAGAATCAGCCCATTCGGGAAACAGTCGCTGTTCTTCTCCCAAAATATTTTTTGCAGCAGTAACATGAGCCGTTGCAAGTTCTACAATTGAAGTTTTTCCGGATTTTTTTGCATACTTCAAAGTTTCAAAACAGCTGCCTTGAAATCCCCAAAACATCTGAGATTTACGTTTTAAAATTTGTTTTGACATATAAATATCAAACAATTCATCGCGATGATAAACAGCATTCTGAGATTTTTCGGTTTTGCCATAAAGTTTTCTGTACAGAACTTCTTTTACTTCAAAACGCCAATTAGAACAAACTTTGTTACCGTTAAGCCCGGTGATAAAACGTTTTGAGAAATACGAATTACCGGTTTTTATTATGAGATTCTGCAAGAATTTACTTCCGACATAACTACTTGTATAATAACGATCCAACAAATTTAATTCAAGCAATGATAAAGCTGTCAGATAAGAATGTTGCTTTCCCGAATGTGCTAAAGTTATCATTTTATTCAATAATTATATGTTATTTACTAACGTATTGTATGCTGACAGTTGAATTCTTACATTATTATTCCAAGACGAATATTCACTAAACGCAGTCCAATTGTCAACATACGGATTATTTGTCGGATAATTTTTGATAGCATCAACAAGAGCATCAAGATTATCCGGCTCTACCATAACAGCAAGTTTATATTTTGAAGCCGAATACGCCATCCCCGATTCT
Source organism: Bacteroidales bacterium (assembly GCA_017541145.1). Taxonomy (GTDB): domain Bacteria; phylum Bacteroidota; class Bacteroidia; order Bacteroidales; family UBA3824; genus UBA3824. The sequence goes on along the minus strand of JAFXZT010000134.1, from coordinate 85,933 downwards.
GTTTTTGACACAATCAACTTTGGTCTGAAAGGGCTAAGTGAATTTAGTATACCGCTTTGAGATTTAAATGTTTGCGAATAATACAGCAAAACAATATCACTATTTTTAAAAATAGAGCTAATTTCATTACCGTTAAGATATTTCACCAAGAAAAAAACACGGTCTTCAACACCGCAACTCTCAGCAAATTTCTTGTAGTCATCAACATCTTCTGCCGATGTTACAGTAGTTCCGGCAATCAACAAAGCAATATCAGGTATTTTTGCAACTGCTTGAATTGCAAGTTTATAATTTTTTTCAGCTCTAATATTACCTGTTATCGAAACAACTTTCAGTCCCTTTTCCTTTATTTTACTAATATAATCTTCTGTTGCAGAATCAACAGGAGCTGCCGGATATATGCCGTGAGGGATTTTTGAAAATATGATTCTGTTATCAGAATTTTTATAGTAACACAAATCCGGCAAAGTTTCATGATAAAACGCCAAATCTACAATATCCATAATTTTTTGCATTGACTTTTCCGACCACGAAAGTTTTGAAAAATATGCACTTCTATCGGGATCATGTAGAATTATAGCTGTCTTGAAATTACGTTTTTTGTATCTTGATGTCCAAAAAAAAGAGGTAACTTGATCAAAATCATTAAATATCAACAAATCGACCTTATTTTTTTTAACAAATTTGTATGCTCTCAAAGGATTAACCAAAGATCTGTACAAAAAATAAAACTTTCCGAAAATCTTTTTTATTCCTTTAAAAGACAAATCTTTCATCAAAATATCCTTAGCTTGCGGACATTCTTTTCCTCCGTCCTTTGGGAAAAGAGCGTAACAACGTTCTACTTCAGATTGTTTTGAATATGTTTCTGCAATTTGTTTTGCATATTCATAACATCCGCCAAAAGAACTATTTGAATAAATTGCTACTTTCATTATTTAACCAACAATTTAGATTGACCATCTTTTTGTTTACCGGATTTGAAAAGCCAACCTTTTATATAATTTTTGATATAAGCCCAACGCTGAGTTTCTATCATCCAAAATGCCAATGGTAAATTCTTAAAACCATATTTCGGATTATTAATACGTTTCATATTCTTAACAGCATTCAGATACGAACGCAACCCGAACAATTGTAAAACAAATATCGGAACAAAATACAGTTTCAAATTTGATGGTATTAAGAAAATAAAAACCGGCAAAAACGGAATTATCGACCATCTCAAAGAAGTTTCAACCACATTAGAAACAAAATTTCTAAAATTGATTTTACCTTCGCCGTCGCCCAAACCATAACGACCGGCTTCTTTAGCAAATTGTTTTACAGTTTTATGTCTGTTCCAAAAAACCAAAGGCTGAGGATCAATAGCATACTTAAAACCTTCACGCTTAATTTCACGCCAAAAAATAGTATCATCGGCAGCCAAAGTAAGCCATTCGTGATAACCTCCGATTTTTTCCCAAACACTTTTATAATATGCAATACTTCGCGACGAAACCGAAAATGTATCATCCAACTTCAATTTATATCCGTTCTGAAGTATATAATCAGCTCTACCCGCCGGAGTATCAATATCAGATTCATTAATAGCGAAACCGCCGCCTACAACTTGCAATTCTGAATCTTTTTCAAAATACGACACAAGAGTTTCCAGCCATCGCTTATCATAACGGCAACCGAAATCTGTACTAACAATCAAATCGTTAGAAGAATTTTTAATAGCAAGATTTCTACCTTGAGCCACATTACATCCTTTACTTACAATTACTTTTATAACCGATTTAGACTTTTTTGCAGCCTCGTTCAACATCTCGATAGTACCATCAGTACTTCCGGCATCTACAATAATTATTTCATCAGGCGTTACAGTCTGATTTTCAATTTCATCAAGAGATTGTTTCAACCTACTTGCTTCATTAAATATGGTAGAAACTAAAGAAAACTTTTTCAATTGAATATTTTTTTAAAATCCGATGCAAAATTAAATTATATTTTTTACTTTTACAGCTTATAAAGAAAATAAAAATGACAGATTATAAATTATCAGTAATTATCCCGACATACAACAGAGTAAACTTTATAGCAGAAACATTAGAATGTATTCTCAATCAGACACTAAAGCCATACGAAATAATTGTTGTTGATCAAAACAGTCAAGATAATACTGTAGAATTTTTAAAACAAAATTACGCGGGGAAAATAATCCTCATCGAAAACAAAGGAAATCGTGCACCGGGAGCCGGCAGAAATCTTGGTATCAAAGCCGCAACAGGAGATTTCATACAATTTTTTGATTCCGATGACGTGATGACAAAAAACAAATTTCTTTCTCAAGTTACAAAACTTGCCGATTCACACTCAGCAGGAATATACTCTCCATACGTGATGTCAATAAAAGACGAGCAAAAAGGATGGTTGCAAAACTCAGTAATTCTACAATCCGAAGATTCCAAACTCGGCAAACATACTCTAAAACAGATGTTGAAAGGATTTTTCGTACCGTTGCCCGCGTACATCTTCAAAAAAGAATTGATTGACGACATCGGCTTTTGGCGGGAAGACATCTTTGCGTACGAAGATTACGACTATCTGTTCAGAATGTTTATCAACGGGCTGAAACCGGAATTTACAAACGAGTGTTGCACATTCTACAGAGTACACCAAAACCAAATTACCGGTGGAAATTTTACCAACAATCAACGGGATCAAGACAAAATTAAATGTTTAAAAAAGTTAATTTCTGATTTTTCTGATATTTTATCATCACGAGAAATTGCAATTGCCAAAACTCAGATTCACAGAGTAGAATCAGGAGTTAATTCAACCAATATTTCATCGTTGATGTATAATATAACAAACATCTCATTGAGAATAGAAAACAAAATTAACCGTTTAATAACAAAAACCGACTGGCAAATGATACATAAGCCGAATTGCGACAAACAACTATTTGAAAAATACAAACAAATGTTGTAATTTAGCCGAAACTTTTTATTCATAACTTACAAATTTTAACGCATAAAGATTATGGACGAACACAACCATCACAAAGGAAACAACGAAAACTCCAAAGGCGATAAACCTAAGGATACAAAAGCTGCTGATATCTCTAACGAGAAAACGGCAGATAAACAAAATAATAATACTGAGAACATAAATAAAGAAGATGCAATACCGGAATCTTTTGCGGGACTCAACATCAACGACGATGACACCGACAAAAACTCCGACTTTACGGCTGCTCTCTTTCATGAATTACAAAACGAAAAAGAATTTGACGTTTCTGACAGCATCGTTACCAATATCAACAATGCTGACTTGATGTTATCTTATATCATCAATCAAGGTATTGATATCCCCGAAAAGTTGGTAAAATCTGTAGTTAACTGTAAATATGCTTACAAGAAAAACAGATGGACCCCGGATATTGAAGTGGAATTCAATATGGCATTCAAGGAACTCACCAACCTGATAAAACCGGTAACAGTCGATTCATTAGCATCATCCATGCCGTCAGAACTAAAAGACGGCATATCAGACCGTATCGTAAAATTCTTCGGACGAAACAAAAGAAATGCATTATCAAAACGCTCGGCTCGAGGTTATACATTAGGTACAGTAATATGTATGATCGTACTATTATTTGTCCAAATATATTTCTACTTAGGATCTACACGTCTTACAAATATAGAAGAATGCGGAACCAAGATAGATGAAAAACAAAACCGTCTTACCGAATTGATGATTGTACAATCAAGCGAAAACGAAAACATCGCGGTAAATACTGAGTTCGAAAGAGTACAATCCGATATCATGGAACTCGATGCAAAACGAAAAGCAAATATCGAAATGCTTGAACCGTGGGTACATTTCGTAAGATTCCTTACTTTCAACACCACAATCAGAACAGATACCATAGCGATGTCATCCATCGAAGCTCACGATGCCAACACTGCTATCGTACAAGAAGCAAAAAGTTACGATTTGATTCTTGGTATATACGTATTGCCGTTACTCTACGGAATAATCGGAGGCTTTACATTTGTATTACGCGAATTAACCCAAGAAATCAAAAACCTTACATTCTCAACAGGCAGCGATGTAAAATACCTGCTCAGAATACTTCTCGGAGCAATCGCAGGTCTTAGTGTCGGACTGTTTTGGGGAGATATCGAAAACACAGATTACGGAATAGCATCATTATCACCGATGTTGCTGGCATTCTTAGGAGGATACTTGGTAGAATACTTATTGCTATTCTTAGAAAAACTCGCCACATCATTCTTCAGGAAATACGATCCCGAAACAGAACACAAAGAAGAAAAGAAAGCAGAGCCAAAACCCGCACCGGTAAAAGCTTCCGACAATTCCAACAACGAAGTTGACAACAAATAATAATTATGATGCCCAAAGAGATAATAAGGACAATGATGTATTTTATAGCCGTATGCATAAGCGTATGGGCTTGTATATACGGATACTCATTGTCCAAAGATCTCGAAGAAGATGAGCTGAAACAACTAAAACTCTGGGCAGACGCCGTAGACGAAATCAAAAACGCCGACCTCGACCAGCAAGTATCTCTCATCGCATACAAAAGGCTTCAAGAAAACACAAGAATACCAATCATCCTATTCTACGCCGAAGGAGAATACGAATACAGAAACATCGAAATCGATACTTCCGAAATGCCATTGGAAGATTTCCTGCGCGAAGAATGCAAAAAGATGAACAACAACTCAAGTTCGCCGATAAAAATACAGAGGGACCGCGGAAATTGGGACCTTCTGTACTACGGTGAATCTATCAACCTCGAAAAAATCAAAAAATATCCCGTCTGGCAATTTATCGTAACAATTTTTATCATCATATTCACCTTCATCGGACTTAGAGCATCCAACAAAGCTGACCAAAACAAAGTAATGGTGGGAATGTCCAAAGAAACCGCGCATCAGCTCGGAACACCAATCTCATCATTGCTCGCATGGATAGAGATGCTAAAACTCGAAAACTACAATCCCGAAGTAACCGACGAAGTAGAAAAAGATGTAAAACGTCTGGAAAAAATAGCGGAACGTTTCTCACGCATCGGCAACAAACCCGAACTTACCGAAACCGATATTTGTCCCGTGCTCAACAGCGTACTTACATACCTGCATTCCAGAACGTCACAATTTATAGAATACGATATCCACATCCCGGAAAAATCCATAATCATCCCGCTCAACACTTCATTGTTTGAATGGGTAATAGAAAACATCTGCAAAAACGCTATCGACGCAATGCAGGGAAAAGGAAAACTGTCAATAAGGCTTTCCGAAGACAAAGAATATGTAAAAATAGATATCAAAGACACAGGAAAAGGGTTCACCAAAAAGTATTACAAAAGAATATTTAAGCCCGGATTCACCACCAAAAAACACGGATGGGGATTAGGACTTTCGTTAGCACAACGTATTATAAATGACTATCATAAAGGTTCGGTATTTGTAAAAGACAGCGAACCCGGAAAAGGTACTACATTTAGAATACTTTTGCCTAAAAAGAAAAAAATTTCAAAAAAATCTAAAATATTTGAAACCTTTTCAAAAATTTTCCGTATAACTTAGTGTAATTAAAAAACATTGAATGACAGCCCTCATCTGAGACAGACCAGGAAGATATAATGTCAGAACTCTTTTCATAATAAGATTTAGGTTAAATTAGTAAGCAGCAAAAGGGGTAAGCGTCGCAAGACACTTACCCCTTTTTTATTTACAATTTACTACAATCAACAATCATTCTCAATCCCGATATAGAAAAACTTCTGCAATATCTTCTTACTTTAACATCTTTTCGATGACCAAGTGTTGCCTTCAGCCGAAAAATTTAATAATTATCTGATAATCAAAAATTCCTTTCAAACAAATATCAATAGCAAAACAGATGTTCATCGGTGAAAAATAAAATAGAATAAGGATATAATCCAAATGTCAACATCGAAATTTTAAACAGGTAACAAAGTTATTGAAATTAACATCATTGACATCGGATACAGAAAATAATATTCAACAATATAACAACAATGAAAAATCGATGTCAATATAAATAATAACATGATGTCATCATCGAAATTACCGTGGGAATTATGACCATGACACCATGTAAACATGGATAATGACATGTCAATATTAATAATAACATGATGTCACCATCGAAATTCCCGTGGGAATTATGACCATGACACCATGTAAACATGGATAATGACATGTCAATATTAATAATAACATGATGTCACGGTCGAAATTACCGTGGGAATTACGACCGCGACCCCAGGTGAAAACGGAAAAAGACATGTCAATATCGATAATTATAGGATGTCACGGTCGTAATTCCCTCGGCGATTACGACCGCGACACCAGGTGAAAATGAAAAATGACGTGTCTATATCGATAATTATGGGATGTCACGGTCGTAATTCCCTCGGCGATCACGACCGCGACCCCAGGTGAAAATGGAAAATTCCATGTCTATATCGAAAATTATGGGATGTCACGGTCGTAATTCCCTCGGCGATCACGACCGCGACACCAGGTGAAAATGAAAAATGCGATGTCAATATCGATAATAACATGATGTCATCATCGTAATCACCGTGGTAATCTTGACCATGATAACAGGTAAATATGAAGAATCCGATGTCAAGATAGATAATAACATGATGTCATCATCGAATTTTTTTATTTAAAGAAATATTTTCTACAAAAAAATGTTTATATTTGTGTCAAATAAAAAAAATAACATCATGGCAGTAATTACAATTGATTATGACGAGCATAACAAAACAGCTCGCGCTATAATTAAATTAATAGAAGAGTCAGGACTTTTTACCATCTTAAAGGACGATGAACCTAATGAAACTACTAAGCAAGCTATTAGAGATGCTCAAAGTGGTAAAACTTATAAGGCAAAGAGTTTTGATGATTTAGTTAATTATTTAGAGAATTGATGTACAATATAGAATCAACAAGACAATTTCGCACTGACTACAAATCTTTGAACAAATCAGATGCGCAAAAAGTTTTGCAAACTATCAAAATACTTCAAGAAGAAGGCACATTACCCAAAGAGCCTTATCACCCTCATAGACTAAAAGGTAATTATGTAGGGAATTGGGAAGCTCATGTACGTCCGGATTTACTTCTAATCTGGTACATTATTGAAAAAGACACTATAAAATTATTGAGAGTTGGCAGTCACGCAAAATTGTTCAACATGTAAATAATTAATAACAACATCCATTTCATTGTGTAGAGACGTTGTGTACAACGTCTCTACACAATAATATTCGTATTTTTAGACGTTGTACACAACGTCTCTACACAATTATTCGTATTTTCAGACGTTGTACACAACGTCTCTACGGGGCAGATTGAAATTCCTTTCTCAGAAAAATATTTTCAGGTGTTTTTTTAACATAAGTGTAATACAACTCGTATTTTGCAGTGTCAAAACTATTTACTACTTTTGAAAACTTTTTTAGATTATCAGTACATGCAAAACTTATTAAACGACTTACAGGAATTGTTGATGCAGGACGAGCGGTTTGTAGCTGACGGTAAACTCCTGAAAAACAAAATTATAGAATGTGCCCTCAATTTGGATTCCGAACTGTTGAAGGAACTATTGGGCAACAAGCAACTAAAGGAACATTTCTTTGTGCAAGCCGGCGATGTAATCGTTTTCGACAAAATTAAATTCCAAAAGTTTGTTTCTAATAAACAATTTTTGGCTGATTCATATACCTCTTACAAGAATAGAATAGGTCTGGCAAAAGACGGAGATTATCTCTCTGACTGCAAGGATGTTGTATTGCAATGGGCTTACAAGGACTGCATATTGGAAGGCGGTCAGTCAAGAGACGAACAAAAGAAATATGAAGTGTTTTATAATGAGGTACTTGCACCAAATAATATCAACCGTCTGCTGGATGCTAAGGTTTTTACAAATTTTAAAAGGTACGAACAGGACAAGGTAACTGAAAATCCTCAGATTAATCAAGATGACAATTTGATTATTAAGGGTAACAACTTGTTGGTGCTTCATTCTTTGAAAAAAATTAAGAGTATATGCGGCAAGGTAAAATGTATTTTTATCGACCCGCCTTACAATACTGATAATGATTCTTTTAAATATAACGACAGTTTCAATCACAGTACTTGGTTGACGTTTATGAAAAACAGGGTGGCTGTATCTCACGACTTGTTGAGTGAGGACGGTTTGTTCTGGGTTTCGCTATCGGACCACGAGGCTCATTATTTTAAGGTGATGACCGATGAGATTTTTGGTCGTGACAATTTTGTGGCTGACGTGATTTGGAATTCTACCAAGTCTGTTACAAATACAGCTATTATTTCGGGCGCTACTACGCATGTGTTGTTATACGCCAAGAATGCTAAGTTGTTGAAACAGAACAGGACTTCGTTTAGACTTACTGCCGATGAGCAAAAGTTTTCCAATCCGGACAACGACCCGCGCGGCAAGTGGGTGGCTGACCCGTTTCAGGTGGGTGGCGAACGTCCTAATCAATTGTATGAAATCACAAACCCCAAAACAGGTGTTGTGTACAAGCCGTTGCCGGGCAACAGTTGGAAAAACGAGAAAAAAGTTTTTGACGTGTTGATGTCGGAAGGCAGAATAATCTTTGGTACTAAGGGAGATGCAGGTCCTCAGCGCAAACGTTTCTGGAGCGAGGCAAAAGAGCGCGGCGAGGTTACTACTACACTTTGGAAAGATTTGCCGACTACTACTAACGGCACTGCGCATCTCAAGGAGCTTTTTGGTGACAGGATTTTCAATAATCCGAAACCTGAAGGCTTGATAGAGAGAGTTTTACAGTTATCTACCAACGAAGGCGACTTGGTATTGGATTTTTGTCTTGGCAGCGGTACTACATGTACGGCGGCTCACAAGATGAAACGCAGATATATCGGCGTGGAACAGATGGATTATATCGAGGAAGTATCTATCGCAAGACTCAAAAAAGTTTTGGAAGGCGAACAAGGCGGTATTTCAAGGACTAACGGCTGGGAAGGCGGCGGAAGTTTTGTTTATTGCGAGCTGATGAAAGATACTCAAAACGATATTGAAAGAATACTTGGCGCCAAGGACGAAGAGTTGTTACAGATTTTTGACGAACTGCCACAAAGTAAGTCCAGAAAATATTTTATCAAAAATCTCGACAAGGAAGGATTTCTTGCGCTCAACTCCAAAGATAAGAAGAAGATACTGTTGGATTGTGTTAACAAAAATAATCTTTATGTTAACTTGTCGGAAATAGACGACGAGGATTATGCCGTTAGCGACAACGACAAGATGTTAACAAAGAGATTGTACAGTTTTGAGTAACACCGGATAAAAAAAAGTAAAAAGAAAAGAAACAAACAAGGTAAAGATACACAGGATGAAACTCAACGAGGAATTAAACGAATTATTGAAATCCAACGAAGAAGTATTTCAACAATTGGTTCCCGGCTATATAAGAGAGAATCTAAAACCGAGTTTTGAGCTGCGCCCTTATCAGCTTGAGGCTTTCGGACGTTTTGTCTATTACAACGAGAATTATCGCAAGAGCCCCAACCCTACCCAACTGCTGTTTCACATGGCTACGGGCAGCGGCAAAACTCTTATCATGGCGGGACTTATGATATATTTGTATCAACAAGGATACAGAAATTTTCTGTTTTTTGTTAACAGTACAAATATTATTGATAAGACCAAAGACAATTTCTTGAATGCGAACTCCATCAAGTATCTGTTTTCAGAAAGGCTTTCGATAGCTGATAAAAAGTTTGAAATTGCAGAAGTATCCAATTTTCAAGATACTAATCAAGATAATATTAATATCTGCTTTAGCACTGTACAAGGGCTTCATGCGCTACTAAACACTCCCAAGGAAAACGAAATAACTTTCGACGACTTTGAAAACAGCAAGGTTGTGCTTATTGCCGACGAAGCTCATCATATCAACGCCGATACCAAGAATGCTAAAAAACGTACTCCCGAAGAACAGGAAAATATCGACAGTTGGGAAGGCACGGTAACAAGGATTTTTAATGCCAACAAGGAAAATATCATGTTGGAATTTACGGCAACGGCAGATCTGAAGAATCCTCTGATAGCTTTTAAGTATGACAACAAGCTGTTGTTTGATTATCCTTTGAGCAAGTTTAGGGCCGAGGGTTATTCCAAAGATGTACAGACATTGCAGGCTACACTTCCTGTATTTGAAAGGGCGGTACAGGCAATAATATTAAGTCAATACCGTCAAAAACTTTTTGAGAAATATGGCATAAGAATAAAACCTGTAGTACTCTTTAAGTCCAAGACGATAAAAGAGAGCAAGGATTTTCAGACTGCATTTACCGAAAATCTAAAGCATCTCAACGCGGGCACATTGCAAAATATAAAGAATCTCAACCGCGATACGGTGTTAAGGAAAGTGTTTGACTATTTGGAGAAAAACAGTATTCCGCTTGAGAACTTTTGTGAGGAACTCAAAGACGATTTTGCCGCTGATAAACAAATCTCGGTAAACTCCAGAGAAGAGAGCGAAGAGAAACAAATAGCAATCAACACTTTGGAGAACGAGAAAAATATCTACCGCGCAATTTTCGCTGTTGACAAGCTGAACGAAGGTTGGGATGTTTTGAACTTGTTTGATATCGTAAGGCTTTATGATACAAGAGATTCCAAAAACGGAGTACCGGGCAAAACTACAATGCAGGAAGCGCAATTGATAGGACGCGGTGCAAGATATTGTCCGTTTAGAGTAGATGGTATTGACAATGCATATATCCGCAAGTTTGACGAAGATACGGAAAACGAGCTAAAAATTTGCGAAGAACTTTATTATCATGCTTCGTATAATCCGGGATATATTGTGGAGCTAAACCGTGCACTTGTCAACATGGGCATAAAACCCGTAAAATTAGTACAAAGGCAGCTCAACTTAAAGGAAGAGTTTAAGAATACGGATTTTTATCGTAACGGATTTATTCTAAAAAATCACAAGGAGAAAAATACACGCGCAAATGTATTCTCATTGAAATCCTCAATACTGGAACAAGTATTTGAAGCGAAGATAAATTCCGAAACGGTTGAAGAAAAAGAAGCGTTTACAGCCGGCAAGCGCAACGATACCAAGAATATTACCGAGCAGGAATATTTTCTACCGGAATTGGGAGAGATAATAATCCGCGAAGCGATGTCGAGATTGGAATTTTACAGGTTTGACAATCTGAAGAAATATTTGCCGAATCTGAAATCAGTAAGCGAGTTTATAACTTCAAATAATTATCTCGGAAAAATCCGTGTAAAAATAAAAGCTGAAGACACAGACCTTAACAATATATCAGCAGAAGAAAAACTCCGCGTAGCAATCAACCTTTTGAACACGATAGCTCCGATAATAGGTTCCGACAAAATAGAAAGTATCGGTTCCAAGGATTTCACGGCGTTTGCAATAAAAGATGTATTCAAAAGTAAGTTGATGAACTTTACGCTTGATAACAAATCCGACAGAGAATTTGGCAAATCGATGCTTGACGAAAAAGAGACCAAAATGCCGCTCAATATCAACGAAAAGCAATGGTATGCTCAAGAGGATTGTTTCGGAACTTCGGAAGAGAAATCGTTTGTACTATATATCAATAGTATCTACGAGGAGTTGAAAGCAAAATACGAAGAAATATACTTACTAAGAAACGAGCGAGATTTTCAATTACATGCTTTTTACGACGGAAGAGCATTTGAGCCGGATTTTGTATTGTTTCTGAGTAAAAATAATAATGGTAAAAAAGAATATACTCAAGTTTTTGTAGAGCCCAAAGGTCCGCAACTAATAGAGCGTGACGGTTGGAAAGAGCGTTTCTTAAATGAAATAAGTTCGCAATCTACAAATACGGCAAATATAAGACTTCTCGCAATGCCATTTTATTGTTTTGAGGATGACAAGAAACTCAACGAGTTTAAGTCAACATTTGAGAAAGCAATATTAGGCTAAAAATAAAACAGGCTGTCAGAAAGAAGATGATTACTTTTTTCAGACAGCCTGTTTTGTTATGTTAATTCTGCAAAATTATTTCTTGATATATACGCTTGCAATCTTTTGGATGTATTTTCCGATGATATCAAATTCCAAGTTAACCTTGTCGCCGACTTTCAGATTATGGAAATTGGTAATCTCGTAAGTGTAAGGAATGATAGAAACTCTGAATTTGCCGTCTTCAGAATTACAAACAGTAAGCGAAACACCGTTGACAGCTACCGAACCTTTCTCTACGGTAATATTTCCTTGGGAAGGATCGTACTCGATAGTATAATAAATACTGCCGTCCATATCTTCGATTTTGGTACAAACACCGGTTTGATCCACATGACCTTGTACGATGTGACCGTCTAAAAGAGAATCCGGTTTCATACTGCGTTCGAGATTTACCTCATCACCGATTTTCAGCAATCCGAGGTTAGAACGGTTGAGAGTTTCCTGCATTGCTGTTACAACATATTTGTTACCGTCGTTTTTTACAACAGTAAGACAAACACCGTTGTGAGCAACACTTTGGTCGATAGCAAGCTCGTTTCCAAAAGGACATTCGAGCGTAAAATCTATATTAGTTCTGTCGTGACGGATATCAACCACCTTGCCGACAGCTTCAACTATACCTGAAAACATAATTTATTTAGAAATTACTTTGTAAGCAGAGAGAATGCCTTCGATAACAGAAGAAGAGAAGCCGTTCTTTTCCATTTCGTTGAGACCTCGAATAGTAGTTCCAGACGGAGTACAAACGCGATCGATAAGTTGTTCAGGATGAGCACCTTCTTTCATCAGCAATTCTACAGTACCTTTTACAGTCTGAGAAACAATTTCGTTGGCAATATCGCTCTTGAAACCGATTTCAATACCGCCTTCCACCATCGCACGCATAAATCTGAGTACGAAAGCAATACCAGAGCCGGTAAGAATAGTAGCCGCATTGATTCTTGATTCGTCGATAACAATTACCTTACCTAAAATACCAAGAATCTTGAGAGTAGATTCAACAACCTCGTCTTCAGCATCGTAAGCCACACAAGTAGTAGATTCGTTGATAGAAGCCGCAATATTAGGCATGATTCTGAAAACAGAAAGTTTCTTAGAGCAGTAACCTTTAATTTGGTCGATACTAAGACCTGCCACCGGAGATATAAGAATCTGGTCGTTGTTGAGAGCCGGAGCAATTTCTTCTATAACATCTTTGGCTATCCAAGGTTTAACACAAAGGAAAATAATCTCGCTGTCTTTCACAGCTTGAATATTATCTCTTGAAGCATTGATACCTGCAGCCCGAATAGAATCGAGATCAGCCTCAGGATCAGTAGCAGTGATATTCAGATCAAATTCTTTCTGCTTATTGGCAAGACCTTTCGCAATAGAAAAGCCAAGATTGCCGCAGCCGATAATAGTGATATTCATATTGTATTATTGATATATTAATGTCGGCGTCAAAATTACTGAATTTTCACATAATAACAAACTATTAGAGAATACATTTTTTTCATTAATGATTAACTATCATTTAAAACATCATTGGACAAAAAAGAACTAAATTTGCAAAACAATAATAAGGAAAACGACATTAGAAATAACACTGCTGCTATCTTAGAATCATGAAAATCTTATTAGTATCAACCTCTGACCGCATAGGAGGAGCTGCAATTGCGTGCAACCGTATTTTCAACGCATTGAAAAGAAACGGCACGGAAGTAAAAATGCTTGTGCGCGACAAGGTTTCAAACGATCCCGACATCTATACTCTTAACACTAATATCTTTTGGAAATTTTTAAACTACATGAGCTTCTGCTTGGAGAGACTTTGTATTTTGTTTAAACTGAAATTCAAAAAACAAAATCTCTTTCAAGTAAGTTTCGATAATATCGGCGCAGCCAACTTATTGAATCATCCTCTGGTGAGAGAAGCGGAAGTAATAAATTTCCATTGGACAAGTCAAGGTATGCTCTCGCTGAAACAATTGCAGAAACTGATGGACGCCGGCAAACATATCGTTTTTACAATGCACGATATGCACTATTTTACCGGAATCTGTCATTATGCCCGTACATGTAAAAATTACGAAAAAGGTTGCGGCAGTTGCTTTTTCCTCAACAACAGTCATAATCCCGAAGACTTCTCAAAACGTTGGTACACCAAGAAACTAAATATGGAGCACCGACAAAATCTGATTTTTGTAGCATGCAGCAATTGGTTGAAAGATATTGCAAAAACCTCTGCCATGTTTACAAAAACTCAAGTAATATCAATACCGAATCCTATTGACACAAATATCTTTAAACAGACAAGCAAAGACGCAGCCCGCGCTAAATTCGGATTAACCAAAAAGAAAGTAATACTTTTCGGTGCAGCCAACATCAGCGACAAACGCAAGGGTTTTGAATATTTGTTGTCAGCACTGAAATATATCCATACAAAATATCCTGAATACGACAACGATATCGAATTGTTGATATTCGGACAGGGCGACAAAAAAATATTATCAACATTGCCTTACTCTTACAAAATGGCAGGTTACATCAAAAGCGAAAAAGATATAGTTAACCTATATTCGGCAGCAGATGTATTCGTAACACCAAGTCTTGAAGACAATTTGCCTAACACAGTGATGGAAGCACTCTCCTGCTCTACCCCTTGCGTAGCATTCAATACCGGCGGTCTTCCTCAACTTATTGACAACGATATCAACGGCTATCTTGCTAAATACAAAGATTTTACAGATTTTGCGAAAGGTATATTAAAAATAGTAAATTCCAACGATTACGACAATCTTTGTCACAACGCAAGAGCCAAAGTAGAAGAAAATTTCAGTGAACCGGTTATCGCCATGAAATACAACGAAATTTACAGAATGGCATCAATATAAAATATCTGTAACATATTTGCAATTTGCGTAGAATTTTATAATTTTACAAAAAACAAATTGTAAAATATGAAACATAATCTACTATTATTTTTACTATTATTATTGCCGGTATTAGGATTTTCACAATCCGATAAACAACTGCCTATAGACAAAGAATATAGGATCGGCAAATTAGAAAACGGATTAACATACTATATCAGGCACAACGAACTGCCCAAAAACCAAGTATGTTTTTACATCGCCCAAAATGTAGGCTCCATGCAAGAAGAAGAATCGCAGCGCGGCCTTGCGCATTTGCTGGAGCACATGGCATTCAACGGTACAGAACATTTTCCGAACAACAGAATGATTTCGTTTTTGGAAGGAAACGGAATAAAATTCGGCGCCGAACTCAATGCCTACACCTCATTGGACAAAACAGTTTATAACATCGACAACTTTCCAACCGACAAAGGCGACAATCTGATAGATTCTTGTCTACAGATTTTGGCAGACTGGTCGGGCGGAGTTTCGCTTTTGGACGACGAAATCGACAAAGAACGCGGCGTTGTTAAGAGCGAATATCTAATGAGGAATTCTCCGAGTCAAAGGCAATTGGAAACATTATTTCCTGTAATACTTAAAGACTGCAAATACGGCGAAAGAATGCCTATCGGATTGATGTCGGTAGTAGAAGGATGCAGCTACGAAGAGCTCCGTTCTTATTACAAGAAATGGTATCATCCGTCGTTGCAAGGCATTATTGTAGTAGGCGATATCGATGTTGATGTAATAGAATCAAAAATCAAAAAGATATTCTCAGTATACAAAAATCCTGAAAACGAAGCTCCAAGAGTAGAACACTATTGTCCATTCAACGACAAACCGATTTTTGCAAGTGCCAAAGATAAAGAACAAACCAACACTATAATTTATCTTTACTACAAGTTTGCTCAAAAGTTTCCACGAGACAAAAGACTGACTAAAGAATCGCTTGAATACGATCTCAGCAAAGAGTTAATTTCAAATATGATAAGCAACCGTATTTCTGACTTGAAAGAAGACAGTCCTTTGTTGCAGGCAGACGGTTATATGACACAATTAGTTTATGTAAGAACTATGGATGCTCTTTCGGTAATTGGTATCGCCAAAGACCATCAAGAGCTTGAATCTTACAAAAAATTGTTGAGAGAATCGTTAAGAATAAAAAAATACGGTTTTACACAAAACGAACTCGAAAGAGCCAAAGCCGATTTGCTTACAGAATACGAAAACGAAGTTACAAATCAAGATAAACAACAAAACCGTGATTTGGTGGAAAGATGCGTTGACCATTTTACAGAACACGAAGATTTGATGTCAATAAAAGACAAATACGATTTTGTAAAAGCATATTTTGAGAAAGTATCGTTGTCAGAGCTCAATAATTTGGTAGAAGAAGTAATTACCAAAGACGGAAAAAATCTCGTAGTATTCAACTTTGCACCGGAGAAAGAAGGACAATTCTATTTCACACCGGAAATTTATCAGAAAGCCTCAGAAGAAGTATGGGCAGAAAAAATAAAACCTTACAAGGAAGAATTGGTAACAAAACCGCTGTTGAAAAAAACTCCTAAACAAGGCTCTATTGTAAAAGAAGATTTCGACAAAGAAATGAACGCCAAGATTTTGCAACTTTCTAACGGAGCAAAAGTTATAATCAAACAAACCGATTACAAGAAAGACGAAATACAATTCTACGCATATTCCGAAGGCGGAACTTCGCTATACGATGACAATGAATATTACAATTTTGTTTACGCTGACGATATTGTACAAAACTGCGGCTTAGGTAATTTCTCGAAAACCCAACTTGAGAAACTTACTCAAGGAAAATCAATCGGAGTAAATCTTTCGATTTCTAACCTTCAAGAAAGTTTGAAAGCACAATGCGCCCCCAAGGATTTTGACTTCATGATGCAGATGGTTTATTGCTACTTTACAAATCCGGGTCACAACAAAGAAGATTTCAAATATTACAAAAACCTCTTGAAACAAGGCATTCAAAACCGTAAACAAAAACACAAAGCAGCACTCAGCGACACTATCAAAAATAACATTTACAATCACAACATCAGAGTAAAATCGTTTGAAACAGAAGATGTTGATAAGCTCAATTTGAAACGAATTGTTGAGATTTACAAAGAAAGATACGCGGATGCAAGCAACTTTATCTATATCGTAATAGGAAATTACGACGAGGAAGAATTAAAAAGCGGATTGTGCAAATATATTGCATCGTTGCCGTCAAAGAATTCTAAAGAAACATTCAAGAAAGGAATGATGGAATACAACATGAAAGATATAGATGTAGAATTCAAACGCAAGATGGAAACGCCTGAAAGCACAGTTTCGATATATTTCCTCAATAAAAATTTCAAATACAATCTGGAAAATTCGTTGAAGCTAAATATATTGTCACAAATAATGACAACATTACAACTCAACAAAGTGCGCGAAGAAAGCTCGATAGCTTATACAACAAGATGCAACAGCTCGTTGAAACATTCAGAAACCAAGGGAGATGCAATGCTTGAAGTAATACTTACAAATCCTGTAAAACCGGAATATGCAAAACTTGCAGAAAAGATGTTGAACGATATTGTAAAAGACGTATGCGAAAACGGTTTTGAAGACGAAAACCTTCAAAAGGTAAAAGCATTTATGATAAAACACAATATCGAACAGCAGAAAAATAATAATTACTGGCTCGGTCAGCTTATCGAAAAATATATTTACAATAACGATATGCACAGCAATTACGAAAATATCGTAAACGGAATTACAGTAAAAGATTTACAAGATTTATTAAAAACAATAGTGACCAACTCCAAAAAGCAAACATATATAATGATGCCAGAAGGAGTTGATCAGAAAGAAAATCTTGATTAATCAATAAAAGTTTCACCTTGATAATTGGTACCGCCGGTAGAAACAGCAGTTGTTTGTCCGGCGGCACCTTTATATTTTTCAATCCATTCAGACTGTTCCATAAGTTTCAAAAGAGTGAAAGCCTGATCGCCGTAACACATACTGCTTACTTTTTCAATTCCAAAATTCTTGAGGATAGCGAATTGTTGTTCTGAAGGCATCAAATCACAATCCGGATTATTAGCCCAGCCCAAACGTGTAGAATCTATTCCGGTTGGAGATGAGTAAGGATATTCCTTGTAGCGAAGTTTCCATAGTTGACTAACAATACCGGGATTTTTAATTCCGAAATTTACGAAAAAATTACACTTGTCCGGATTTGCCAAACTACGCTCACGACCGGTAGCTTTGTTTACAAAACTATCCATTGTAAGTTGGGTATACTTGTAAGTACCATCACGATTGATATGAATTTCATAAAAACGTACCAAATCGTTGCTACCCGGCAAAAGCATAAACCCAAGAAAATCTTTCTGAGGTTCTACTTCTACTTCTTCACCGAAAGTTGTAACTTCACCCTCATCGTCGTTATAAGTTTGTCTGTAATTATTTTGTTCGCCAATTTCATAAGATTGTGCATAATTGGCTAACGGAACGAGAGATACTAATAAAATTGATAATATTTTTTTCATGATGCTTCCTATTTTTTTGTGTAAGTATTTAAACGTCCGCAAAAACAAAATGTTTATTAAAATTCATTAAAAAACATTATCTTTGCAGAAATTTATAAAAACGATGTCACAAAAACCTTTATATTCAATATTAGTAGCGAACTACAACAATTCAAAGTTTTTCCAAGATTTGTTAGATAGTATCAATAATCAAACATACAAAAATCTTGAAATACTGTTTTGCGATGATTGTAGTAATGACAACTCTCTTAACATACTCAAAGAATTTGCCAAACAGGATTCGAGAATAAAAGTTTTAACTAATTCTGAAAACCAAGGCGTTGCATTTACAAAAGACAGATTGATAAGAGAATGTAAAGGTGAATACTTCGGTTTTGTAGACCCGGACGACTATTTGGAAGCAAATGCAGTGGAAACCATGGTGAAACTTCATTTACAAAATCCGGAATTGGGATTGATTTATTCTAATTTCTACATGACCGACGAAGACAAAACAAAAATTGTAAAATACGAAAATCCTAAAGACGTAGAACAATCAAAATTTTTACTTTACGGATTTTCACCAAACCATTTTTCAAGTTTCAAAAAAGAATTTTACAACAAAACCGAAGGCATAAATCTTTCAATAAAAAGAGCCATCGACAGAGATTTGGTTTTGAAATACGAAGAAGTTGCCCCGACAAAACATATCGAAGATTATTTATATTATTACAGAATAAATACAAACAGCATATCTAACAACAGCAACTCGTTCAAAGCAGAATATTGGGCTTGGATTTGCAGGTTAGCAGCTTTGAAACGTAGATGTATCAGCGAAGAGGATTTTTTTTCTGAATATAAATATTACTTCGCATCAAAAACATGTGATTTTTCTCAAACCAAAGATTATAAAATAGGAAATCTGCTCTTGAAACCATTCAGATTTGTTTTACACTTATTTAAATAAAAATACAATAATGCCACTAATTTCAATTATAGTACCGGCATATAATTATGCGCAATATTTACCGGAAACAATCAACTCAATAATAAATCAATCATTTCAAGATTGGGAATGTCTGATTGTAAATGACGGCAGCACCGATAATACAGAATCCGTAGCAAAGATATTTACAGAGAAAGACAACAGAATAAAATATTTTTACAAAACCAACGGCGGACTCAGTTCTGCACGAAATCACGGTTTAAAATATGCAGAAGGCAAATATGTTTGTTTTTTAGATGCCGACGACATTTTAGAAAGCGATTATTTCAAAAACTCATCAACATTTTTGGAAAGTTTAAACGAAGAGTCAGTCGTTTTTGAAAAATTCATCAAATTCTTTGATGACGGTGAAAAAGATTATGAATGGTACAAAGATTATAATTACAAAGAAGGGCTTCAAGAAAAATATTACGAAAGATTAGTTGATAAAAACTCGATACCTCCATGCGCACCGATGTTAAATTTAAGCATAATCAAAAACAATAATTTTATTTTTGATGAAAAACTAACATCATACGAAGATTGGGATTTTTGGCTACAAGTCTCAGAGAAATATAAATTTTATTTTATCGACAAAGAAAATTCAGCGGCAAAAATAAGATTTCATTCTAACTCAATGAGTACCAATCAATTCAGAATGGATTACAATCAATTGATAGTAAGACTAAAACTCCAAAACAAACTTAAACAAAAAGAATTAACAAAGATAAACAACAAATGGATAGAGAGTTGCATCAAAACACTTCTATATACAATTGCAGACAATCTGGATAACCACCTGAAAAACGATGCGTTAACGAAACTAAATAAAATTATCGAAATATATCCGCATCTTAAAATAAGATGTCTTAAAAATACATTTTTACTAAAAAATCCAAAACTTTTCAGAAAGACGGCTTGGATTCTTTTGGAAAGATTTTTAAATATAGTTAACAAAAAATAAAAAAAGAATCCGTCCAACAGAAATTTTCATTTCATCGGGCGGATTCGTGTATAGCAGGCAATAAATAATACGATTGAATTAAAGACTAATATCTGTAATGTTCAGCTTTATAAGGACCTTCAACTTTTACACCGATATAGTCAGCTTGAGCTTGGGTTAAAGTAGTAAGTTTTGCTCCCAATTTTCCGAGATGAAGTCTTGCAACCTCTTCGTCCAAATATTTTGGAAGTCTATAAACACCAATCTCATATTTTTTCTGCCACAAGTCTAATTGTGCAAGTGTCTGATTTGTAAATGAATTACTCATTACAAAAGACGGATGTCCTGTAGCACAACCCAAATTTACCAAACGGCCTTCTGCCAAAAGAACGATAGAATGTCCGTCAGGGAAGATGTATTGATCTACTTGCGGTTTTACATTTTCTTTCTTGATACCCGGAATTTTTTCTAGATCAGCTACCATAATTTCATTATCAAAATGACCAATATTGCAAACGATAGCTTTATCTTTCATTTTGCTCATGTGGTCAGCTGTAATGATGTCACGGTTACCGGTACATGTTACATAAATATCGCCATAAGGAAGTGCGTCATCTACAGTTGTAACTTCAAAACCTTCCATACAAGCCTGAAGAGCACAGATAGGATCGATTTCTGTTACAAGCACACGTGCGCCGAAACCTCTCATACTGCGAGCGCAACCCTTACCGACATCGCCGTAACCGCAAACTACAACCACTTTGCCGGCAATCATAATATCTGTAGCACGTTTTATACCGTCAGCCAAAGATTCACGACAACCGTAAAGATTATCAAATTTCGATTTTGTAACAGAATCGTTTACATTAATAGCCGGGAAAAGAAGTTTGCCTTCTTGATGCATTTGATAAAGTCTGTGAACTCCGGTTGTGGTTTCTTCTGAAACACCGCGAACATTCTTTACCAAATTGTGCCATTTATCTTTGCTAAATTCCAAACCGAATTTTATACGTTTGTATAATTCTCTTGCGTCTTCGCCGGATGGTTCAACATCAAGGATTGATGGATTGTTTTCCGCATCAATACCAAGATGCAACATCAATGTAGCGTCACCACCGTCGTCCACTATCAAATCCGGACCGACACCTTCACCAAATGTCAAAGCCTGCTCTGTACACCACCAATATTCTTCAAGGCTCTCTGCTTTCCATGCAAAAACCGGAACACCACGCTCAGCAACAGCAGCTGCAGCCTCATCTTGTGTTGAAAATATATTACAAGAAGCCCAACGAACTGATGCACCCAAAGCTGTAAGGGTTTCAATCAAAACTGCGGTCTGAACGGTCATGTGTAATGAACCCATTATTTTGGCACCTTTCAAAGGCTTTGATTCAGAATATCTTGCTCTCAAAGACATCAAACCCGGCATTTGAGATTCTGCAAGATCTAGCATTTTGCGTCCTCTCTTTGCCAATCCTAAGTCTCTTACCTTATTAGGCAATGTTAAATCTATTTTTTCCATTCGATATTATAATTTATTATAATTTTGCAAAAATAATACTTATTTTTATGTAATCAAAAATATTTATTGTTCAAGGAATTACTTTCTATTCTGAAGGTTTCTGATTTGTTTCATTCTACTTGACGCAAATACAAAATTATCAAGCTCTTCCACACCAGAATCAAAAATTCCTTCACTATTACCTTGCCAACGCTTACGACCCTTGTAAATAAAAATGATATTGTCACCGATTTCCATTACTGAATTCATATCATGTGTATTTACGATAGTTGTAATATTGTATTCGATAGTAATATCATGAATCAAATTATCGATTACAATACTTGTAACAGGGTCTAATCCGGAATTAGGTTCGTCGCAATACAAATATTTGGGATTCAATGCGATAGCTCTGGCGATTGCTACACGTTTTTGCATACCGCCGGAGATCTCTGACGGGAATTTTTTATTAGCATTTACGATATTTACACGTTTCAAACAATAATTGGCTCTTTCGCGACGCTCTTCAAAACTCATATTTGTAAACATCTCCAAAGGAAACATCACGTTTTCTTCTACAGTGTTAGAATCGAACAATGCACCGCCCTGAAAAACCATTCCCATTTCTTTACGTATTTCTTTACGTTGCTTTTCGTTCATTACAGAAAAACTGCGACCGTTGTAAAAAATATCGCCTTTTGATACAGAGTGCAAACCTGCAATACATTTCAGCAACACAGTTTTACCGCTACCCGACTGTCCTATTGTCAGATTGGTTTTGCCGGGTTCAAATTCGGCACAAATATCATTCAGTACATAATGTCCTGAAAATTCTTTATAAACATTTCTTACTTCAATCATTTTTACAACAGCAGTTTAGTTAGAATCAAATTGAAAAGCAATACAACGATACTACTATAAACCACAGCATGTGTACTAGATTTTCCAACATCTAATGCACCGCCGTTGGTATAATAGCCGTGATAAGAAGATACCGAAGCTATTATAAATGCAAAAACAAACGATTTTATAATAGAATATGTTACATAAAACGGTCTGAACATACTCGTAATACCTACAACATAATCATGCGGAGTAACACCGTTGGTAACGTATGATGCTATATAGCCGCCAAACAATCCGATTGCCATACTAAAAAGTGTAAGCACCGGAATAAAAAATACGAAAGCCGCTATCTTAGGTAAAATCAAGTAACAAGCCGAGTTAACACCCATCATTTCAAGTGCGTCTATCTGTTCCGTTACTTGCATTGTACCAAGTTCTGACGCGATATTACTACCGACTTTTCCGGCAAGAATCAATGCTACAATTGTACTAGAAAATTCCAAAAGCATGGTTTCGCGCGTACCATAACCGATAAGATAACGCGGAATAAGCGGATTTTCAAGGTTGTACGCCATTTGTATACAACAAACCGCTCCCATAAATATCGAAATAATGAGTACAATTACGATACTGCTCACTCCAATACTTTCTATTTCCCTTACCATCTGTCTGAAGAAAACTCTCCAACGCTCGGGGCGCGAGAAAACTCGCTTCATCAAGAGAAAATATCGTCCGGTATGAAAGAATAGCTTTAACATCTGTTATATTACAAATAAATTTTTGTCAAAGATAACAATTATTTTTGTTTGACACTGCTAATTTATGTTACGATGTTGACATCGGATTTTCTACTGTTCGTCCTCTTCTTCGGGGTCAACATCAGTATACAAAAGATCATCGTAAGGATAACGCTCGGTATGAATACGACGCGCCTCGGTATAAACTTTGTCTTTCAGTTCATCAAGATTGATTTTCTTTTTGGCGGAAATAAAAATCACAGGAGCTACCGACGAATATTTCAAACGGATGTAATTTTCCATTTCCTCAAGCGAATAGTTGCAAAGTTGACGTTCCGAAAGATCGTCGTCATCAAGTTTTTCGTAACTGTAATTATCAATCTTGTTGAAAACCAAGAAAGTAGTTTTGTTTTCTTGGGTGATTTCTTTTATAGTTTGGTCTACAGTCTGAAGTTGCTCTTCAAAATTCGGATGCGAAATATCAGAAACAATCACAAGTATATCAGCCTCACTTACTTCGTCCAAAGTAGATTTGAAAGACTCAAACAAGTTTTTAGGAAGTTTGCGGATAAAACCTACTGTATCGGAAAGCAAAAACGGCAAATTCTTTACTACGACTTTTCTAACTGTGGTATCCAACGTAGCAAAAAGTTTGTTTTCTGCAAACACATCCGCCTTAGCCCAAAGATTCATAAGTGTAGATTTTCCGACGTTGGTATATCCCACGAGAGCAACACGAACAAGTTTACCGCGATTTTTTCGTTGAACATTTTTTTGATTGTTAATACGTTGCAATTCCTCTTTTAAACGGGAAATTCTATCGCGAACAATACGACGGTCGGTCTCAATTTCTTTTTCACCCGGACCACGCATACCGATACCGCCTTTCTGACGTTCCAAGTGTGTCCACATACCGGCAAGTCGTGGCAAAAGATACTGATACTGAGCCAATTCTACTTGAGTTTTGGAATGTGCGGTTTGTGCTCGTTTGGCAAAAATATCAAGTATAAGATTGCTGCGGTCTATGATTTTACATTTTAGAACCTGAGAGATGTTTCTGTATTGCGACGGCGACAATTCGTCGTCAAATATACAAGCATCTATTTCATTATCTTCCACAAACTGAGCAATTTCCTTCAATTTACCTTCTCCGGTATAAATTCTCGGATTCGGATACTCAGCACGTTGTGAAAATCTTTTTACACAATCCACATCGGCAGTTTTTGCAAGAAATTCCAACTCGTCGAAATATTCGTTGAGTTTCTCTTCTGTAATATCTTGCGTGATAAGTCCCACAACTATTGCGACTTCTCTATCTTGTTTTGTTTCGTACATCGTTCAGTTTTTTTTAATTATTTTCATTTGCACCGAGCAACAAATTAAAAGTGTTGATATCACCAAAAAGCCGCTCGGCTGCTACTACATCAGCATTATAGAAGTTATAATATTTGTAATAATTGTCCTCATCGCCTACCACATGATAGCAATACGCCATGATTTGCGATAAAATTAATTTCTTAGAATCCTGAAGTTCTTTTTTATCTTTGCGAGGATTGATTTTTACATTGTAACTTGCTGCGAATGATATAAAATCATCAAGCAATTTGGTCTCGTCGCTAAACAATTCTGTAACGTATTTATCACTATTTCTGATAGTTGTATCTTTCTCGGCCATCAAATTGTATTTACGTGATGCAAATTTGTAAAACAATTGCGCAGAATCTAATTTGTAAAGCAATCCGTTACTAAATTGATATGAATATGGTACAAAATAATCCGGCATTACACCGCCGCCGGCATATACCTTGCGACCGTGTTTTGTAAAATAAACCGTAGAATCTTTGTAACTGAAAGCATTTGCGCTATCAAGCTCACCATTTTTCAAACGTTTTTTCAAATCGTTGTCATATTCGGAATACGCTTTCTGAAAACTTCGTCCCGACGGCGTATAATATCTCGATGTTGTAAGTCTTACAACAGAATTGTCCTGAAAAGAAATCGGAGTTTGAACCAAACCTTTTCCGAAAGTTCTGCGACCGAGAATTATTCCACGATCATGGTCTTGAATGGCTCCAACCATAATTTCCGACGCCGAAGCAGAATTGCTGTTAACAATACAAATCACGTTGAGATCTTTACAAATCGGATTTGATACGGTATCAATCAAAACCAAAGAACGGTCTTTGTGACGCTCTTCGGTGTAAACTATTGTATCATTGGTGTGTAATATTTCGCTAACAATATCACGAACGGTATAAAGCAAACCGCCGCCATTGTCACGCAAATCTACAATTAAATTTTGAATTCCGGAATCGAGCAACGGTTTCAGTTTTCCAACAAATTCTTTGTAAGTTCTGTCACCAAAGGATGTAATTTTGATATAACCTGTTACAGAATCCAATTTGTAACCCGCAGGTACTGAATATGTTGGAATATCTCCGCGAACTACATCAAATACCAAGGCAGAATCTATGCCCTGACGATGTACCGTTACTTGTACAACGCTTCCCTCCTCGCCTTTCATAAGATTAGAAACCAAGTTTTTGGCATTGCTGCCAACAACATCCACAGTATCGATTTTCAAAATATTATCTCCGGCAAGAATTCCCGCCAAATCGCACGGACCGTCTTTCACGATACTCAGAGCGATACATGTATCATTCGAAACATTAAATTCGATGCCGACTCCGCAAAAATGTCCGATGATGTTGCGCTCCACATCGGTACGCTTTTCGGCTGAATAATACTTGGTATGCGGATCAAGTTTTGAAAAAATATCCGGTATTATCAGTTCCGTAAGGCTGTCAACATCAATATCATCTACATATCTGTCGTCAATAAGATTGATAACAGTCTGCAACTTAGACGGTTTGCCATTAAAAAGCGAAAACTCTACCTTATCCTTGTTGGTACTGAAACAAAATTTTCCGACCAACAATCCTAAAATAAAAATAAAGATTACTTGAAGCGGTTGATATTTTTTTGAATTCATAATTTAATTTTGTTGTATATCAACATCTTGAATATTGATAAAAACTGTAGGAATACCGGCACGTCTGAGAAGTTCCAATCCGTCTTCAAGCCTGTATTTCTCGCTGTAAACTACACGTTTTATTCCACTTTGTATAATAAGTTTGGCACATTCCAAGCAAGGCGATGCTGTAACATAAAGTGTAGCACCTGTAGAATTATTGTTACTTTTTGCAACCTTTGTAATGGCATTTGCCTCGGCATGAAGTACATACGGTTTTGTAGTACCGTCGTCGAGTTCGCAAACATTTTCAAATCCCGATGGCGTACCGTTGTAACCGTCGGAGATTATCATCTTGTCTTTCACAATCAATGCTCCGACTTTGCGACGGGTACAATAAGAATTTTCCGCCCAGATTCGCGCCATTCTCAAATAACGTCGATCCAATGCCTCTTGCTTGTCCATAATTGTATCAAAAATTATTATTTAATTTCTTCGTAATCTGTATAATCACCAAAGTTTTTAAGCAAATCTTTTTTTGATTGCTTTTTAGGTTGTTCAGAATTTTTGTAAATTCTTACATTATTAGCATTTCCACCGGAAGTTTCTTTGTTATTCTGATAGAAATTATTGTAACCGAAGTTTGTGTTTGTACCTTTATTATCAAAGTATTGTTTTTGGTTTGATTCTATTCTTTGAGCAATACCTGCAAAAACAAGTCTTACAAGTAACAACACCAATAATATAACCAAAACAAAAAACATAAAAATTGTCAACAACATAATTTTATTCCTTTTTTCTTAAAGATAAAATTCCGATTTAGTTCATAATAATAATCAAATCGGTACGGCGGTTTTTCTTCTTGTTAGCATCGGAATTATTGGCTACAAGAGGACTATACATCCCGCGACCTGAAGCGGTATATGCTGTACCGGGAAGTGTGCAATTGCTTGCTATAGTTGTAACAACTGCGGCTGCACGTTTTGCACTGAGTTCCAACAATGTTTTTGACTGTCCGTTGTTGTCGGTATTGCTTATTACATGTACACGACATTGGTCAAACAATGTAAAAACGGCTGAAACTTTTTTTAGAGTTGCCGCACCTTTTACAGAAATTTCGTTGGAAGTAGCGGCTTTAAACAAATAATCATTACCAAATGTTACAACTACGTTAGAACCAACTATTTGTGCATAAGCCTCACTTTGATTTACACCGTTAAGTTGTTTCTGTATAGTAAGCAACATCGAGTTTAGCTCGTTGACTTGAGACTGATTGAGATTTCTTACAGAATCTTCTTGCGAAGCTTTCAAACTAAGAATATTCATCAAGCTGTCGGCAGTACGAGTTTTTTGAGAGAGTTTTGCCTGCTCGGCTTTGTAATCATTTATTGTATTTATAAGGCTCTGATTAAGAGTTGCTTTATCGCCTGCAAGTTTCTGATTTTCTTTATTAAGACTATCAACAGTAAGATCTTTTGAAGTATTATTGATTTTCAATGAATTGGTAGAATTGTTGAAACCGGCAACAGTTTTATCAAAAACTTTGTTCAACGAATCCAAAGATTTTTTTCCATTTGCAACCGCTTCATCATACTTCTTTTTTGTAACAATACACGAATTCATCATAAATGACGAACCTATTACAACAAATATTAATACTTTAGCAATGCGTTTCATTATATATTACAATTTTAAAATTTATCAAATGTAGAGATTTTTTTCGAGGAGATAAAATTTTTTAGCAAACATTAATAAAAAATGTTGTATTTTTGGGGGAATTATAAAAACTGAGAATTATGCTAAAAAAATTAATATTAACACTTGCAATGTCAACCGTATCGGCATTGGGATTTTCACAAACTGTTTTGGAAGGCGTTGTTACAGATTCCAAGACCGGCGAAGCTATGCCTTTTGTAAATATCGCAATTTCAGGCGAAACTATCGGAACTATTTCAGATATTAACGGAGAATTTAAATTGAGCGTTCCTGAAAATTTGACTAACAGAAACTTAGCGTTCTCTTCGGTAGGATATTCTCCAAAGTCAATAAAAATTTCTGAAATTACAGATTCGCATTTTGAAATAAAACTTCAGCCCGTAGACCTCAAGATAGAAGAAGTTGTAATTACCGACAAAAGCGAGGCAGGAAGAAAAGTTTTGAAAAACGTATTGGAAAAATTCGAAAACAATTATGTTAACAAAGATTTTGCATATTCCGGCACTTACAAATCAATTTACAAAAAAGGAACTGTTACAAGAAATTCTACTTACAATTTCAATGCTTACGACAGCGAAGGATACAATCGAAGCGAAAAATCGAATGCATACGCAGCTCTCAATTACAAATTTTCTAATATCACAAGAGACTACAAAGTAAATGATTTTGAGACCGGTATCAATACTTTTGACTTTACTTCAACATTTGATATCATGCGATACGAACTAAATGTAATGAACAGTTACAATTTTAGCGACTTTGATTTCAAAATCAAATCAGAAACCTCGGAACAATATGTAATAGAATTTACATGCAACAAACCGAAACTCGCAAATTCCGGCGCGTTAAACACAGAAAAATATTCCGGAACAATTACTGTAAAAAAATCCGACAACGCCGTAACTGCTGCGGATTATACGATGACTGTAAAAAACTTTTCACCGGTAGCACTGTCGCTGAAAAACTCTCCGCAAAATATCGCAACTATCAATTGTAAACTTAGTTACGCAAAAAACAACAACAAATACGCTATACAATCAATAGAAACCGAAATCGATGTAAAAAACAATTCGGAAGGAGATTACAAAATAAGTGATAGTATAATATTAAACTCTGTAAACTATAAAATACCTGGAAAAATTTTCGGAAAAGTTTTTTATTCCAGATAATTTTTTTTATAACTTAGCTTTTGATTTGTGTAGAAAAAAACTAAAAAACATAATATGAAACGAACAGTTTTGGAGATGCTTACAACAGCATCTGAGAAATTCAAAGACAAAATATACATCGCAGACAAAACTGACAACGGTTGGAAAGGTCTTACTTTCAACGAAGTAGAAAAATATTCATCGGATCTTGCAATAGGACTGATACAAGAAGGAATAAAGCCCCAAGACAAAATAGCGATAATATCAGAAGGCCGCTGCAGGTGGATAATATCAGAATACGCGATATTAAAAACCAAAGCTATATGCGTACCGTTAAGCACAAAACTACAATCCGAAGAAATCGCATACAGAATAGAACATTCGGAATGTAAATATGTCATAATTTCACAAAACTGTATATCCAAAATTCTTGAAATGAGTGAAAAACTCAGCAAAATGAACGTAAAAATAATCTATATTGACGAAAAGGATTTTGACTATCAAGCATATATCAAAGCATTACCCGAAACAATACTATTCAGTGATTTATTAACTTCAGGAGAACAAAACAAAGCAAAATACGAAGACGAACTCCGAAAAAGAATCAACAGCGTAGTAGAAGACGACGTTGTAACAATCAGTTACACATCGGGAACCACCGGAAATCCAAAAGGCATAATGCTTACACACCTCAACTATTGGGCAAATGCAATAGATGCAGCACAATATTTCAGAATGGAAAACGATTTGAAATCGCTTGTGATACTGCCGTTAGACCATTCATTTGCGCATACAATATGTTTTTACCTTGCAGTATTTTGCAGCATGTCGATATATTTCGTAGATTCAAGAGGCGGCATGAGAAACCAACTGAAAAACATCTTCCCGAATATCAAAGAAGTAGAACCGGATATGATGTTAACAGTACCGACTGTTACCGGCAACTTCATGCGAAAGATTTACGAAACTGTAGAAAAACAAGGTAAACTGACATATTGGATATTCAAAAAAGGATTAAAAAACGGAATGATATATTTCGGCGACGGCTACAAAAAACCGAATCTGCTGAAAAAAATATTCCGTTACCCGATTTATAAATTAGCCGACAGAATGATATTCAGCAAAATACGCAAGATGTTAGGCAAAAATTTCAAATTCTTTATCGGCGGCGGTGCAATGCTCGAAATCAAACAGCAAAAATTTTTCAACTGCATCGGACTGCCAATCATGCAAGGTTACGGACTATCAGAAGCATCGCCGATAGTAAGCGTAAACCAAAGACACAATCACAAATTCGGCTCATCAGGCGGAATACTTTCAGGTATAGATTGCAAAATACTTGATGCCAACAACAACGAAGTACCGCGAGGCGAAACCGGATATATCGTTGTAGAAGGTCACAACGTAATGAAAGGATATTACAAAAACCAAGAAGCCACCAAAGAAGTAATCGATGAACAAGGCCGTCTGCATACCGGCGACATGGGATACATCGACAAAGACGGATTTTTGTTCGTAACCGGCAGAGAAAGAGCACTGTTGATAAGCAAAGACGGCGAAAAATATTCACCCGAAGAAATAGAAGACGCAATATGTACATGCTCCGAATTTATACATCAATGCGTACTCTATTGCGACCACAGCAAATACACATCAGCACTAATAACACTCGACCAAGTACGAATAAAAAATTACATACAAAAAAACAAAGTCACAACCAAAGAAATACTCGACGTAATAGGCAAATCGTTTTACAAATTCACAAACGACATCGCATACAAAAAAGCATTTCCGCCACAATGGATACCGTCAGTATTCAGGATTTTGCCCGAAACATTTACAGAGCAAAACCAGATGTTGAACTCATCCATGAAAATAAAAAGATTCAAAGTAATCCAAACATACAAAGATGTCATAGACAAAATGTACGAATCCAAAGAGAAAATCTCAAGCAAGGACAATTTGGATGCACTTGAAAAAATCATGGAAAACATCGCAAAGAACTAAAAAAAATCAAAAATTCAGATTTTTTAAGAAAATAAATTTGAAAAAATCGCAAATATAGATATATTTGCAAATTGAAAGATAATAATAACAGATACAAATCAACCATCATGGATCACATAACAAGCGCAGGAAACATGAAGACACCTTGGGTCAATCTTGATCCTCAAAAAGGTTTGATAGAGCTCGGCGGTCGCTCAATACCGGAAAACACCGAAAGTGTATACAGACCTTTAATTGAATGGATTGAAGAATATATTCAGAATCCAAGTGCACACACCGAAGTAGTTGTAAACTTTGAATATTTCAATTCAAGTTCCGCAAAATATTTAATCAGATTCCTCGAATATTTCAGCACACTGAAAAAAACAGGATACGACGTCACCATCAAATGGTATTACGACGACGACGAACTTTTGGAATACGGTCAAGATTTTCAAGACGTATTGGAAATGCAATTTGAATTTCACCATTCCAAAGAATACAAAAAAAGTATATAATCACATAATTCTATACTCTAGTAATTTTATTGCACATAATTTATTTTTTAGCCTGCGATACTCCATGTATCACAGGCTTTTTAATTATGATATTTTACAAACATCATCTTACAATAACTAAAAATTTAACAGAATCCAAAACTACATCGCTATACAAACAAATAAAATTTCAACAATACTATACAGAAATACTAACAAATATCGAGATATAACATCACTTCAAAATTAGGATTCTAAATATAAAGCGAGTGTTCACAATCAATCAGAGGATTTGTACTCACAATCATCCGTGGGTTTGCACCCACGGCACCACAGCACTCAACACTCAAAAAAAATAAGAACATCATTTTTACAATTAATACAAAAAATTTATTACCTTTCGGCACAAAAAAATTAAATAACTACTATGAAAAACCTGAATGTAGCTCACATATCAATTAAACAAAGTATTCTAAGCAGTTTGATAAACGGCGAAACAAACGAAGACCCAAAATATTGCAATATCAAAGCTAGTCTTATTAACAATGCGATGGTATTTCCCGTGCCCGAAGTTTTCGACTTGAAACAATTTGCTGAAGATTTCAAAAAGTTTCTCGCAGATGATCTCAAAATTAAAACCGAATCGGAAACTTTCGGCGATGACATCTTTTCGTTGCCATTTTCTCCAATCGGACTCGGCCTTATGAAAAAAACTATAATTTTCACGATGTTCGATTTCCATCTTTACATGAATATAATTCCCGTAAAAGAAATTGAAAACGCAAATTACAGCGAAAACAAAATTTCGGAATTTTTATCGTCCGGGAAAAACGAACAGATTTATACTTTTACTGAAAATTATATACTAAATCTCTATCCCGAAGATATCAGAAAAACTGTAAAAGGATTCAACAGATATTACTACACTCAAAATCCCGGAATAGCTGCTATTTTGGCAAAACATCTTGAAGACGGCGAAGAAATAATGGCGAAATTGGACATCTACAAGATAGAACAGTCAAAATCTAACGCTCAAACAAGCGAAGCAGACCAAAGTTTTTATTTATTGACTACCTTCGGGGCATATTTATTTGTAACAGATAAAAACCAACAAGAAAAGTATATAGAAACGTTAAGTGCTGAAAAACTCAAAGTTACAAGTCGTATAGGTCGCGACGATGTACAATGCGGAGTTACAAAATGGGTTACAAATCGCGATAATGACTTTTTGTTTGATGAAATTCAAGATTTAAACAATCTCGAACAAAACGAAAAGATAAAAAAATTTGCAATTGCCAATTTCAATCACGCTGAAAAAAACGAGGACAAAGTAAATGCAGCCAAATGGTTGGAAACATTTGCAAAGGTTACCAATTGTCCGTTCAACAATTTTGCAGCAAAAGTTTTGAAATTCAGCAGTCAAATATCTGAAGATAATATTGATGAAACTACAGCAAAAGAATTGATGGACAGCGCAAACTCGCTGTTTTCGGTAACTGATTTCGAGAAACGAATCAAGGAATTTTTATCTGACTTTAATTTCAGTGCCAAAGAAATCATCACACTTATATATGTAATATCAAGAGCCAAAAACCGACTTTCGGATATCAATTCGTTCAAAGAAACGATGTTGATGTTGAAAGAAAAATATTTTAAACTTGACGACGACAACAACAACCGCGCATTTATAGAAATTTCGATTGCAAAAAAATTGAATATTCTTGGCGACAAAACATCAAGCATGAAACTTGCAAAAGATGCTCTTGATATAATTTCTGACCAAACAACTGTAAAACTCCGCCCGATGTACGACACTACTCCGGAAATGCCTTACAACGGAGCAGCGTTATATGTTGCAGCGATAGAAGAACTTAGCAAGGCATCGGAATCAGAAAAAGACAAACAGAAATATGCGCAACTTCTCGCGATAGAAAAACCGTTGATTAAGAAAAATATTACAAATCTTCAAAAAGTAACAACCGACGAAGATTTAAAGAAACGCATTTCGAATCTCGAAGGATTGTACAGCGCACAAAATTTCAACAATTTTACTTACGAAAGCGAATACACATTCAAAACCAAATATTCAAAACTATCTACCAAACTTTTTACAGAAAGTACGCAACGCGGAAAAGCATACAGAGATTTGAATGATTGGATTGCGAAAATACAGCCGGACAAAACATTGAGCACCATAAAAGAACACGCTCAAAAAGTAACGGAAGAAAACTATTCGCAACTAAATTCGCTCGTAGAAACCTGCCGCGATTTTTTTGAAATGCCCGAAGTAGAAGTCTACGTAATATTCAATCGAAATCAAGGCGTAATATCCAACGACGACGGCGAAACAAAATATATAATTCTCGATGGCGAACTCCTTGATACAGACAGTGCTAACTATATGAACTTATCAGAAATGATATTCGTATTGGGAAAAGAATTTGCAAGTTTGAAAACCGGAATATCCAAACTCTCGAGTCACGGACAATGGAGAAATTTTGCCAACGTAGGAATTATAAGCACCGATATAATAAAACAATTTGTACAAAATCCCGAATTCTTGAAAAACGATGCACGGAATTACAACAAATTGATGAAATTCAGCGAATTGCTTACCGAAAACGCCGGATATTACAATTTTGACATCGAGGATACCAATTCGGCTGCCAAGATGTTAAAACAAACAATGAAAGCGATAGAATACAAAGGAACACCCAAAATAGAAAACCTCAGCGAAAAAGAATATTGGGCATTATCGTTGTTAACAACAATAATTACCGACCGAATAGGCCTCGTGATGAATCAAAACATCGTTTATGCCGTAAAAGGAATCATCGACAACGACAAATATATCAACGGCGGCATAGAATTTTGCAAGGATAATTCGGTAATAGAACTCGCAAATAGCAAAACTGCGGACCAAAAACCGTCAAATTACGATTTTTCGATGCGATTAAATGCTCTTATAGGATTTTATTTATCAGACAATTACAAAGAACTTTGTAAAGAGATGCAAAAAAATTGAGAAAAAATTTGGAGGATTCAAAAATTCGCCATACCTTTGCATCGTCAAAATAAGAAAAACAATTGACAACACGAAAGATGGTCCTTTCGTCTAGAGGCTAGGACGCAAGATTTTCATTCTTGTAACACGGGTTCGATTCCCGTAGGGACTACAAAGGTTGAAGTTACAAAAGACTTCAACCTTTTTTTATTTCAGTAGTTCTACAAATACAAAAAAGCTTTTCTATGGAAAACTTATTAATGGAAGACATCGAGCTGTATGTAGAAAATCACACCACAGCCGAAGACGATGTTTTGAGACAATTGAGACGCAAAACCAATCTCACCACTACAATGCCGCGTCAATTGTCAGGACCTGTACAAGGCAAACTCCTTGAGATGTTCAGCAGAATGATAAATCCGGAATATATCTTGGAAATCGGAACATTTACCGGCTATTCGGCATACTGTCTCGCCAAAGGTCTGAAACAAGGCGGCAAACTTCACACCATAGAAGTAAAAGACGAATTGGAAGAGCCGTTGTTGACATTTTTTAGTAAAGCCGGAATCTCCGACAAAGTACAACTCCATATCGGCGACGGTGCTGAAATTGTAAAAAATCTCGATATCAAATTCGACATGGCTTTTATCGACGGCGACAAAAGACAATATCCGGAATATTATGAAAATGTTTTTCCGAAAATAAAAGTTGGAGGTTATATCCTAATCGACAATGTTTTGTGGTACGATAAAGTAATAAGTCAACCCAAAGAAAATGATGCCTATACAAAAGGTATAATCGAGCTAAACGACATCGTACAAAACGACGACCGTGTGGACAATGTACTTGTACCAATACGCGACGGACTTACCGTAGCCCGGAAATTAAGAGATTAATAATATTTGTTAACTCCTATTTCCGTTAATTTTATTATCTTTACAAATCCAAAAACTAAGAAAATCAAAAAAACAAAATGCAAGAATACAATTTACCAAAAGTAATCCTGAAATCCGGCAAAGAACGTTCGGTATTAAGACTTCATCCGTGGATATTTTCAGGAGCAATCAAAAATATAATCGGAAACGCCATCGACGGCGAAGATGTAGTGGTTTATGACAATTCCAACAAGTTTCTCGGCTTGGGACATTATCAAAAAATCGGCTCCATCTCGGTACGACTTTACGCTTTTGAGCAAATTACGCCCGACAGAGCATTCTGGAAATCAAAAATACAAAATGCAATCGACGTAAGAAAAGTATTGGGCTATTTCGACAATCCCGAAACCAACGTATGCAGAATCATTCACGGCGAAGGCGACGGATTTCCGGGATTTATCTGTGATTATTACAACGGAATTGTTGTATTTCAGGCTCACAGCCGCGGGATGTGGAACTTGGAACCGATGTTTGCAGATATTTTCAGAGAAATTCTCGGCGACAAGGTTACAACAATTTACGACAAATCAGACAAAACATTGCCTAAATCAGAAGGTCTGAAAGTAGAAAACAAATTTCTTTTCGGCAACGAGGAAGAAAAAGTTGTAACAGAACACGGTCTGAAATTCTATGTTAATGTAGTAGAAGGACAAAAAACCGGATATTTTATCGACCAAAGAGAAAACCGCGATTTGTTGAAACAATATTCCAAAGGCAAAACAGTTTTGAACATGTTTTGTTATACCGGCGGCTTTTCAATCGCGAGTCTCAAAGGCGGAGCAAAGAGTGTAACTTCGGTTGACGCATCTCAAATTGCAATCGACCTCACCAAGAAAAACGGCGAACTAAACGGTTACAAAGATAATCACGAAGCATTGGCAGTAGACGCTTTTGATTTTCTTGACAAAATGGAGAAAAACAAATACGACCTTATCGTACTCGACCCGCCTGCTTTTGCAAAACATGCCAACGTAGTAAATCAAGCTGTAAAAGGTTATACAAGAATCAACCGCAGTGCAATGGAAAAAATCGCGCCTAATTCGCTTTTGTTTACATTTTCATGCTCTCAAGCCATCGACAAACAGACATTCAGAATGGCAGTAATGGAAGCGTCGATACAGGCAAACAGAAAAATCAGAATTCTTCATCAGCTGACACAGCCGAACGACCATCCGATTTCGATTTATCACCCGGAAGGCGAATACTTGAAAGGATTGGTACTTTTTGTAGAATAAGGAAATGGAATACACAAAGTCACTTACGAACTACAACCGCAACAAAACCTTGGTTGTAAATGTCGGCAACACAGCACTCGGAGGCAACAATCCGATAAAAATCCAAACGATGTGCAACACCGCTACCAACGATGTTGACAAAACTGTAAATCAGATAATCAACGTTGCGAAGACTACGGATTGCGACATCATCAGGGTAACTGTGCCTACAATGAACGATGTAAAAGCCTTAAAAGAGATTCACGACAAGATTCAGGCAGCAGGCGTAACAATTCCGCTGGTAGCTGATGTTCATTTCAACGCCGCAATCGCATTTGAATGTGCAAAAATTGTAGAAAAAGTACGTGTAAATCCGGGAAATTTCGGTCATCACGAATTACCTTGCCTCACAGAAGAAGAATTTCAAGAAGAAGGCAAACTCTTGGAAGATACTTTTAGAGACTTTTTGAAAGTATGCAAAGAGCACAACACGGCGGTAAGAATCGGAACAAATCATGGTTCGTTAGCCAAAAGAATATTAAACCGTTACGGAGATACAATTGAAGGAATGGTAGAATCGGTAATGGAATTTTTGAGAGTAGCAGTTCAAGAAAAATTTGAGAATATCGCCATTTCGTTAAAATCTTCCAACCCGACAGTAGCAATCCGCGCAGCCCGCCTTATGGTAAAAACCATGAACGACGAAAACATGCATTACGCATTGCACCTCGGCGTAACGGAAGCCGGTGAAGGCAACGACGGCAGAATTAAATCTGCATCAGGCATTTGTCCGTTACTAAACGACGGAATCGGTGATACAATTCGTGTATCATTAACAGAAGATCCTGAAGCAGAGATACTTCCGGCTCAAGAAATTGTAGCTTACAGAGATTATTTGAAAGAGGCGGCAAAACTTCCGGAAATTCCGTTTTTCTACGATCCGTTTCATTACACCAAACGCAAATCAGAGCAAATCAGCTTTTTAGCTAACAATGTAAATCCCGTAGCAATAATTGTTGACAACGAAACCGAGCTTCAGGAACTTGTAAGCAATTGGGAAACTTTGAAATCAGAAAACAAAACTCCTGATTTGATAATTGCCGGCAACAGCGATATCGAAGAAAAAGTAATTTCTGTAATCAGAGAATCCAAAGTAGCAACAAAAAGCAGTTTGCACGGTTCAATTAAAGTATTTGTTGATAGAGATTTTGTTGACTACAAACAAGATGCAATAATTATCATCGATGAGAATACAGATTTTGAAACTCTGAAAACAAAAAATCTCGACAAAGTAACTTTAATAGCCTCGTCCAAAAACCGCAACAAAACCGGAGCATTGAGATATATCTTTTACAAATTACAAGAAAACAATATCAACAATGCGGTTTTGCTACGCACCGACGACGGCGAACAAGATGCAAGGTTCAAAGAATTTGCACCGGCGGCAGAATGTGCAGGCGTATTCGCAGACGGCTTTGGAGACGGCGTATGCTTAAAAAGTAACGGTAACGCTGCAAAAAATATACGATTAGGCTACCAAATCTTACAAATAGCACGTCTTCGCATATCAGGAAACGAATATGTAAGTTGTCCTGGCTGCGGACGCACGATGTACAACTTACAAGAAACAGTAAAGAAAATAAAAGCGGCAACCGCCAAATACAAAAATTTGAAAATAGCCGTCATGGGTTGTATCGTAAACGGACCGGGCGAAATGGCAGATGCAGATTTCGGTTACGTAGGCGCAGGAAAACAAAAAATCTCGCTCTACAAAGACGGGAAAGTTGTAAAAAAAGCAATCGACGAAAGCCTTGCCGTAGACGAACTTCTCAAAATCATTGATAATTCTATCTAATAATTAAGAATTTGGCACAATTTTATATTAAGAAGAAGTATTAAAGAAAAAACGTAAATATTATTAATTTTTTTCAGAAAAGTTTTATAATTTTACAAGCGAGAAAAAAACTTCACAATCTGATATGAAATTGACAATTAGAAAGATAGGTATTTTATTAATAGTTTTATTGATTTCTAATACAAGAATACAAGCACAGAAATCAATAAAGCTTGACGGTATCTACCAAGGAGAAAACCTGTTTATAATGAATCCGTTTGCCTCAAGCGGAGTAGGCTTTTGTATCTATGAAGTAACAGTAAACGGGCAGATATCAACCGACAATATCAACAGTTCGGCATTTGAACTAAATCTTGGAGTGTATCACCTTCAGAAAGGCGACCGCGTTGCTATTGAAATAAAGCACAAGGAGGGTTGTACACCTAAGGTATTGAATGCTGACGTCTTGAAACCAAAAAGTACTTACACCGTAAGTTCTTTAAAATTAGACAAAACCGGAACATTGTCATTCACAACTCAAGGCGAAATAGGCAGTTTGCCGTTCGTAATTGAGCAATTCAAATGGAAAAAATGGATTACAGTGGCTCAGGTACAAGGCAAAGGTACGTCGGGAACAAATATCTACAATGTAAAAGTACCACTTCACAGCGGTATCAACAAGGTGAGAATCAAGCAGGTAGATTGCACAAAGAAACCGCGCTACTCAAACGAAATTACGTTCAACAACCTTGCGCCCGAAGTTACTTTCAAACCGGGTAACAATGGTCAGACTACGGGACAAATTACGTTCTCAAGAGCTACGGAATACGAAATTTACGATTTCTACGGCAAACGTCTGGCTAAGGGAAATGCAGTTTCGGTAAATGTAAGTTCGTATCCTAAAGGCACTTACTTTATCAACTACGATTGCAAAAGCGAATCGTTTGAAAAGAGATAAAAAATTCATCAGATTAAATTTTTCTATAAAAAAGCTGTCCAACCTGAAAAGAGTTTGAACAGCTTTTTTTTTAATCATGCGAAACTTCAATAATGATAAATTCGTATAAAACAAAAATACTTAATCAATTACATTAAAAACAAAACACATGAAAAAAATCAATTATTTAATGATTGCTCTTGCATTGAGCACATTGCCGCTTTCGTCGTGTTCCAAAGACGACGAGGATCCGGATAATACCGAAAACAACAATCAAAACCCGAACAACGGCAATCAGAACGGAGATCAGAACATCAATCAAAACCCGAACAACAACACAACAGACGAGGGAAAAACATACGTTTGTAGTGTAGAAAATGCACCGGCAAAGATGTCTGAAAAGTTGGGACTTGGTTGGAATCTCGGAAATCAACTGGACGCTCACGCCAACGAAGTAGCTAACGAAACTTGTTGGGGAAACGAAGCAACTACTCAAGAAGCTTTCAACAAGATAGCGGCTGCCGGAATTAAAACTGTAAGAATTCCTGTAACATGGATGGGACATATTGGCGGAGCTCCAGAATACAAAATTGAAGAAGCTTGGCTCAATCGCGTTTATGAAATCGTAGGATACGCAGAAAATGCCGGACTGAACGCAATTATCAACATCCATCATGACGGAGCAGAGTCAAAATATTGGCTTAATATCATAAAAGCAGCAAAAATTACAGAAGCAAATACTTCTATCAAAGCAAAATTTGAAGCGATATGGAAACAAATTGCAGAAAAGTTTAAAGACAAAGGCGATTTCTTGATTTTTGAAGCTGTAAACGAAATTCAAGACGGCAAATGGGGCTGGGGAGCAAACAGAACCGACGGAGGCAAACAATATCAAGTTCTCAACGAATGGCTTAATTTGTTTGTTAAAACAGTTCGTGCTACAGGCGGCAACAATGCTACAAGATGGCTTGGTATTCCGGCTTATAATACCGACATCGATTTGGCTGTAGAATCG
This sequence comes from Bacteroidales bacterium, assembly GCA_017541145.1. Taxonomy (GTDB): domain Bacteria; phylum Bacteroidota; class Bacteroidia; order Bacteroidales; family UBA3824; genus UBA3824. The sequence continues at coordinate 45,140 of JAFXZT010000134.1, read as the reverse complement.
CTAAAAATACCTTACGACGAAGCCGGCAAACTTATGGTAGCTGTACATTTCTATGCACCGTCAGAATATACTTTGTCAGTAAAATATTCGGAATGGGGGCACACAGGCACAGACAAAGCTGCCAACAGCGACGAAGAAATGGTAAAAACACAATTCAAAAAGCTTTATGACAATTACACCCAAAAGAATATTCCGGTATATTTGGGCGAATTCGGAAATGTATGTCGCAATACTGATCCTAATTCAAAACTTGAACAATTCAGACGTTATTATTTAGAATACGTTTGCAAAGCAGCAAAAAACAACAGCGTAGCTCCAATTCTTTGGGACAATGGAGTAATTCTTAGGGACAATGGAGTAATTGGCTCAGGAGAAAAAAATGAAAAACACGGATATTTCAATCACGCTACAGGTGAATTTATCAACGACGGCGAAGTAATGATTAACGCGATGTTGAAAGCTGTAAACGATAAAAGCGAGGATTATACTCTTGACTGGATTTATGAAAATGTAGCTCCTAAAAAATAAGGTAATCAGAAGGAACAATAAAAAAAATAAATTAGAAAAAAGGCTGTACGTTTTGTAGCGTACAGCCTTTTATTTTGATGTATAACAAGATTAGTCAGCAATAAGATCGTTACCTGTCATCTCTTTAGGCTGCTCAAGACCCATGATGTGAAGGATAGAAGGAGCAACGTCAGCCAAAACACCTGATTTAACTTTAGCATTTTTGTTTTCTGTAACATAAATGAAAGGAACAGGATTGAGAGAGTGAGCTGTATTAGGAGTACCGTCAGCATTCAAAGCGTTGTCGGCATTACCGTGGTCAGCAATAATAACAGTCTCATAATCTTTGGCTTTAGCAGCTTCTACAACTTCTTTAACGCATTGGTCAACAGCTACAACAGCTTTTTCGATAGCAGAGTAAACTCCGGTGTGACCAACCATATCGCCGTTAGCAAAGTTAACAACGATAAAATCGTATTTAGAAGTGTTGATAGCTTCTACCAATTTGTCTTTTACTTCAAAAGCAGACATCTCAGGTTTGAGGTCGTAAGTAGCAACTTTAGGAGATGCAACGAGGATTCTGTCTTCACCGTCGTAAGGAGTTTCACGACCACCGTTGAAGAAGAATGTAACGTGAGCATATTTCTCAGTTTCAGCAGTGTGAAGCTGTTTCAAACCTTTGGAAGCGAGGTATTCGCCCAAAGTATTTGTAACATTTTCTTTCGGATAGAGGATGTGAACGCCTTTGAAAGAAGCATCGTAAGGAGTCATGCAGTAATACTGAATATCATTGATTGTGTGCATGCCTTGTTCTTCCATATCCTGCTGAGAAAGAACGATTGTCAATTCTTTAGCACGGTCGTTTCTGTAATTGAAGAAAATTACAACATCGCCTTCTTTTATTGTACCGTCAACATTAGAATTGATCAACGGTTCCATAAATTCGTCAGTATTTTTATGTTCTTCAGTGTGAGAATCATAGCAAGACTGAACGCCTTCTACCATATCAGCTACTTTTCTACCTTTGCCGTTAACGATTTGATCGTAAGCAACTTTGATACGATCCCAACGTTTATCACGGTCCATTGCGTAGAAACGGCCGATAATAGAAGCGATATAACCGCAACCAACTTGGTCGATATGTTTCTGAAGATCAGCGATAAAACCTTTACCACTCTTAGGGTCGGTATCACGACCGTCCATGAAACAGTGAACAAAAGTATTTTTTACGCCGTATTCTTTTGCAATATCAATAAGTTTGAATAAGTGGTTCAAAGAAGAGTGAACACCGCCTGTAGAAGTCAAACCCATCAAATGGATGTTTTTACCATTTTTCTGAGCGTAACCGTAAGCTGACTGGATTTCAGGATTCTGAAGAATAGAATTGTCGTTGCAAGCACGGTTGATTTTTACCAAGTCTTGATACACGATTCTACCGCCACCAATATTAAGGTGACCAACCTCAGAGTTACCCATCTGACCATCAGGAAGTCCGACGTTCTCACCGCAGGTCAAAAGCTGTGCGTGAGGATATGTGTTGTTCAAATAATCCATGTAAGGAGTTGATGTATTGTAAATTACATCGCCTTTACCTTTGTCACCGATTCCCCAACCATCGAGAATCATAAGAAGTGCTTTCTTAGCCATAGTGATTTTATATGTTTTTTTAATTTTACCAACCGCAAAAGTAAAAATTTATTTTACCATCAACAACTTTTTTACGGTTGTATTTTTAGTATTTAACGAACTGATAAAGATAAGGTAAACTCCGGTAGAACATCGATGACCATTTTGATTGGTCCCGTCCCAAAAAATTTTTCCGCCTTCGCTTACTGTTTTGTAAACCAAATTTCCCGCAATATCTGTGATTCTGATATCACAATTTTCTTCCAAACCCGAAATACAAATTTCGCCGTCAAAATCGGGACGTACCGGATTAGGGAATACTTTTACTGAACTTAAATTTTCTTGTGTTTCTTGTGTATCAGTAAGATAAGATGCCAAACCGCAATTGGTTTTGATGTAAACTTCACCGGTTTTCGGAATATATTTCATCATAAAAACCGAATCACCCGGCAGTCCGGAATTACTTTCGTTGAAATGAAATTCTTCCTCCGAACCGCTTTCGTTGACCACAAAAACACCGGAATTCAACGTAGAAATCCATTTCCGCTGTTTGGAATCGCATTCTATTGCCGTAATATATTTGCTACTGAGCAAATACTGCGAATAATCGCCGTCATGCTCCGAAGTTTCTGTAATTATGGGTTTTACAAAAAAATAATTATCTGTAAAAACGGATTCCGGATTAGAAATTGTTGCAACTCCCTTGTTAGTGCCAATCCAGACGCGCCCGTTGTTGTCGAGACTCAATGCCGTTACTTTGTTTCCTATGCGTTCACCACCAGAATTTTTCGGATAAAACAACACTGTTTTGTCGTCAGAAAAGTCCGTCGGAGTAGAATTTAAGTCAACAGCAAAAATTCCAGCCGCACCTGCCGAAATCCAAAATACATAATCCGAAACTTTTAGTATTTTGTTGACAGAAAGATATTTCAACGGTTCAAAACTTGTAGCAACATGCCAATTACCATTATGGTCAAAAACCGAAACTTGTCCATTCATCAAAATAAACAAGTCGCCTTCGGGAGTACAATTCATATCCAAAATCTTATCAGTTAAATAATAGGAATTTGCATATTGTGATTTCAACTGATGATTTAGATATTCGTAAAGCATTCCGTTTTCAGAACCGAGAAAAATATGATTACTATTGTACGGATTATAAAAAGCACAAGTAAAATTCTGATTATCGGAATTTATGATATTGATAATTGTAGAACCCGAAACTTCTGAAAAATATTCGGACGAAAGCGCAATTTTACCGTCAGATTGTGCGATGTGATAAATGCTATCGCTTTTCAACTGATTGTTTACCAAATTGTTGTAACCATCAACAGGAATATCCGATGGAAAAACCCACGAAAAATCATCTGAAATTTTCCACCGTTCGGGGTCTTGGATATTTACATCGTTGATATTTACGGAATAAATATGATGCGATGTTTGAGAAAAGATTTTGTTTTGGTATATCGTTGACTTTTTGATTGTTTCACCGAAAAAACATACAGCGGAGACTTCTTGTTTTTTTACATCAATTAGCGATACGCCCATCTCCAACGATGCCACAATGAAATCTCCGCTGCAAGTAAGATGATGTATATTTCTGTTATTCAGATTACTACCAAAAGTAATATCTTGAATTGTAAAAAGTTTTCCATTGCTACAAATATCAAGACTTCCGTTTTTGTAAGCGATTGCGAAATATTTTCCGTCCTCATCGGCACAAGATGCAGAAATATTTGCAGAACTTAGTCCGGAAGTTTTGTTAAGGTACTGAATTTCGGAATCTTCGTCAATAATGAAAGCACAATAATTGCAAACACAAAGTTTTTTTGCGCCGAAATTGTGGACTTCTTTTACAGTATTGAAACTTTGACGTTCCGTCCATTGAGCCAACGCACTGAAACGAAAAGATGTCAACAACAATAAAATCATAAAAAGTGCTTTCATCACAAAAACGAACTAATTTTTAACAATTCTGCCCGGATTGTTGGCAATAAATGCTTCCCACGAATTGCCGCCTGATTTTATATTCGGCAAACGTTTTTGATAATGATGACAGACCGCAACAGCCAAAGCATCAGTAGCATCAAACTTGTCGGGAACTTCATCGAGTTTCAACATCCCGATAAGCATACGCGCGACTTGCTCTTTGGTAGCGTTGCCATAACCGGTAACAGCGAGTTTAATTTTTCGCGGTTCATACTCAAAAATAGTTACGCCGTAATTTACTGCCGCAGCAATTGCAACACCCTGAGCGCGACCAAGTTTCAACATACTTTGAGCATTTTTCTCGTAAAACTGCGCTTCAATAGCCAATTCGTCCGGCTTGTAACTTTTACAAAGTCCGATTACACGGTCGAAAATCATCTTGAGTTTCAGATATTTGTCTTCCACTTTATGAAGGTCAAGAATTCCGATTGCCAAACATTTAATTTTCGAACCTTCGGATTCTATAATTCCATAACCCATAAAGTTAGTACCGGGGTCTATTCCAAGAATTACCATTTTTTAGCTGATACGAACACGAAGTTTTTCAACAAAATTTTTCAAAACATCAAGATTCTTGAGATTGAGAGAATCCAATTTGTCGTAAGCCTTTTGGTAATAATCATTTACAAGGTTTTGACAATACTCGTCAACTTTGTATTTGGCAAAATATTCTTTGGCTTTGTTGTGTTTGTCTTGGAACGATAAATCTTTTGTCTTATAGAAATTTATCCATTCTTGTTTCTTGTTTTCCTCAATAAAATCCAAAGTTTTGATGTAGAAAATAGTTTTCTTACATTCATTTACATCGCCGCCAACCGGTTTTCCTAAGATTTCCGGAGTAGAATAATTGTCAAGATAATCGTCTTGAAGTTGGAAAGCAAGTCCTACAAGAATACCCGCATCGTAAATAGTTTGAGCCTGTTGCTCGGTAGCTCCGCCGATTAACGCACCGATTTTGAGACAAGCCGCCGGAAGTACTGCCGTTTTCAGACGTATCATTTCCAAATAATCTTGCTCTTTGGTATCGTCTTGATTCTCAAAATCCATATCATATTGTTGACCTTCACAAACTTCGATAGCAGTTTTATGATACAAATTCATAATCTCGGTACGAAGTTCAGCCGGAGATTCCATAACAAGCTGTGATGCGATATAACACATCCCGTCGCCCGAAAGTATAGCGACATTATCGTTCCATTTGGCATTTACGGTCGGCTTTTTACGACGCAAATTGCTATGGTCCATAATATCATCGTGAAGAAGTGTAAAATTATGAAAAACTTCCATTCCGATAGCGGGACGAACTGCTTTTGAAACATCGTCGCTAAAAAGATTGCAAGCCATAAGAGTAAAAACAGGACGCATTCTCTTGCCTCCCAAAGAGAGTATATATCTTACCGGATCATAAAAATTCTTAGGTTCAAGGGGAAGATTAAGATTTTTAATTGCATCTTCCACCATAAGACGTAATTCTTCAAATGTTTTCATATTCTAAATTTTTTACAGAGCAAAGATAAAATATTTTTTGGTAAAAATAGAGCGAAAAATCAAAACGTAAAAAAAGCGGTCTCCAAAAAAATCCGGAAACCGCTTGTTTTCATTTTATTAATTTACAATAGGTTGTTTTTTTTAAAATACGTAGTTTCTTCTCTAATTGTTAAATCTTTAATACTTATTATGTTTCTTACAATTATATCTAAATAATAGTAAAAAAAGGTTTAGGTAATTTTTTATATTTACTATTTTTTGAGTTAAAAGATTTCAGGTAAAATATGTTAATAAATAATAGTTTAATTGTTTTAAGTTGTTACAAAAAAAAACTGTTAATAAATTTGATCAAGGTTTATTCTAGCATTTTATTAAGTTAATTAGTTTGTAGTTGTTATCGTTTGACATTACAAATGTATGTAATAATATCAAAACAGCACTCATTCATTTTGTTCATTTTGAAAATCAACCTTAACATCTTGAAATTCTGAAAATTAAGAGCTAAAAATTTTCAATATTAAAGATTTTTCTGTTGATTTTTTCTCGAAAAAAATATACCTTTGCTGTTGATAATCAAAAAAACGGTACAATTATGCCAAAATATCTTGACCCGAAGGCGGATTTAACCTTCAAGAAAATATTCGGACAGCACAAACATCTGGTGATGAGCCTTTTGAATGCGTTGTTGCCATTACCCGACGATATGGAAATTAAGTCGGTTGAATATCTTACACCCGAAAACATCCCCGACACTCCGGCAAAAAAATATTCTATTGTTGATGTGTATTGTACAGACAATTACAAAAGAAATTTTATTGTTGAAATGCAATCGTATTGGAACACGGAATTTTTTGCCCGTACGTTGTTTAATGCAGCATCAGTTTATACCAAGCAGTTGAAAAAAGGGATGTCATTCAGCGACTTGAAAGATGTATACGCATTGAGCCTTGTAAACGATAAAAAAGGTTTTAACTACGGCGACAAAGAATATATTCAGGAGTATTATCTTACTAACAAACAACATGAGAAAGATAAACGCACAGATATTTCAATGGTGTTTATTGTACTGCCAAATTTCAAACCACAGAATCGTGCCGTAAAAAAAATGCACGACCTTTGGCTCAAGTTTTTAACCGAAATAGATGAAAATACTATAGATGCAGCCCCTGAACTTATTGAAAACAAAGAGACTAATGAAGCATTAGAAATGTTGCGAGCTTCGGCATTCACCGACGAAGAGATGATGGCATACGAAAAATATTGGCTTGATGTCAGCACAGAAAAATCTGCTTTGGAACACGAGCGTGAAGAAGGTCGTGCTGAAGGTCGTGCTGAAGGAGAACAATCAAAAGCCATATCCATCGCCCGCATGATGAAAGCCGATGGCGAACCTGTTGAAAAAATAATAAAATATTCCGGTCTTACCGCTGAAGAAATTTCTAATTTATAAAAAAAACAATAAAATAAATTCCGATATGGAAAATAAATCCATAATAATTTATATAATTTTAGGACTGATTGGTCTATTATGTATATGGAACTATTTAAGAAGAAAAAATTTTCAAGAGTCTGAAAAAAAATATACAACAGAAGTAAACATAAAACATGATTCTTTGGTTTCTTGTTGCCGTTCTTCAATTTCAGAAGGAAATCTAATACGAGCAAAAGAATTAGTTTATGAAATTAAAAAATTTGAATCTAACTTCTTGTATTCAGCTTATATACAAAACCGTATAGATACTGCGAAAATAATTTCTGAGATTGAAGCAAAACGTATAAACTTGAGAAATGATAGAATCAAGAAAAAAAATTTAGTTTCATCAACAAGAAAATTCTGTGTAAATTTTCCTGATTCTGCAATTAATCATTTATCGAAAGATAATTATGAACAATGGTATACCAAAGATTATGAATATTCGATATCCGATGCTGTCTTATCAGAAGATTCCGGCTTCGACGAGTATGAATTGAAAAACTTTCAGTTTAGAGACTTAGGTTTGAAATTGATTGATGAAAAAGATTACGATTTGGACGGACATCCTGCAAAAATTTATCATACAAAATTTCGTGATAAAAATATACATCTTTTCATTTGCGTTGCAAATATCAACACCTATCAACAATATTTACTTTTTTCCAAAGAAATGGGGGAAATTAATAAAATAACAAAAAAGAGTTACGATTTTTTCGATTCATTTGTATTGCTTAGCGACGAAAATACTACTGTTAAAAAATCAGTAAAAGACCAACCAATAAACAACGCTTTGATTGAAAGTACAAAAAAAATTATTGAAAACAATCTCGAAAATGTCGAAAAGAAACAAGAAGTTATAATTACTTCCCAAAATAATGATGTATTGTATATTGGTGTACCCAATCCTCTTGAAATTACTGCTCCCGGCATAGAACCGGAAAATATTTATGCGGAGATTTCAAAAGGATCTATTACACGAAAAAAATCTTCACAATGGATTGCCAACTGCAAAAATCAAGGAGTTGTAACTATATCTTGTTATTCCAAAAACGATAAGAAACTACTTGCTGACAAAAAATTCACTGCTAAATATGTACCTAACCCGATAGCTTATTTATCGTACAAAGATTCAGAATACTATGACGGTAAAATATCAAAAGATAAATTGAAGGAAATAACCGAAATAAAAACTAAAATTCCGAATTTCTCATTAGATTTCAACTATCATATCATAGAGTATACATTGGTAATAAATCAGCAAACTTATGTAAGCCATACCGCTGCAATAACTGCTCAACAAAAAGAATGTATCGATAAACTAAAATCCGGAGATGTTATTACGTTCAAAAATATCAAAGTAAAAGCTGTTGACGGAAGAACACCATTCGTCATCGGATCTTTGTGTTTTACAATCGAATAAAAATAAAGACTGTCACAAAATGGTATTAAAATCATACCTTACGTGGCAGTCTTTAAATATTTCTTATTGTTTTAACTACGGGATTGTATTAAGCCAATCTGCTGCGAAGAATCTTTTCTACATGATCATAAGTTACAATACCGTGTTCTCCAAGTACAGCACCACGCTCACGGAATCTTCTAACAATCTCGTTGATAACATCATCTCCAATATTATAATCGGACAATAATGTTTTGATTCCCAACGATTGGAAGAATTTTTCTGTAGCGTCGATAGTCTTGTCAACTATTTCGTCATCGGTACCGGCTGTAATATTAAACACATTCTTACCAAGCATTATAATTTTTGCTTTCTTAGGTTCGCGCATTACTTTCATTGTGCCGGGCAAAACAATTGCAAGTGTTACACCGTGATCCAATCCGCAAAGCGCAGTCAATTCGTGTCCGATCATGTGAGTAGACCAGTCTTGATTGACACCCGGCGAAATAAAGAAATTCAATGCACAGGTAGCAGCCCACATATAATTTGCACATGAATCATAATCGGGTCTGTCAACCAAAACTTTCGGAGCAGTCTCAACAATAGTTTTCATTACACCTTCAGCCCAACGGTCTTGTATCGGTGTATTGATATCGTCTGTAAGATATTGTTCAATTACATGGATAAAACTGTCTGCCAATCCGTTGGCTTTCTGACGTTTTGGAATAGAATATACTACTTCGGGATCAAGGATTGAAAATACCGGATATACCTTTGGTGAACCGAAATCGAATTTTTCTTTGGTAGCACGGCGCGAAATCACAGCATTTGAATTCATCTCGCTACCGGTAGCCGGCATTGTTAAAACGCTTGCAAGCGGCAAACAATCGTTCGGAATTTGTTTTTTGGTGAGGATTTCCCATTCATCTCCTTGGTATTCTACTGCTGCGGCAATAAATTTGGTTCCGTCAATTACAGAGCCGCCACCTACTGCCAACAAAAATCCGACGCCCTCTTTACGGCAAATATCTACGGCTTTCATCAATGTATCGAAATCCGGATTCGGTTCTATACCGCCAAATTCAATTACAGTAAAACCTTCAAGGGCTTTTTTTACTTGATCGTATACGCCGTTTTTCTTGATAGAGCCACCGCCGTATGTCATCATGATTTTTTCGCCTTTGTAGAGTAATTCACTCAATTGGGCGATTGTTCCTTTTCCAAAAACTATTTTGGTAGGATTCTGAAATACGAAATTGTTCATTTGTTTGGTTTGAATTAAATTATAGTTTCTTCGGTCACAAATGTAATAAAAAAAGTTATAAACCAAAATTCACGGTATTTTTTTATAAAAATATTTTTTCTAACAAATACAAAAAAACCGGGAACTTGTTCAGAACCCGGCTTTAATATAGAAATTGTGTTTATTTCCTACTGTTTTTTGTTCTTTTTACCGAAATTGATATTAAAACTCATCAACATCGACGGCAAGAACAAAAGATTGGTAAACATCGCAACAAACAATGTGATGTCAATCAACAAACCAAGTGCCTGTGTACCGCCGAACTGTGAAAATACAAATATCAAGAATCCGATTAACAATATTGTTGCAGAGTAAATGATACTTACTCCGGTTTCTCTCAACGCACCGATTACTGATTTTGGAGTATCGTAATTTGTAGTTTCAAGCTCGTGTTTAAACTTGGTAAACAAGTGAATGGCATTGTCAACAGAAATACCGAATGCAATATTGAAAACCAAAATTGTAGAAGATTTCAATCGTATTCCTGTAAAACCCATAATAGCAGCTGTTACAATCAACGGGATAAAGTTCGGTATAATACTGATAAATACCATTCTCCACGATTTGAACAATCCCACCATACAAAGCGAAATCAAGAATATCGCAAGCAACAAGGATTGTACAAGGTTGTCAATCAATTGCAACGAGCCGAAAGCAAATATCACCGAAGTTCCGGTAATATCACATTCATATTTTTTTTCAGGCGGGAAATAGTAATTCAAGATATTTTGAATACTGTCGGTAATTGCAACCATTCTGATAGTTCCGACATCAGCAATACGCATTTGAACTCTCGCACGAGAGAATGTAGAATCTACCATTGTTGTCATCAAATTACCCGCCATTGATGCTTTTTCTCCTCCGGCTTGATTTTTACTGTTTTGCAAAAAATCTTTCAAAAACAAGAAATCGGTTTTGGTAGGCATGCAATAAAAATCGTCATGATTGTTGTAATAAGCATGATTTACGATTTTCAAAGCGTCTACAAGCGAAGTACCGGTGCTCAAACAATTGAAATACTTGAGTGTATCTTCCAACGCTTCAATCTTTTTGAGTACATTGTAATCTGAAAGACCTTTTTTACGGTTGGTATTGATAGAAATTTCGAGCGGAAGAATACCGTTCATTTCTTTTTCAAAATACTTCAAGTCAACGTAAGTAGAATTGTGTTCCGGCAAATCGTCTACTTGGAAACTTTCGTTACGCAAAAGCGACATCCCGAAGATAGAAATCGCAACGATAGCAATAGTAGAGAAATAAATAAGTTTTCTCTTGTATTGTACCAAGTAAATAAATTTCTCTACGATGTTGTTAACAAATTTTGTATCAAGATGTTTCAACTCTTTTTCTGTTGGCTCGGCAACATAGCTGAACACCGACGGCACCATCAAAACAGAAAGGAAAAACATCATAATAATACCCATTGTAGCAATCAAACCAAACTCCATAAGCATTTCGTTGCCGGTAATAAGAAATGTTGCAAAACCGGCAGCTGTTGTCAAGTTGGTTAAAAAAGTAGCTTTACCAACCTGAGCAATTGTTTCATGCAGAGCTTGTTGTCTGTCGCGAAGTTTACGATAAACAACGTGATACTTGTTGAGAAGATATATCGTATTCGGAACTCCAATTACGATAAGCAACGGAGCCAACATCCCGCTCATCATTGTCATCTCAAAACCGATAAGAGCCATGAGCGACATCGTCCAGATTACTCCGACAAATACGATAAGTACAGCCCAAAGCGTTGTTTTGATACTTCTGAAGAAAAGGAAGAATATTATGGTAACAATAATCAACGAAATAATTGCAAAAACTACAAGTTCGTCTCTTACCATTATCATCAAACGTGAACGGGTATACGGCAAACCGGAGATATGACACGGTACATCAACATCTTGAGAGAAGTTTTGAACTTGACTTTCGATGTTTGCTACCATTACATCACGGGTTTTACAATAGATAATTTCAGGATCACAAGTTAAAGCCAATACAAAACAACTGTCAGTATAAAGCATCTTGTTGTAAAACTTAAAATCTTTTACAACCTGAAACATCGAATCCAATTCGGCTTGGGTTTGAGGTTGAGGATCAAAAATCTTACGAGCCTTAAACATCATGTTGACTGTATCTTTCTCGATTGTAATAGCATTAGTGTAAGCCAATACAGATTTTACACCGACAACATTTTTTAGAGAATCCTGAAGTACAAGCAATTTGCGATACTTCTCAAGTGTAAGAAAATCCTTGTTCTCAAATGCAACTACGATAAGACTTGCATCTTCGCCAAAGGTTTTTCTGAAATCAAGAAATTTCTGATATGCAGTATCTTGCTCCCTCATCATAAGAGCAGTAGTATACTTCATACGCAGATTTTTCATATTAAATGCCATAAAAGCCGTAATGATTGCAATTACAATCAAAATTACTTTTTTATGCTTTAGAATGACATCTGCAACTTTGTTCCACATATTTTAATTTTATAAATATTAATCGATTTTGGCACTTACACTACCGATATTTCTGCCGTCACAGAAAATATCTGCTTGATAATTACCGCCGTTTAAGACCTCACGCGAAATAATATAAATAACAGCGTTTTGAGTTTTGCCGTCGTAATTAATTGTTTTCTTTGAAGAATAAGCGATTTCTTTGCCTTGATAATTGAAAAATCCCGAACTCTCGTTCATCAAAATACTTCCGTCCGGTTTTGAAAGACGTACCAAAAGATCTTTAGAACCTTTTCTGGTCATCTCGTTTTCGTTCAAAGTAAAAGTAACTCTAAACTTCTGGGTTTTCAAGATTCTTGTAGTTTCGTTATCACGATCGTTGAGAGCCACAAGCTTCATACCTTGAGCTTTGAGAGCTTCGGCTTCTTTTACACGGCCTTGAAGTGAATCTTTTTGATTAGTAAGCTGACGGTTTTCTGATTTAACATTAGTCAACTGACCTGTTAAACGATTGTTTTCAGCAATAAGGATTTGATTTTTGGTATTCAAACTATCAATCTGAACCACAAAACTTCGCATAATAGCACGCATAGTTTCTATCTCTGCCTTGTATCTGTTGATAGAATCGATATTAGAAGCCTTGGTTCTTCTGAGATCTCTCATAAGTTTTTCAACCTTAGCCTTTTGTTCTTCAAGTTGAGCATTGATAGTATCATTAGTGGTTTTCAAATCATTGTAATTAGCCACTATCAATTCCATTTCATGATTAAGCGAGTCTTTTTGGTGATTGCCAATCTCAATAGTTTCAACAAGTTTTTCGGCTTCTTCTTGTTTAGAATTGAGGTTTAAAAGAAGGGCTATAATAACAACAGCCTCTACAATTACCAATGCCAACATCAATTTGTTGACACTTGTTTTTTTAGAATCTGATTCTTGCATAATATTTTTCAATCAAAAATAATTTATTTTTAGAACTAATTGTTTGGCGGCAAAAATATAAATAATTGACCAAATAAAAAAGCACATCAGCAGAGCTATAATGTTAACAAAAATAAAAAATGATTTTTTACAATTTTTTATATTTTAGCTTCAACACTTTTTATTCTGCAATAATCTTAATCTTTTTCAATTTATCATAGACAACAGCTTCGTTATCTATTACAGGTAAAAATTCGCAAGTTGCATCTTTTACCTTTTCAATTTTATATTTTCCAACGATATTAGGCAGAATAAATTCTTTTGCCGAAGTTTTAAAACTTTTTTCCTCGCCATCCAAAGTATAAAAAACTTCATAAGGAGCAGTGCCGGAAAGATTGACTTTTAAACCCTCATCATCGAAACAAACGATTGAATTATTGAAAGTTGCTTGAGCTCGACATGATTTGTATCTGGGAATAAAAGGGAAACAAAATAAATTACTAAGACAATCCATTTTTACAATATTTTTAGTAATATTACCGGATTCAATGCCATCTAGAATCATAATATAATCCCAATTTTGTTTATATACATATAATTGCCCATCCAAACCTAAAGCAATACTAAATTTTCCACCAGAAGAAATATCATAAATAAAATCCGGATTTGTAAAACTAAAATCATAATCACTATAATATTTATAACCCTTTAACTTTCCTTCATCAATAATCATAAAATATTTATCTTTTTCAGAAAAAGCAATTGGATTAAAACTATTTAATTCTATTCTTTTAACTACTGAAACCTCATACGTATCCATATCATATTTTAAAACATAAAAAAAATCAGGGAATCTTAAAACAATAGTAGTATTATCTAAAGAATTAACAATACTAAAGTAAATTTCATATTTTAACAATACACCTTGCATAAACACCTCAGATACATTAACAAGACTACAAGATTTGGAAGATAACTTATAAGTTTCAATTTGATAATGCTTATTATATTGTTTATAAGTTAAAAAAACAACATCATTATCTACAAAAAGAACATCTAAAAAAGCAGAATAGTAACCTTGATTATAAATAAACTCTTTCTCAAATATTCCAGATTCGTTGAATTTCAAGACATGCAACTCATTCTTAATAATACTACCCCAAACAAAAGCAACATAATAACCGCCATCAGGAATTTTACAACCAATAACATTTTTTAAAACTCCCGCCCCATAAAACAAAATAGGTTTATCCAAAGATTTACTATCGAAAATACAGAAACTATATTTTCCATCCTCTATAGGAACAAAACATCCATAAATCAATAACTTACCATTTTTATCAGAAAGAGCAACTGAAGGTGTAGTACAAAAACCCAATAAATTATTCAATCCTGTACAAGATAATTTAGCAGGAGAGAAATTAAAATCCAACAAAATACTTCCACTCAACAACCAATTATTATATTCTTGAGCACTAACACATAAGGAATAGAAAAAGACTGTAATAAAAATTACAGTCTTAATTAAAGATAGTATTCTCATCTTATTTATACATAGGTTCAAAGACATAACGAACAGAAAAGCCAAACAAATCAGTCCACTCAATATTAATATAAGCAAAAAAATTACGATCTTTACCTTTATAATTCTCTACTAAACCACTCGAATTACCAATTTCTCTAGAAATCCATAATTGTTGATGATGATGATGATGAGTAAAACGAGCATTATCACAAAGCCTAATATGAGCTTCAATATCTTTCTTAATATACCATCCATTCACCCAATAATTCCACCATTTTTCTTCTTTTTGTACGGGATTACGAAAACCACCAAGAGTATGTAACCCTCGAGTATAATCAATTACATTATTACAAGGTCCTTCCAAACCGCCAACAAAAACATCGTAATAAAAGAAAGGTAAAAAATCACGTTCTGACTCTGAAGCTTGAAGATGTTCCTCTATAGAGTACCCATCATAAGGAGCAAATCCGATTGAATCACATTCAATAATATCACAAATATCTTGTCTTGAAAGAAGTCTTGCATGGACAGGCAATTTCGTTTTAATCATTTTTTTTGTAGGATTGTTGGCATAATAAACTGGTAAACGCATTGATATCTCTTTTGCAAGAGCATCAGCGGAATGCCAAGTATATAATCTACCATAATCCTTAGCATTACTTTCATCATCACCATACACCCAACACGCAGTATCTAATTTAACATTCAAATTATCAATCATTACATAAAAATATTTACCGGGTTCCGATTTTCTATCACCCCTAAGCAACTTTAAACTATAATTTTGATTATGATATTTAAATTTAAGAGTATCAATTAATTTAAAATCTTCACCATAGAAATCTTTATACATATCATTCAATTCTTTATAATACTCGGTTTCATCCATTATCATACCTTTTGACAACGATTTTGGTTTGGATAAAGTTAATTTCCATTCCATACGTTTACCGTCAACTACCAAAACCGAATCATTATTCGAAATTTGAGTTTCATGCTCAGTGGAATAACCATTATCTTCCACACCAACCTCTTTTTCGCAAGAGCATAGAGCAATTGTCGCAACAACCATTGTAACAACAATTGGAATAAAGAAATGTTTCATAATTATATTTATTTAAAAATGTTTCATTGTGTTTCATAGCGCAAATATATTATAAAGAAATCAAATTTTCAAAATAAAAAAAGTATTTTTTTTAGCTAAAACTTAAAATTCTTGTCGTTTTTTTACAAAAACTAGCATCAATAACTTCTAAATTTATTTGCAACAAAAAATCCACCGCCAATATGATTCTTTAGAATTTACATATTTACGGTGGATAGTATTTTTTTTATTTAACAGTATTTTATACGAAATTGTCTCCGAATTGTACTTTTACAGCATTAACGATATTTTTGATATTCTGTTCGTTGGATTTTGGTACAATCAGCAAAAGACCGTCGCTTTGGGCAATGATGTAATCTTTCAGACCGTCAACCACTACAAGACGCTCGTCTGTATTGATAATACAACCTGTTGTATTGTTGAGAATAACTTTAGAACCCGCAACAGCGTTTCCGGCTTGGTCTCGTTTAGAGTTTTCGTAAAGCGAACCCCATGTACCAAGGTCAGACCATTGGAACAATGCCGGTATTACATATACACTTTGGTGTGATTCCATAATACCGTAGTCAATAGAAATATTCTGACATTCAGGATAAATTGAATTGATAAATTCACGTTCTTTATCGGTATTATAAAAGTCCCAACCTTGCGAGAATTGCTCGTCGATACCGGGTTGCAATTCGCGGAATGCGTTAACAATAGTTTTAACATTCCAAATGAAAATACCTGAGTTCCAGAAGAATTCTTTGCTTTCTAAAAATGCTTTAGCCATTTCGAGGTCAGGTTTTTCAGTAAAGAGTTTTACCTTTGTAACTTCGTGAACAGCGAGCGGATTTTCTCCTAATTTAGAATCGATTTGGATATAACCGTAACCTGTTTCGGGTCTTGTAGGAATAATACCGATAGTAAGAAGCGAATCGCTGAATTGTGTAAATTGCAAACCTCGAATAATTGTTTCTTCAAAACCTCTTTCATCGCCGATGTAATGATCGGCAGGAGAAACCACGATGTTGGCATTAGGATTAATAGCCATAATTTTATACGAGGCATAAGCTATACAAGGAGCAGTATTTCTGCGAAGCGGTTCTACAAGAATATTGTTATTACTGAGTTCCGGCAATTGTTCGGAAACAATTTTCTCGTATGCTTCACCTGTAACAACAAAGATATTTTCAGGCTTACAAATTTTAGCGAATCTGTCAAAAGTCTGTTGAAGGAGCGATCTTCCAACTCCCAAAATATCAAGAAATTGTTTTGGGTAAGAAGTTCTACTCTTTGGCCAGAAACGGCTTCCGATACCGCCGGCCATAATAACGCAGTAATAATTGTCGTCTAATTGTGCCATAAAGTAATTATTTGAGTGTGTATTGTCCGCAAAGTTAAAAGTAATTTTTAAGGAAATAAAAAAAAATTATTTCTAATTTTTTCATTTAAATCATTTGATTTTGCACAATATTTGCAATTATAGCCTTGTAAAATGATGTTTAAGGTTTTAGAGATTTGTTTATAAAGAGAAGGCGGACATGAAGTGATTCATGTTCGCCTTTTTGATTTATAATCAATTCAATTGTGAAAAACTTTTGCGCACCCACTGTTCATAATCAATTCAATCGTGAAAAACTTTTGCACACCCCCTATTCATAATCAATTCAATCGTGAAAAACTTTTGCGCACCCACTGTTCATTATCAATTCAATCGTGAAAAACTTTTGCACACCCCCTATTCATAATCAATTCAATCGTGAAAAACTTTTGCACACCCACTGTTCATTATCAATTCAATCGTGAAAAACTTTTGCGCACCCACTGTTCATTATCAATTCAATTGTGAAAAACTTTTGCACACACACTGTTCATTATCAATTCAATCGTGAAAAACTTTTTGAATACCCATATTCATATTCTTTTCATGAATAGTTTTTTTTAGAAAAAGAGGACTAAACAATTTTTTCCATAATGATAACAATCATAAATCCTATAAGCAATGCAAATGTTGCTTGTTTTTGGTAACCGTGAGCATGTGTTTCGGGTATCATCTCGTCGCTGACAACGTACAACATCGCTCCTCCGGCAAAACTCAACATAAACGGCAGAAAATACATCGAAATACTACCAAGGAAATATCCGAGAAATACTCCTATCAGTTCCAAGATACAAATTACTACAGATATTAAAAATGTTCGGGTTTTGGAAACGCCTAACAAAAGTAACGGCGATATTACAACCATTCCTTCAGGGATATTTTGTAAAGCGATACCAAATGCTACTGACCACGCTCCATGAATATTTTCTGTATTGTTGAACCCTACTCCGGTTGCCATTCCTTCGGGAAGCTTGTGTATGGCTATTGCGAGTACAAATAATAATACTTTGTCGATTGATGAATTGTTGGAATGTTGCTCCAACTCAAGCCCCGTAATTTTGTGTAAATGAGGAGTTACGAAATCAATAAAATTCAAGAATACCGCACCTGTTAATACGCCTAAAAAAGGCAGCCAGATGTGTTGTGTCATGTCCATAGAAGGCACAATCAATCCCAACACAGAAGCAGAAAGCATAACTCCGGCACAAAATCCCATTACCGTATCGTTCCATTTGTGCGGAAGAGCCTTGATGCAAAATCCTAATACTGCGCCGATTAATGTTGCGATACTTAAACCCGTTGCGCAAATAATTACTTGTTCCATATTCTAAACTCAAATTAAGATTACTTACGCAAAATTAGAAAATTTATTAATAAGTACGATTGTTTTTTATAATTTTTCTTAATTGTCGGTATCGAAAATAAATTGTAATGATATAAATACCATTCCAAAACGTATCGCAAGGGTAATGAAAGAAATGTCTGTACTGATGAATAGTACGTTTGATGAATCTTTTGAAATGAGAATCTGTATCTTTCAATTGCAAACGGTGGTCGGAATATCCAAAGTTACCTGTTAAAAAAATTTCGTTCAAGAGGAATTTTCCGTTTCTGATATCAGGTGTAAAAAGCAAATATTTATTGTCTAAACAAAATACCGATTGCAAAACATACATCAGAGATTTAGCGAATTTAGTTAAACCAAATTCTTTAATCTTGGTTTTAACTTCAATAATATCAACACTCTGAACATCGATACAATTAATCAAAAGATAATAATAATCCATGATTTGACGCATACCGATACCGAGTTCAAAAAAATGTCGATAGATATGAATAAGCTGATACACCAAATTCATTTCGGGATTTGGAATTATGATGTCGTTACCGTCGGGCAAAAGAGTTTTTGAGAAAAGTGATTTCTGTTGAATATCATCAAACCACTTCCCTACCCTTTTGGATTTAAACGGATTAGGCAACGATGCGGCTTTGTAATGCAATTCCACTTCGGTATCACGAAAAACAGGGAAATCAATATCTTGGTCGGTAGCTTCGCGGGGATGTTTTACGGAGTTGACATATTTTAGAACTTTATCGAAACCGCCGTCTACCCAAATATCAATATCACCGGATTGTCTCAACAGAGGTTCGGGATAAAAAGTTGCATTGCCCTGCCCTTTTAGGAAACAAACTTTGAAACCTGCTTGATGTAATTTTTGTTGCAACAAGACACACCTTTTGTTGATGTCGAGATTCTTATTTTGAATTTTACCGCTCCATCCCAAGAATTTCAATTCGATTTCCAAAGGCGGATGTTGTTCAATCGGAAGTTTTTGAATCCCTAAAAAACATATTCCCACCAACGACTGAGATTTGGAAATTTCATACAAAACTTTCCATTCATCAGGCGAAGGGACACAATCGAAACAATTTTTGATACCAATCGCAATTTTTAGTAACTCCAAAAACTTTTCGCGCATGATAAAATTTGCTTTTTACTACAAAAATTACTTAGTCAAACCTTCGTATGCAACGCGTGCAGAATCTATATCTTGGTTGCAACCCAAAATATAAAATCTAACTTTTTTCATCAAACAATCTAACGACTGAAGGGCTTTCAATTTCAAAAGACTGTTGTTAGGCAGATAAGTTTGAAGCATCATATAATCCAAAGCCTCGGCAGAAGAAATTTCACGAATAGAATTAATTTCAGCACGAGTTAGGATTATGACAGATTTCAACGGTACTTTGATATTGTTGCTCAAATGATGTTTTCCGTCCCAAGGAGTTCCGTAAATCAAAGATGTAGAAACATCCACAAGAGGTTTATCGTCATTTACCATGGTAACTCGTTTTCCAAAAAATTTACGCCAGTTTCTGG
Organism: Bacteroidales bacterium; assembly: GCA_017541145.1. GTDB lineage: Bacteria > Bacteroidota > Bacteroidia > Bacteroidales > UBA3824 > UBA3824. The sequence goes on along the minus strand of JAFXZT010000134.1, from coordinate 25,115 downwards.
TATGAGTACTTTTGCCCGTACCGCTTTTAGCAATAAAGATGTAAGCGTTGTTATCAATTTCGAGACAAGACCCGTGAATCAAAAGAATATTATAATCCAAAAGTTTTTCAGCGATTTTTCTGTAAACTGCAAGAGTTTCAAGATAATCGGGAGTTTCCACAATACCGGTTTCACCTTCAAGTTCGTGTACCTTTTGAGATTCAACACGTTCAAAATCAATATCCTCCTCAGAAGTAACGACTTCAAATTCCGGTTCAGAGTTAGAAACATAATCCTTACACATCTGATGTATTTGCTGATACAACGATGTAATTTTAATTATATGATTGGCAAAACAATAAACTCCGTGATACATAATTATCTAACGAGATATTTAAAAAGTTTAACAATATTACTTTTAATTTTACGAACAAAATCCCACATCCATTTCATCGGATAATAAGGAATTAATCTCATAGAATAAAACAGAGAATTGATTTTACGGATCACTTTAGAATTTTGTTTGTTTTTAATTTTAAAACTATTGTAATATCCGAAATTACCGGATCTAAAAATTTCATTCAATAAGTATTTACCACGCCAATTGTTTGGTTTACAAATCATAGCAGACTCAGGCAAATGGAAAATTTCTTTTAATACACTCATCAAAGCCGCTGCGAAAGAATGTAAACGAACTTTTTTTACAACTTTATCAAGATGTTTGAAATCAACATTATGATTATAAGCATCAATCAAAACAAAATAGAAATCTATAATTTGTCTAAACCCGATACCGCCAAGCCAAAAATGTTTGAATATATGTAATAGTTGATGAATTATATTTGTTTCATAATCAAGAGCAGAAATATTTTTTCCATTAGGAAGAGTAAGAGAGAAATCATTATTCTCTAATTTTTCTTGAAAATAAGGAATTGTTTTTTTAACAATCCAAGATGTACGACTATAACCTAAACGATAATGCAATTCTACAGATACATCGCTAAAGCAATCATAAACAAAATGTTCACCATTATGATGAAGATCTTTAGACTGTTTACTTGCATACTCTTTTACAAGTTCTTTACCGCCTTCTACCCAAACATCGATATCACCGCACTGACGACAAAAAGGATCGGGATAGCGGACAGCATTGGTCTGACCTTTCAAAAAAGCAATATGTTTGAAACCGTCGTCCTGAAGTTTTTGCTGCAATTGTGCACATCTGTCATTTAAGAGCTGATTACGTTTTGAAATTATATTGTAAAAAGCCAACCACTGCAAAAAAATCGACTGCGGAGGAAATTGTTCTTTTGGTAATTTGGAAAGTGCTGTGTAACAAAATCCTAAAACAGCTTGCTGCTTGGAAATTGCAAATAATTGCGACCATTCGCTTTCAGAGGGAATCCGTGAAAGACGGTCAGAATTTCCAATCGCGATGTTTAATAACTCAAGAAAAAGTTGCTGCATAATTTTATGAGAATAGTTTTCAGCAAAATTATATTATTTCTTGTAAATCTACAAAACCAAACATTCGTTCATATATTTTTTTACAGCAGAATGATGAGTAATCCAAATAATGGTTTTGTCTGATTGATAATGTTTTAGGTTTGTAAGGATTTTGTTTTCAGTAATTTCATCAAGAGCAGAGCAAGCCTCGTCCATAAGCATAATTTTTCCGGGCTGAAGCAACGCTCGTGCAATTGCAATACGTTGAGCCTGACCCTCAGAAAGTCCGTTACCTTGTTCAGCGCACTGCAAATCCAAACCTTTGGGATTCGACATCACAAAATCTGCCGATGCAATTTTCAGAGCGTCAATCATTTCCTCATCGGTGGCATCAGCTTTTCCGATTCTGAGATTTTCTCTTACTGTTCCTGACATCAAACTGTTACCCTGAGGAACGTACATAAAATTGCAACGTAATGACGGATTCATTTCGATTTCAGAATCTTCGTTGTACAATTTTATCGAGCCGGAATCTTTTTTCAAGATATTGATTAACAATCGAATCAAAGTAGATTTTCCAGCTCCGGTCTCTCCTACAATAGCCGTAGAAACTCCGGGTCGAAAATTATAAGTAAGATTATTGATTGTGGGTTTGGAATTTCCGGGATATGTAAAACTCAAATCTTGAATTTTCAAACCTACTTTGCCATCAAGAAAACATTGAGTCTCAACAGATTCTTGCTCCAGATTTGAAACTTCTTTTAATCTGTCAACCGAAGTAAGAGTCTGAATAAGAGACGGAATATATCTCGACATATTTACAATCGGATTTTGTACTTGATTTACAAGTTGCAAAAAAGCAGTCATCATGCCGTACGTAACTGTACCGTACAAAATACCAAACGCACCCCAGCAAAATGCCACACAATATCCTGCCGAAAATCCCAACGACACAAACAACCTTGCACGAGAAGAATAATTAACACGCTGCAACGATAAAGTTTTCAACTCATTTTGCATTTTTGACAAAGTATCAACAGAGCGTTGTACTTTCAACATACACATCAACAAAACGCGTTTTAAAATGCTTTCTTGGAGATGACTTTGTATTTTGGAATCTTTGTTACGGATTTCGGAAGTTAAACGACGCAAGGTTCTAAAATATACTTTGCTGACAATCAGAGCAATCGGCATGATAATCAGTAAAATCCAAAGTAAATTTTTCTGCATGGAAAACAGAAACAACGATGCCATTAAAAGTTGAAACGAAGAAACCAAAATGGCTGGAATATGCTCGTTGATTGTAGTTGTAACGGTAGAAATATCACCTTCGAGACGGTTGACCAAATCTCCGGTATGAAATTGCTCTTTGCCGTTCCAACAAGAATTCATAATATGCTTGTAAATATTGGCTCTCAATTGGTTACTAACATCCAAACGATTTTTCTCACGGTAACGGGAAAATTGTAATACGATAAAAAGTTGCAACAAAATAGTAAAAACCATAACTCCAACCCCAAAATAAATATCACCGTTGGATTTGGCTGTTGCAATATCTACAATATGTTTGCTTACCCAAACAAAAAAAAGTGAAAGGCATACACGAAAAAATCCTACAAGACAATTAATAACGAAACTATAACGCAGTCCGTCAATTTGTTGCCATGTCCATTTTACAGCATTGAATACGTCACGTCGAAGCATTTAGTGAAAGATTTTCCGTTTAAGTTTTGGCAAAATACATTGAAAAAAAAATAACCACAAAGCCCTCATCGGATAAAACAACCATTGTAAAACAGAATACAAACGCATTTTGAAACTATTCATTTCCAAACGTTTGCCATCTCGAATTACAGCAGTAAGCACACCAATAATATGTTTGTCGGAAATTCCCCGTTCAAGATACCATTGATTGTCACCACAGATTACATAATCTTTTTTGCGAACCCACATCACTCGGTGAAGTACGTATTTGCCATCGTCACGTTTGAAAAGAGGACAGTCAAGAATACGCAAACGTTTATCTGTCTTGCGATTGATGATTAAAATATCACGATGTTCTCTCAACAACGGCATCATTGAATTACCAGTGTTGGTATAAACTAATTGACCATCACGCTCAAGAATATCTTCAAAATTAAACGTTGGCATCTCTCAAAAAAAAGATTTATTCCGTTACTAAATTGTTTTTATGAAGCAATGATGTTATCCGTTGGATATCAGACTGAATATCTTCCTGATGTTCTGAACCGTAGATTTTCAACATGGATTCAAGAGTCTGTTGTTCAGAAAGTCCGTCCTGAAGAAATGAAAATATTTTTGCTCCCGACTCGTTGAGTTTTATTACACCATGAAAATTTTCAGAACCTTTGCCTGTAGCAACTGCTACGTATGTGCCGGCAACAGACTGAAGTTCAAAATGAAATTTGAGTTTCATAAGTTTTAGTTTTTAAGTTAAAAAACAAAATTAGAGACAAAGTTGATTTAATAAAATTGTAAAAAAACAACGATGTCTCTAACTTTTACATTATTTTGTTGAAAAAAATTAATAATCCGTATTAACCGATTACACAACCATTATGTAGTTCTGCATCCGGATTGAGGAAATGCAAACTGCCGTCTGCGCCTACTGCTGAAAGAATCATACCTGTAGACTCAATTCCCATAATTTTACGAGGTTTTAAGTTTACAATCATAAGAATCTTTCTACCGGCAATTTCTTCCGGATTGTAATGTTCTGCAATACCGGAAACTACAGTTCTCTGGTCAATACCGGTATCTACCAGAAGTTTCAAAAGTTTATTTGACTTTTTAACTTTTTCAGCAGAGATAATTGTAGCGGTACGAATATCACATTTTTCAAAATCTTCAAAAGCGATTTCCGGCTTCGGATCTTGAGGTTTGAAATTGTTTTTCAAATTATCAATCTTTGTTTGATTGAGTTTATCAATTTGAGCTTGAACAACTTCGTCGGTGATTGGTTCAAAAAGTAATGAACTCTTGTTGAGTTTATGACCTGCCGGCAAAAGTTCTTTTTCACCGATTTCGTCCCACTCAAAAGTTTTTGCAATATTCAAGAAACCACGCAACTTTTCTGTAGTATGAGGAAGGAATGGTTCCAAAACTGTAGAAATAGCTGCTGTAATTTGCAAATTAACATAAAGAATTGCTTTTACACGCTCTTGATCTGTTTTCCAAACTTTCCAAGGCTCTTGCTCTGTGATATATTTGTTACCAAGACGACCAAGCCCCATTGCATTGTTGAGAGCCTCGCGGAAACGATACTGTTCAATGCTTGCTTCTGTAGAATCTTTTATTTCTTTGATTTTTGATAAAGCTTCTTTGTCAGCATCAGTGAGATTAGAACCATCAGGAACGATACCGCCAAAATATTTATCAGTCAACAACAAAGTACGGTTAACAAAATTACCTAAAACAGCAACCAACTCAGAATTGTTTCTTTGTTGGAAATCTTTCCAAGTAAAATCGTTGTCCTTGGTTTCAGGAGCATTTGCTGTAAGTACATATCTCAACACATCTTGTTTACCCGGAAAAGCTTCGTTATATTCGTGCAACCAAACAGCCCAGTTTCTTGAAGTAGAAATTTTGTCGTTTTCAAGATTGAGAAATTCGTTTGCCGGTACATTGTCCGGAAGGATGTAAGAACCTTCAGCTTTAAGAATTGCCGGGAAAACTATACAATGGAAAACAATATTGTCTTTACCGATAAAATGTACAAGTTTAGTATCCGGAGATTTCCAATATTTTTCCCAATCAGGTGTAAGTTCCTTAGTAAAAGAAATATAACCGATAGGCGCATCAAACCAAACATAAAGCACTTTGCCTTCGCCGCCTTCTACCGGAACATGAATACCCCAATCCAAATCACGACTTACGGCACGGGGCTGAAGTCCTTGGTCCAACCAACTTTTGCACTGACCGTAAACATTGGTTTTCCAATTTTTGTGATCTTTAAGAATCCAATCTTCAAGAAACTGCTGATACTGATCCAAAGGCATGTACCAGTGCTTAGTTTTCTTCAAGACAGGCTTGCTGCCGGAAATTGCAGATTTAGGATCAATCAAATCGGTAGGTTCCAAAGAAGTACCACATTTTTCGCACTGATCACCGTAAGCATTGGTATTGCCGCAATGAGGACAAGTACCTGTAATATAACGATCTGCGAGAAACAATTTAGCTTCTTCGTCATAATATTGTTCCGACTCTTTTTCGATAAACTTTCCATTATCGTAAAGAGTTTTGAAAATTTCGCTTGCAGTTTCGGTATGAGTGTCGCAACTTGTACGAGAATAGATGTCGAAACTAATACCAAAATCTTCAAAAGCTTTTTTGTTGAGTTCGTGGTATTTATCGATAATATCCTGAGGAGTGCAACCTTCTTTGCGGGCACGCATAGTAATAGCGACACCATGTTCGTCAGAACCGCAGATGTGAATAACATCACGATGCTTCAAACGCTGATATCTTACGTAAGTATCTGATGGAATGTAAACTCCTGCCATGTGTCCGATATGAATAGGACCATTTGCATAAGGTAACGCAGAAGTAACTAAAATACGTTTATACTGTTTATTTTCTTCCGGCATAATTTATTGATAATATTATAAAACGAGTGCAAAACTAACAAATAAAAATAAAAAAAAGAAATAGTTTTTACCTTAAAAAGTCAACTAATTGAGAATCAGCATATAACAAAAAACCCCGCAGGTTCCGAGCTGCAGGGATTTTTTTAAATTGAACTATCATTTTTCTTTTATAACGTAATGTTTAATAGGCGACCTCCTTTTTATAAAGTTTATTAAAAAAAATTAAATAACAAGTTGTAATAAAACAAAGCTTTGTTTGTTATCTGATAACGATACAAAGGTATGAAAAAATATAATACAATCCAAATTTTAAGCAAAGAAATTACAAATATTTTCAACAAAAAAAGAATAAATTTTTTCAAAAAGCTTAAAGCATGACAGGAGTATAAAATAAGATATAAATTAAAAAACTAAACTTCTGATTTTTAGGGAAAATAATTGTAAAAATATTTGGAGAATTAAAAATTTAATAATAGTTTTGCATATTAAAAATAAACGACATCATGGATATAGAATTGACACGAGAAGAAATTATGTCCGAATTGGAGGAAAACAGGCAAAAAATCTATAGTAAATATACGAATCCTGAAAAAACTTTGATTTGGATAAAAGACAAATTTGCAGCTCCTTTTGTATTTAGCAGTTTGATTCTCTCCGGTACAGAAGTAGAAAAAACTGTAGTAGAAGATACAATTAAGGAAGGTTTTGTAGATCCCGATGGAAATCAAATCACGGGAAAAGAAATCTTGGAACACAACGATGCTTACGAGAAAATTTTTAAACTTGCCAAAGAGCCGGTTATTACAGAAGATCATCTCAAAGCATTACACACATTGCTGTTCAACCGCACCGGAGCTGAAGGCACCGGCAAGTACACCATGGGCAAGGAAAAAGCAATTCGCACTAAATTGAAAGCTTTTCTTGAATGGTTTAACAACAATGGCGACGGTTGCGACGACATCACATTTTGCGCAACAACATATCAACGCTACATCTACATCCACCCGTTTAAAGGCGGAAACGGAAAAATGGCGCGTTTGATGATGAATCTCGCCGCACTAAAACGTAAATTCACAATTATCACAATTCCGGCTGACGAAAAAAATACGTATGATGAAATTATCAAAGCAAGTAAACGTGATGTTACCGAGTTTACAAATTACATCATGAAATGCGCACTCTACAGCCAAAGAGTTGTAAGAAAACTTCAGAAAGAAGTTTACAGTGTTAACAAAAGCCGTCACATCAGAAATCTTGATTTTACAGAAGATGTTTACAAGATAATTCTCGGTAAACCAGGAATTAAGACCGTTGAAATTAAAGCACAAATCAAAAAGATAAGTTTAATAAAACTACAACGCGAAATCAGGATGTTGCGAGAGAAAAACCTCATAGAATTTCGCGGTGCAATTCGCAACGGCGGTTATTATCCGATAGAAGAAAATATCGGTAAACCGGTTTACGAAGAAGGCGAAAAAAACTAAGATTTTTACTATAAATTACTTTAACGAAAAAACGGATAATCAGCAATTTGACTATCCGTTTTTTTTATTATATAAACTTTTCTTATTTAACTTTTTTACAATGTGATTTTATCTTTTTGATTGCCCAATCATAATGACTTGAAGTAGTACTTACAAAGTAAGAACCCAAATCAGTTGTGCCAGTCCAATTGAAATATTTCTTTGTAAAAAGTTCTTCATTAGAATATCTTTCAGCCAAAGCCATTACCTTTTTGTGACTTTCTTCTAACATCTGTTTTGCTGATTCAAGACTTGTATTTTGATGTCGTTTCCAAAACTCGATGTTCATTGCGCCGTAAGTTTTCCAAGAGTAATCGGGCGGTAAAAAAGAAATTATCGGTGCATCACCTTCTCCGGAATTGTTTTTCACAAAATCAATCAACAATTTGTGCCACTCATAAAGATGAATCAAAACGTCACGCACATTTTTGTCGCGACTCCAATGTGCTTCCTTCTTGGAAGGTTCATCGGAAAAATCAAACGGTGTATTCATTTGATGTTCAGTCATCTTGGAAATCAAATCCATCAACGCAGCGTAATTATCGGCTGCAAATTTCATCAAATCTTCTTTGTTTCTTGCTCTTGCCATAAAAATAAAGTTTGAAATTAGTAAAAGCAAAAATATGAAATTATATAAGCATTTAAAAATATTTTTTTCAGAAGTTACAAAAAGATGTTAACCGAAAATACTAACCAACCCGGCAAAAATCATGTAGAAATAAATTATTTTCTTGAGCGTATTTTGAGGAATTTTATCAAAAACACATTTTCCGATTTTTATTCCGATAAAAATACCCGGCAAACAGCACAGAAGCGAAATGAAAACCGTTGAAGTTACAAAACCGCAATTAGCGCGAAATATCGACATGTAGACATTTGTTAAAACAAAATATGCCTGAGCAATTGCGAGATATGCTTCTTTGGTTTTCTCAACCGACAAGAAATAAATCACGGCAGCAGGACCGTGCATTCCAAAAAGTCCGCCCATAGTTCCGGAAAGTCCTCCGAGTAAAAATTGCCAACTGGCGTTTGGTTTAATATTGATTTTTCCTGAAAACAATAGAAAATATAAAGAAAGTAAAATTAAAATTACACCGAGCAAAATTTTTAATGTATGGTCTTCTGACTGACTTACAAATTTTATCGCAATTACTGAAAAGATGCAAAAAACAAGTAAAATTCCAATCAGATGTTTCCAGAAAAGATGTTTTCGCACAGAAATTAAAACAATTGACGATTGAATCAAACTCAAAAAACCGCTTAAAGCCGTAGCTTCGGGATAAGAGGGCATCAAATACGGTAAAATTGTCATAATAAAAATACCGAATCCGAATCCGCAAACTCTCTGAATGAATGATCCTAACAAAGAGGCAAACAACAATAAAATTCCGACAGAAAACTCCATTTGTTCCAAATAAAAAACCCCGTTGGTAAGATTCTCATCTCGCCAACGAGGTAAATATGATTAAGTGATATGATAATTATTCCACAGTAACAGATTTTGCAAGATTTCTCGGTTGGTCAACATTGCAACCACGCAAAACCGCAATATAATAACTCAAAAGCTGCAACGGAATTGCTGTAATCAACGCACCGATAGCAGTTTTGTATTTCGGAACTTCCAAAACATGATCAGCCATTTTTGAAATTACTACGTCGCCGGTGTTAACAATTGCAATGATAATACCTTTACGGGCTTTTACTTCTTGGATATTGTTAACAATCTTGTCGTAACCTTTGTCTTGAGCTGCAATTACTACAACCGGCATCTTGTCATCGATAAGAGCAATCGGACCGTGTTTCATTTCAGCTGCTGGATAACCTATTGCATGAATGTAACTTATTTCTTTCAATTTAAGTGCACCTTCAAGGGCAATCGGATAATAACAACCGCGACCAAGGTAAATAAAGTTAGGCGAATTTTTATAGAGTTCTGCAAGTTTTTCTACAGATTCCGAAGTTTTCAAAACTTCTTCAATTTTTTCTGGCACAGAAATCAACTCATCGATAAGTTCCTGATAATGTTCCGGTTTGATATTGTATTTAGCTCTACCGATAAACAATGCCATCATCGCCAAAACCAAAACCTGAGCAGTAAATGCTTTTGTACTTGCAACACCGATTTCAGGACCGGCATGAGTATAAACTCCGGCATCGGTTTCGCGACTTATACTTGAACCTACCACATTACAAATACCAAGCACCAAGGCTCCTTTTTGTTTTGCAACTTGAATAGCAGCCAATGTATCAGCAGTTTCGCCGGATTGAGAAATTGCAATTACAACATCTTCCGAATTGATAATCGGATCTCTGTAACGGAATTCTGAAGCATATTCTACTTCTACCGGTATGCGGGCATATTCTTCAAAAAGATATTCGCCCATCAAACCTGCATGCCAACTTGTACCACAACCAACAATTATAATACGACGGGCATTCATAATTCTCGGCATTACACCCATCAATCCGCCGAGTGTAATTGTATGATGTGCTAAATCGATACGACCACGCATTGTATCGTTGAGAGATTTTGGCTGCTCAAAAATTTCTTTCAACATGAAATGTTTGAAACCGCCTTTCTCAATTTCGTCAAAATCAAAATCTATTTTTTGAACTTCCGGATTTACCTCATCATTTTTTATAGTTTTGATTGAAATACCTTCTGTTGTAAGAACTGCAAGGTTTTCATTATCAAGATAAACTACCTTGTCGGTATATTCAATAAAAGGAGTAGCATCCGAAGCAATGAAATATTCATTTTCTCCGATACCAATTACAAGCGGACTACTTTTGCGAGCAGCAATAAGTTTATCCGGCTCTTCGGTACAAAGTACAGCAAGTCCATAAGCTCCTTGAACTTTAGAAAGTGCAAATCTTACTGCATCAGTAGCTGAAACATGACCGAATTCGTAGATGTATTCAATCAAATCTGCCAAAACCTCAGTATCAGTTTCTGATTTAAATGAATAACCACGCTTAATAAGTTTCTGTTTTAGAACAGAAAAGTTTTCAATAATTCCATTGTGAATAATGATAAACTTACCGTTCATAGACTTGTGTGGATGAGCGTTGATATCATTTGGCACGCCGTGAGTTGCCCAACGTGTATGTCCTATGCCTATTGTTCCTGCTTTAGAATTGTTACCAATAAAATTCTCGAGATCAGAAACTTTACCTTTTATTTTGTAAATGTTTGGTTTTTGGTTGTCTACGAGGGCTATTCCCGCAGAATCATAACCACGATACTCAAGTCTTTTGAGACCGTTAATTAATATCGGATAAGCCTGTTGACTTCCAATATATCCTACAATTCCACACATATTTTTTTTACTTTTTAATTAGTTTTTGGGTATTATTTGTTGTTTTATTTATCTGTTGTAAGTGATGTATTCTACAACCAATCTCATAGGTTTGTCAGGATGTGAAGGTGAATTGATAATACTACGTTCAAAATCCCATGCACGTCCATAAGGATAAAGATAGATACTATAATCCGGAGTTGAACCCAATGAATATGTATCCAACAAATCTTTGATTCTAGTTGTAAGATTTATATTGTATGTTCCTGATTTATAACTGCGACCAATAGTTATCAACGAATTAGACGAAGTAAGAAATTCGCTGAAATACTTTTGAGAACCATTTGGATAAAGTCCTAAACAAGCCAACTTGCCGATTGCGGAATACTCATCTTCACCGGAAACTGCTGTATCTGCCAATGGAAGAATAAGTTCTGCACGTGACAATATAAAATATTTGTCGGCAAAATTATTGAACTTTGCAATATCAGGAAATTCAAGTTTCACTCTTGTACCGCCAAGACACTGCAAATATAAGTATGAATCCTGAATAGTAGACGGCTTTAGCAATTGTTCGTAAAAACATGTATTAGAATAATCATGTTCCGCCATTGAAAAACGTGTATCGGTTACAGAAACAGAATAAAGTGCTGAACTTTCTGCCTCATCGCCTTCGCAATGATAATACACATTATATTCAGTAAAACTGCTGTTGTATTTTATTTTCATCAAACAATTACCTTGATTGTCATCAGAAGCTTTGAAATACAAACCACAAACTTTCTCATCAAATGTAGTGTCAGCTTGAGCAGCCATAATCAATTCACCGTATTCATTATCTAAGGTAAATTTAATTGCAGTGTCTGCTACATTAGGAATAAACGTAGCAGTACCGATTTTATTTCCAACATACGAAGAAATATCAAAAGTTTGATAATATCTCTTGGAATAATCCATCGGAGTAGTAACTGCATAAACATCTACAGAACAAATATTTGTACTATCTCCGTAAAATCTTTTTGCATTGGTATCAAGTCCAAGTGTCAAAACTACGGAATCGATAATAGCTCCTTCTTTGAATTTACTATATGAAGTATTTGAAAATTTTGCAAAAAAACTGCAATTTGTAGAACCGAAAATCGGATCTTGAAGATTACCGAGCATCAGATAAGTCTGATTTCCTGTATAAACTGTATCTTCCAACTCGGTATATGCTTTTACTTGAAGTGTATCAGTAGCTAAAATTGTAACATCATCATCTGCGGGCATCATTGTTGCACCCATAGTATCTTCGTTGGTACAACTTGTGGTAGCAATTGCTAAAGTTCCAGCAAAAGCCAATGCAGTAATAAGGTTTGTTTTCATTATGTAAGTCTATAAAGCTAATTTTTTCTTGGTCTTCTTTTCCGCAGGATGTGCAGCACTGTCCTGAGACAAAACCATATCGTAGAAATCGTTGAAAGCATCTACGTAAGTTTCCAAATTGTGATAACCCAAGAAAGGTTTTCCACAAGTTTTGGCGTACTCTTCTACCTGAGGATTGATTTCCGGGCTGCCTTGAATGACAGCATCAGACATATTAATTGATAGTTTTGAAAGGTTTACAAAATCAGGATTGTCTTTTACAACTTCCAAATCCTTGTCGTTTACACCGTCAACTTTCAATTTTTTTGCAAAGTTAGCAGGGAAACTTCCGGGATATTCGTCGTTGTAAACCGAATAAACCACTTTGGATTTACTAAACAAAGGATCTTCTTTGAAAGCATTTTTCAAATAAAGCGGAACCAACGATGTAATCCAACCGTGACAATGTACCAAATCAGGACTCCAACGAAGTTTTTTTACAGTTTCCAACACTCCACGAGCAAAAAATATTGCACGCTCGTCATTATCGGTAAAATATTTACCGTCTTTATCGGTTACAATTCCTTTGCGTTGAAAAAAATCTTCGTTGTCGATAAAATAAACCTGCATTCTGGCAGATTGGATAGAAGCCACTTTAATAATAAGTGAATGATCCGTATCATCGATGATAAGGTTCATACCTGAAAGACGGATTACTTCATGCAGCTGATTTCTACGCTCATTGATGCATCCGTAACGCGGCATAAAAGCTCGTATTTCTTTTTTCTTATCCTGAATTCCTTGCGGAAGGTATCGGCCGATATATGACATATCGGTTTGCGGTAAATAAGGCGTAATTTCTTGCGAAACGAATAAAATTTTCTTCTTTTCCATAAGGCTCAAGATTTCTAAAATAGTGATTATTAGGGCTTTTACTTTATTTTTGCTGTGTTAGAAAAGCCGCATTATTTCTGATTGCAAAGATAATAGTTTTTTTTGGATTTTTTACCAAAAACAAATTCAGTTTTTTGTGAAAAAAAATTAATGCCCTAATAATCTGTATTTTATAATCTATGTTTTGGGATGGTAAATTTAAAATCACTACCTATTCCAGGCATAGATTCAACCCATATTCTACCAAAACAAAGCTTTACGAAATGGTATGCGATAGCCAAACCCAGACCTTTTTTGCCTGATTCGTCGCTCATAAAATTTTTGTCGTCGAATATTGACATCGATTGTTCTTGAGTAAGGCCTGCTCCGGTATCATAAACCGTAACACAATAAAAATTAACGGGATCCTCGGTATAGTTTGCTACATCTACAATAATATCACCGCCCAATGGAGTAAATTTTACTGCGTTGGAAATCAAGTTTTGAATTACAAGATTTATCAATTTTTTGTCGGCATATACCATGTGGATTCCCGGTGTTTCGTAAATCATTGTTACAGTTTTTTTCTTGGCATGAGGCATATAAAAATTTATATTCTCCTGAATTACTTGGTCAAGATCAAAACTTGAGAATGCCGGAACAACAGAATTATTAATAAGTTTTGAGCGGATTTCCAATTTTTCCAAACGGGAATATACGAAAAAATTATCTTGCTTTATCTGCTCGATGTCTGCCAACAACTGCTTGTCGGTGGAGGTTTTCAAGATCTTGTCGAATTTTACTTCGTTAAGACGCAGTTTGTCAATAAGTTCGTCGAGAGTGGAAGAATAAAGTTTGGTTTGAACTTTCATAAATGTTTCCACTTCGGATTTTCCGGTGGCATAAATATCGCGCTGAATCTTCAGTTGCAAATGATTGCTTATTCTTGATATAAGTTCATCTTGATTGAAAGGTTTTGTGATGTAATCCACTGCGCCAAGCGATAATCCGCGCACTACATCCACATCTTCGGTTAAAGCAGTAACAAAAATTACCATAATCTCTGAAGTTTCAGGATACGATTTCAGCTCTGCCAATACTTCAAAACCATCCATCCCCGGCATCGCGATGTCTAAAAGTATTAAATCAGGTTTCTTTTCTTTTGCAATATCTATACATTGCTTACCATTTTTGGCTATAAATACAACATATCCTTGGTCGAAAAGGATACCATTTAATAATTCCAGGTTGTTCGGGTTATCATCAACACACAAAATTCTATAACTAGCTTGTTCTGCCATATTAGTAATTGTAATATTCTACAAGATTAATAATTTTCAAATATAAAACTTTTTTAATAGTCCAACAAAAATTTTCCCATTTTTTTTAATGCCATGCCTCTGTGGGAAATTTTGTTTTTTTCGTCGGCAGTCATCTCTGCCATTGTAATTTTGTAACCTTCGGGTTGAAATATCGGATCGTATCCAAATCCCTGATTACCACGTTTTTCTCTTGTAATTATTCCGTTTACATAACCTTCAAAATGATAAATTTTACCATCCAAAATCAATACGACTTCGGTATGAAATCTTGCTTTGCGGTTGTCTTCGCATTTCAGATTTTCCAAAAGAAGTCGCATATTATCTTCCGGATTTTTTTGCTGACCGGCATATCTTGCGCTGTAAACTCCGGGAGCTCCGTTCAATGCTTCCACTTCCAGACCGGTATCATCCGAAAAACAATTCAAATGATACTTATCCCAAAGATACATCGCCTTTTCTTCTGCATTTTCAAAAATAGTTTCGTGGGTTTCCGGCAAATCGTCAAAACAATTGATATCCTTCAACGAAATTATTTTATGATTTTTTACAATGTCTTGAGCCTCAGATAGCTTTCCGGCATTATTTGTAGCAAAAACTAAGTCCATTTTTCTATTTTTTTCTTAAATTATTCTTCTGCAAAGATAATCTCTTTTTCTGATTTACAACCATTTTTGTCTGTTACAATTATGTAATACTCTCCGACAGACATCTGTTTGCGCTTGAAATCGTGGTATCCGTCGTTCCAACGAATTTGATACGGGAATGTTCCGCCCGAAACAGAAACTTCTGCCGTACCGTCCGGCTTGTTTGGTGTTGGCTTTTGAGATTTTACATCTATTGTAATTTCGGGTTTCTTAACAATCTCAAAATCCTTTGTAACAATACATCCGGCTTGGTCGATAATTGTAGCAGTATATTTTCCGGGTTTCATTCCTTGTTGCGACGGAGTTTCAGAACCGTCTGAAATTTTGTATTCGTAACCCGGAACACCACCTGAAACCACAATTCTATAATGTCCGTCATCCGAATCGGAACATGTTGTACCCGAAGTTTCGATGTTAACATACAAATCCTTGTCAGGCTGAGTAACTGAAGCAGACTTTTCTACAAGACAATTATCTGAATCATAAACTTTTACAGTATAATTACCTGCCGAAAGATTTCTGTGAACAGAAGAATTATCGTTGTTTTCCCAAACGTAACGATAAGGAGCTTTGCCTCCGGAAACCTTTGCTGTAAGACTTCCCATTTTTTTGCCATGACACGGCGAATTTTCTGCCTCGATTTCCACTTCGGGAGCAGTTTCGGGTTCTGATACTATAACGGTTTCTATCACCGAACAATTGTTATGATCCGTAAGTTTTAGATTATAATCTCCGGCCTTGATGTTTTCGAGGTTCTCGGTCTTGATTCTGTTGTTCCAAACAAATGTATAAGGACCTACACCGCCAACTCCTTCGGCTTTTATCTGACCGTTGCTACCGCCTTTGCATGTAACATCTGTAACAGTATAATGAACAGAAAGTACATTTGGAGGTGCTGTAATTGTAAACGATTTTGTAATTGAACATTTATGAGCATCTTTTATTGTAACATGATAAACTCCCGGCGAAACATTTACGATGTCCTTACTTGCCTGATCGTTGCTCCAAGAATATGTGTAACCCGGACTTCCACCCGTAACTTTCAGTGTAATACTTCCGTTGCTGCCGCCCGAACATGTTACATGTTTTACATCGCCGGTAGCTTCCAAAACTTTTTCAGGCTGTCGGATGTCGGCAGTGCGTTCTATTACACAGCCCCATTTGTCGGTAACTTTCATGTTATAATTTCCTGACATCAAATTTTCTACATGTTGGTCAACAACTTTGCCGTTGAGTTCAAATTTATATGGAGCATCACCGCCTTGAATATCAAATGTCAACGCACCTTTGGCTTCTCCGAAACAAGGAGAATGTTCTACCTTCGGAGAAAATTGCAGAGGAATTTGCGGCGCAGTAACTTGCACAGAATCCCAAACAAAACATCGTTGAGCATCTTTCACGATACAACCGTAAATACCTGTACCTTTGCCGCTAAGCTCAGGTGCTTCGGTATCATCAGACCAAACTATATAATAAGGTGCAGTTCCGCCGTCCACAATTGCTTTCAATGTAGCATCGTGATCGCCATAACATCGGATATTACGATAATCAATTTTAAGAGTCAAATCTTTTGAAGGTTCATTAATTTCAATAGATTTTGTTTGTTTAAGACCTTTGCTGTCTGTAACTTCCACCGTATAAGTTCCGGCTTTAAGGCTATCAAGTTTTCTGCCTTTTTTGCCGTGCGACCAAATATATTTATAATCAGGAGTTCCGCCCGAAACATTTACTTGTATCGAACCCGTATTTTTTCCTTTACAATTAACATCTTGCTTTTCCAAAGTTACAACCATCGGTTGCCGGTACTGATAACGAATTATTGTAACATTTCCTTTTGTATCAGCCTCAGCCTCAAGCACGGGGATACCGTTTTTCTTAGCATACCAACGATAATAAACAGTACGATTCTTACTAGAAAATTCCGGAGCAGGAGTCCAACCCATAAGATGAGAATTTTTATAAGCAATCATTTTTTTGTAAACCGTATTTTTTTCACGCAAAGCCTGATACGTATCGGTAGGCGTTTTAATTGTAGCACATGTATCAAATACCGACTGATAACTCAAATCCAAATCTATCCTTACCGAATCGGCAAACTGTGCTAAACCATAACTTGAAACAAACCGCTTACTAATACTGTCACTCACCACAGTACCAACTTTCAGAGGAAACTTGTAACGAACCATATCTGTAGGGAAAACCAAAACCACAGCGGCTTTCAAACCGAGATAATCATTGATAATTCCCTGCATGCGAACCTTAGAAGAATCAATTGTAAGAAACTCCATATTTTTCTTAGTTTGAAATTTTACAATTTCAGCATTCGGAAAAAGATTTCCGTAACGGCTACGGTTTTTAGAATAAAAACGTACAGTATCAAAACTTTCCGGACTATAAGACGAAATATCCCAATTCATCTTATCCAATTTATCCACAGTCATTTGTCCGGGGCTAAAATACTTAACGGCATAAATATAACCATCGCCGTTGTGTGCAAAATCATCGTAACCTATCTCTACCTGAGCAGAGACAAATTGCATTTGACAAAACAACAATACCAATACGACAAATAATTTCTTCAGCATAGTAAATAATAAATGGTTTGAAATTTGATATATGCGAAGTAAATAAAAAATTTTGATGAAAAACATAATTCGTACAATTAAATAAAAAAAACTAAAAAATATTTTCATAGACAAAAAAAAAAAACAATATTTGCTAAATATTTCAGTAAAACAACAATAAAAAAAAGTTATATGAGATGCACTATATAATTTTAGCAGCTGCTCTAACGGCGGCGACAATTGCATCGGTGCCTGCAATTGCACAAAACAAAAAAGTAGACAAAGCACTAACCTACTTCAACAGCGGAGAATATACCAAATGTCGGGATATGCTCATAAAGTATTATCCCAAGGTAAAAGACAAACCGACTCGCGGACAAGTTTCATTCTATATCGGAGAGTGCAGCCGAAACATGAGCGACTCCCGTAACGCTGAAAGATGGTACAGAAAAGCTGTTCAAGTAAAATATTCCAACCCGTTGGCAACATTGTACTTAGCAGACGCCCTGAAAATGAAAGGCAACTACGAAGACGCATCAGCACAATACAGTGCTTATCATGACCTTGTACCCGATGATGCAAGAGGCGAACAAGGTGTACAAGACTGTGAACTTGCTCAAAAATGGATGCAAAACCCAACCAGATACATCACATGGAATGCCCGCTGGCTAAACGACAAAGAATCAGACTTTGCACCATGCTTTGGACAAGACAGTACCGAGATTTACTATACCTCAGCAAGAGAATCAGCCAAAGGAAACGAGAAAAACGCAAACTCAGGAACCAACTACACTGATATCTATCAATCGGTAAAAGACAAAAAAGGGAAATGGTCGATACCGGTGCCGGTAGAAGGCGCAGTAAACTCAGCATTCGACGAAGGTTCGCCATTCGTAACATCAGACGGTCAAACGATGTATTTTACATCATGTAAGAATCTGAAAGGCAAATCGTTGGGATGCAGAATCTACATGGCGACTTTAGAAGACGGCAAATGGGTAAACCCCGAAGAAGTAGTATTATTCAACGACAGTAGCGTATCCGTAGGACATCCGTGCCTAAGTCCCGATGAAAAAACATTATATTTTGCATCAGACAAAGACGGCGGATTCGGCGGCAAAGATATTTGGAAATCAACACGCCAAGGCAGAAACAGCTGGTCAACACCCGAAAACATGGGCGGCAACATCAACACCAAAGGCGACGATGTATTTCCATTTGAAGCACCAGACGGCAAATTCTACTTCTCATCAAACGGAAGAGGTGGCATGGGCGGTCTTGACATCTTTAAATACTACAAAAACAAAGAAGGAAAATACGTAACAGAAAATCTCCAATATCCGCTCAACACATACGCCGACGATTTTGGAATACGATTCTTCAAAAACTACCAAAAAGGATACCTCTCCAGCAACAGAGACGGCTCACGCGGAGATGATATCTGGGGATTCTACTTACCTCCAATACAAGTAAGTATAGAAGGTGTAGTAAAAAACGAAGAAACAACAGTAGTAATCACCGATGCAAAAGTAAAAATGACAGCATCCGACGGTACGCAATTGGAAACCAAAACCAACAACGCCGGAGCATTCAAATTTCAACTTGCTGAAAACAATGATTACATGTTCATAACCGAAAAAGCAGGCTATCTGAAAGGTATCGGCAAAGAAACCACCAAAGGACTCACAGAAAACACCGTCCTGAAAATGGAAATCATGATGACACCGCTTGTAAACGTAATCGAAATAGAAAACATCGAATACGATTTCAACCAGGCAACACTTCGTGAAGAATCCAAAGTATCATTGGATGTACTTGTTGACATCTTGAACGTAAACAACACAATCACAATAGAACTGAGAGCAAACACCGACTTCAGAGGTAGCGACGAAGCCAACTTGAAACTATCCGAAGCCAGAGCACAATCAGTTGTTGACTATTTGATTATCAAAGGAATCGACAAAGACAGACTACAAGCACGAGGCATGGGCGAAACCAACCCAATAACCGTAAGCAAAAAAATAGCTGCAAAATATCCGTTCCTCAAAGAAGGCGACAAACTGACAGAAGATTTCATCAACAAATTGGAAAACACCCAAGACAAAGAAATCTGTCATCAGCTAAACCGTAGAACCGAATTCAAAGTACTGCGTACCGACTTCAAAGAAGACGGAATACCATTCGGCTCAGAATAAAAACAGAAATAACAGAAAAATAACAAAAAAGAACAGAACAAAAGAAACAAAATTACGTTTTTTGATAAACGGAACAAACAAAAAAATACTAACAAAAACAAAAAACCATAAAAACTATGGAAACCGAATTAGACAGCAGAATCATCGAATTCATACACAACCATCACGTGCTGACATTGGCATCCTGCGCACGCAATCAGCCATATTGTTGCAACTGTTACTACGCATTCGATGAAAACGAAAACTACTTTGTAGTAAAAATCAACGAAGGCACACGACACGGCCAAGAAATCAACCAAAATTCTGCAATTGCCGGCACCATAGTATTGGAAACCGACGAAGTAGGGAAAATACAAGGTCTGCAATTTACCGGCAAAGGAATCTACTACACAGGCAAAGATTTAGAAAACGCCAAAACAACCTACCTCAAGAAGTACCCGTTCTCGTTGGCAGTACCCGGCGAATACCTGATATTGGTACCAAACTTCTACAAGTTTACCGACAACAGGTTTGGAATAGGTAAAAAATTGACTTGGAACAAAATCAATAAGTAAAATCAAATATCAAAAAATTATGAAATTAATTTCAAAAACATTAGGAATTGCAGTAACAGCTTCGGCATTACTCAGCATTCAAGCATGCACAAATAGCAGCAACAACAATCAAGGTCAAACACCACAAGAACCGACACAAGAAATTCAAGAAGCAGAAAATACAACATTCTACCTGTTGCCTTCTCCTGAAGACTTTTTCGCATTTTCAGCCGAAAAACTGAAATACTCTTCTGTATTGCTCAACGCTACAGAAAAATCAAGCGAATACATCGACAGCAGAAGCCAAGAACTCAACTTCGGAATCTATTGTGCAGACATGGCATATTGTGCAGTCAACGGTCAATACCAAGACGCTACAAAATATCTCAACACACTAAAAGACATGTCAGCAAAACTCGGTCTTGAAACCGTATTCACACAAGCACTTGCCAACCGTGTTGACCAATACATCCAAAACAAGGACTCTCTAAAACAAATAGCAAACGATGCTTATTTCGACATCAAAAAAGCCCTTGAAACTCAAAGCAAAAACGCTACAATTGCGCAAATATCTGCCGGAGGTTGGATAGAATGTATGTATATCATCACCAATTCAATAGACAACTTCTCTACAACAGATATCAATATCCGCAAAATAGCAGACGAAAAAGTAGTTTTTGAAAGTCTCGTAGCATACCTCGAACAATTCAAAAACAAACCCGGAGTACAAGAAACAATCGACATCTTCAAACCAGTAGAAGAAGCATACCAAAAATTGGAAGTTGTAGTAACAGAAAACAATTCTGTAAAAACAAACTCGGATGCAATAGTACTCGGCGGCAATCAAAAAATCGAAATCAGCGAAGACAATTTCAATGTATTGAGAACAAGAATCGCAGAAATTAGAAAAATGTTAACAAACAATAAATAACTAATAAAATATAAAACATAAAAAATAATAAGCCGACGTTCAGCGTTCTAAAAGAAAATTTATAAAAAAAGAATATGAGAACATTAAAAAACATAATAGCGGCAATAGCCATCGCACTTATGGTAGCTCCATCAACAGCTAAAGCACAAAACTGCGCTGATTTTCTTAACTTCTACAAAGCAGAAACGCCTTGGCGCTACAATACTGCATCCAAAAGTGCTACTTGCTTTACTGGAAAGAAATACGAATTTGTATTACCGCTAACCAAAGGAAACGAATACAGAATCAAATTTTTTGCATCACCAAGTTTCAACAACGCAGTGCAAGTTAAGATCGTCGACCTAAACAGCAATCAAACTGTAATAGACCTTCCCGGTGCTGTAGACGGTGAAGCAAAAAAAGGTAATACTTGCTTGCAAGATTATATGGATCCAAAAACAAATAGAGCTACTCACCCATATTTCGATTTTATACCATCATCTTCTACTTCAATCAAAATAATGATTGAAATAAAAGACCATATCGAATACAGAGAAGAAGCAGTATTGGACAGCGACGGATTCCCGACCGGCGAAGTTAAAAAAGTACCTGTAATCCCGGAAGGCGGTCCTGAAATAGTAAAAGGATGTTTTACAGTTTACGTAATGGACAAACCGGCTGAACAATCAGATTTCTAATCAGCTCTTATGAGAAAATGAAACACATTTTTTTTCATAATAACCGATTCAATAAAAGGCTGCCAGTAGTAAGGCAGCCTTTTGTTTTATAATACCGTCAAAAAAAAAATTTTTTTCAACGCAAAACAAAATACAATCCCACTATCCACGCTACCAAAATAGAATACGTAATAAGATAGAAAGAAGATTTGCGATTTTTATGACGGACAACATACATGGCAGGCAGCATCAAAAAAACACCGCCAAAAAGTTCAAAAAGATGTAAAGTACTCTCTTTAACACGCCATTTGCTATGAGTAGCCTTGTATTTATCCACACACAGCATCACAATGCCGAACACTCCGGCAGCCAACAAGTAAAATAAGAAATAAAAATTCATAATAATATATCAATTATCAAAATACATGAACAATAATATAACAAAGATTATTGCTCGGATGTTGTATAAAATCCGCGATAAAAAAAAATATAACTTCTAATTATTTTTGAAATAGAATTAGCAACAACAGACCGCATAGAAAATTAGATTCTGACCAAAACGTTACATCCGACAATTGTTTCGCAGTTTTGCAAAAAAAATATTTTTGCATTTTTCTCTAACAAATTTTATTTTTGCGGATAAAAATAAAACCGCCATGAAATATTACGACCCTCGAGCAGATGTATTGTTTAAAAAGATTTTCGGTAGAAACGAAGATTTGACAATTAGTTTTCTTAATGCCATGTTGCCGTTGGAAGGTGATGGCTTGGTAAAAACTATAAAATATCTTCAACCAGAAGTTTTGCCAGTAATTCCCGACCTCAAAGACAGCATTGTTGATGTCTTGTGTGTTGATGTTAAGGGACGCACATTTGTAGTTGAAATGCAGATGTTTTGGACTTCGTATTTTAAACAGCGCATACTTTTTAATGCAGCGAAAATGTACGTTACGCAAATCGAACGTGGCGAAAACTACGATGCGTTGATGCCTGTTTACGGTCTTAACCTTGTGAATGATATTTTTGACACCACAAGCGAAGATTATTATCACCGCTATACGATGTGCGAACCGTCTAATCCCGATAAGACCATTGATGGCATTGAATTGTTTTTCTTTGAGTTACCGAAATTTAAGCCTAAAACATTTTCGCAAAAGAAAATGCAAGTTTTGTGGCTAAAATTTTTGACAGAAATCAACGAAAAAACCGTTGATGTAGACCCTGAACTTTTAAAAAATCCTGAAATTTCAAAAGCGTTAGATATTTGTACATATTTAACACAAGAAGAATTATTGGGTTACGACCGTTATTGGGACGCTATCAGCACTGCAAAAACTCTTGCATCGGGCAAATACAAAGATGGTTTGGATGCGGGTCTTGCAAAAGGACGCGAAGAAGGCCGCGCGGAAGGACGTGCGGAAGGTGAAAAACTCGGCATAGAAAAAGGTCGTGCAGATGCAATGCGTGAAATGGCTCGTACTCTCAAGTCTTTAGGCAAAATGTCTATTGTGGAAATCTCTGTTGCTACCGGTCTTTCCGCAGAAGAAATAGAAAAAATGTAAAATTTATATAAAAAATGAACAAATTTAGAACTTTTTTATCAGTAGCATTATTATTGCTCTTTAGCTTTGGATTCGCTTCATGCGATAAAAACGATGACGACAACGGTACAACTGTTGAAGAATCTAAAAACGAGACTTTCACTGTAACTTTTTCAACCGACGGTGGCTCAGAAGTTGCGAGTCAAACCATTGAGAAAGGTAAAACAGCAACAAAACCACACAGTGACCCGACCAAAAACGGTTTTAGGTTTGTAGGTTGGTACCAAGGTGATGAAATGTTCAATTTTAGTACTGTAATCACATCTTCAATTGAACTTACGGCAAAATGGGTACAGCTTTTTACTGTAACATTCGCTACTGACGGAGGCTCGGAAGTTGCTGCTCAGAGGATTGAGAATGGCAAAACAGCAACTATGTCTGCCACCTACACTATAAAAGACGGTTTTGCATTATTGGGATGGTACAACGGAGAAAACAAATTTAATTTTGAAACTCCAATTTCTGATGATATCACGCTTACGGCAAAATGGGTAAAAGTACCCGAAAATTGTATTCCGGGAGTGTTCTCTGTATCTGCCGACAAAAAGGTATTTTTTGCCAATGGCAACTTGCAGTATGATGCAGACAATAAAAAATTTCAGTTTGCTGAACATCAGTATGACTTCATAGGAAAAAGTGGAGCAAATATAAGCGATGAAGGTATTCGTGATTTGTTTGGCTATGGCACATGGCTTGAAGGCGGCAACCCTATGAACAATAGTAAAAATGACGAAGATTACGCATGGGATAACACCAAATCATCTGCCATGGGTGAAGAATGGATTACACTTTCATATGAAGAATACATGTATTTAGTCGCCAGAGACAACGAATTAAAGTGTGGTGTAGCTGAAGTAAACGGTGTACAAGGTTTGATATTGCTGCCGGATG
Source organism: Bacteroidales bacterium (assembly GCA_017541145.1). Classification (GTDB taxonomy): domain Bacteria; phylum Bacteroidota; class Bacteroidia; order Bacteroidales; family UBA3824; genus UBA3824. Next base: position 707 of record JAFXZT010000134.1, on the reverse strand, counting down.
AATGGGTATTACCCGAAGGTATTACGTTTAAAGCCGGTGCTTATCAAGGAAAAGATCAATGGGGCTATACTATATATGGTTCGCAGTATTACAAAATTCAAAACGAATACAATTTAGAACAATGGTCTAAAATGGAAAATGCAGGAGCGGTGTTTTTCCCTGCAGGTGGTTATCGTATTGGTTTGGATTACGACAATAGATCTTGCCTTGCTAGCATTTGGGCTTCTACAAGTGGTCGTACATTGTTATTCCTATCTTACGGTGTAGAGGAGTATAGTGAAAACAGTCGTACCATTTTATGTAGTGGAAATTTTGTTCGCTTGGTTCGTATTTTGCAAAATTAACCTGATTCAGAATGAATTTTATATAAAAAAACGGCTGTCGATTTTCGTCAGCCGTTTTTTGTAGAAACTAAAAAATCATTATTTTTGCCAAAAAAATTAAGGATTATGAAATATTACGACCCACGAGCCGACATATTATTTAAAAAGATTTTCGGTAGAAACGAAGATTTGACAATCAGTTTTCTTAACGCGATGTTGCCGTTGGAGGATGATGAAATAATTGTTTCGGTTGATTATCTTCAGCCTGAAGTTTTACCGCAGATTCCCGACCTCAAAGACAGCATTGTGGACGTACTCTGCACCGACCAAAAACAGCGTACTTTCATTGTTGAAATGCAGATGTATTGGACATCGTATTTCAAA
>JAFXZT010000133.1 GCA_017541145.1 Bacteroidales bacterium | reverse complement strand
GAAACGAAGAATATAAAATGTCGATTTTCAATAAAGAAGAAAACCGTTTTGAAGAAATACAAATTGAATACAAATTAGAACCCGGCTTTTTTGTTCCTATGCCTGATAACAGAAACAAAGTTTTCTACATCGAACGAAACAGATATTTTATAATTGATTTATTACAAAAAAGTATTACTTTAAAAGGAACTGACATAAATATCTTTCACAATGAACATATCGCCGTACATCACACAGACTGTGATAAAGTATGGATTATCAATGTCGACAAAAGTAAAATCACGACATATCTGTTAACTTCGTTAGGAATTAAAAAAGTGAATGAAACTTCTTTAAAAGAATCCGATTATAGTTATTTTTCAACTACTTATAGTTGGAAAATAAATTTATCAAAAGATTGCGAACATTACACTATGATAAATTTTGATGACAATAAAACAGAAGTTTATTACGGAGATTTTGACAGGGAAACAGGAAAATTAATACGAAAAAGTCGTTATGATTTTGGACAAAAATACAAACATATCATCAACTCTATAATTGCTCCTGATAATTCGAGAATATATTATTTGTACGCCAATACTCAACAAAATTATAACATAATTGAAGTTCCGATAATAAACAGAATTCCGGATTATAATAAACAAAAAAAGGTATTTACAGAAAAACAAACCTTTGCAAAAGCTTATAAAACATTGTTTTATGGGATAGATGGTAAAATTTATATTCTTGATTATATAAAAAATAAAATATGTACAATTGAATGTAAAAACAACACAACAATCTATAATGATAACGAATATTTCACACCTAAAAATGAGAATTTCGTAAGAAACAATGTTTTTCTTTCATCTTGGTTTATGGATAATCCGTGCGAAGAAAAAAACGAAAAAAATCCGTGTGCAACACAAAAACCGTCTGTTGAATTTGATAATTCACTCGTCTGCTACGGTCAACCGCTGAAACTAAAACTTTCAGGTAGTGCACCGTTTGAAGTTTTTTACACTCTTGACAACGAAGAAAAAAAAATAAAAACTTCCGATACAGAATATGTAATGCCTAATGTAGCAGGCAAATACAAAATCACAAAAATAAAAGACTCTGTATGCGAATTTTACCCGACAGAGAATAATATTTCTGAAATTGCAAACGAAATCAAAGAATTAAAAATAATTGCGGAATAAATTGTCGTAAAAAAAACGGTATTATTTTTATTGTAATAAAAAAAAACACCTTTTCATCGGCAAATTTACCGACGAAAAGGTGTTAATTAATTATATGAAATATCTGCTATTTAGGTGCGCCGAATCCCCACTGACTTGGCATTGTGGATTTTATCGGGTCGCCTGATTCTGTATTTTCTTTGTCTTGAGAATCAAGTTTAAAAAGCTGAAACTTAGTGTTATCCTTGGTGTACGGTTTCCATGCGCCGTCTTGAGCGCCATTCGGATTACCATATTTTGCAAAATTTGTCCACGCGGTTAACATCTTTTCTGAAAGTTCCCAATCGCCTTGAGTCCATGGTCTCCAACAATGTTTCAACGATTTGAAAACATACCAAAGATCTGAAGAATGGAACGCACCTTTGAGGTAATCTTCTGGATGAGAACCATCATCAGGAAGCGGACGGGCAAATTCGTAAGCCCAAGCTTTGTTACCTTTTTCTTCTCGATTCAAACAAAAAGCTGCGATACCTTCCGACATATCTCCGAGGTCGTCTTGTGTAAAACCAATCATGTACGGAACATCGGCAAGAGTACCGTCTTGAGCGGCTTCATCAAAACTCTTGGTATTACAATAACCGTCGATTATCGGCATTGCAGTCATATAAACATTTTTCTTAGTTACTTGATTATGAATAGTTCCAACGGTGTAAATCACTTCGGTAGAAGCTTTGCGCATAGCCTCAAGATTGGAAATGTTTGCCCAATCAAGAACTTCTTTGTTAAGCTTTTGAGATTCATCAAAAGTAAGCACCGGGAAAATTCTGCGCATATTTGCATCGGCAGCCGCACCCTTTGGAGGAGCAACAGTAAGACCGCCGCCCGACATAATTACAGCTTTATTGAACAGACCTTTGGCAAGTGGAGAAGCACAAATAGTCTTAACACTGCCCGCACCTGCGCTCTGTCCGAAAATCATAACATTATCGGGATCGCCGCCAAATTGTGTAATATTTTTCTTAATCCATTTAAGAGATTCAATTTGGTCAAGAATACCATAATTACCAGAAACCTTGTGAGGACTTTCAGCCGTAAGTTCGGGATGAGTAAGGAATCCGAAAACACCAAGACGATAATTGATAGAAACCAAAATCACGCCTTTTTCAGCCCAAGCCTGAGCATCAAATTCAGGTTCAGAGCCCCAACCTTCACGATAACCGCCGCCATGAATCCAAAGCGCAACCGGAAGTTTAGCATCAACCTTTCCAGCCGCCGGAGTCCAAACATTCAGATAAAGGCAATCTTCGCTGTAAGGAGATTCATCACCGTAACCCCATTCTGTAGTGTAACCGCCCGGATAATGTACAGCCTGATAACCCGGATGACCAAATTTATCTGCCACTTTTACACCTTTCCACGGCACTACGGGTTGAGGTTCTTTCCAACGCAAATCACCGATAGGAGGCGCAGCGTAAGGAATTCCGCGAAATACAAAAACATCTTTGGTTTCGGTGCCGACACCTTGAATTTGTCCGCCTTCAATAGTAAGAACGGGACTTGTTTTAGAACAACAATTTGTCTGTTGTTCAGAGGTTTGCTGCTGTTGACAACCGGTAAAAACCATAGCAGCAAACGCAGCCAAAATAATATGTCTTTTCATAGTGGTTAAATTATAAAATCAACATTTCTTTTGACTAAAAAAATCAAATTAGGTTTAAAAATAATCTTAATAATATTTGATTAAATAAAAACAATTTCGGTAAAAATATAAATATCAATCTACTAAACAACCCAATTTTGTTACAAAAAAAGCGATTATATTTTTGGGAAAATTCTTGTATATTACCAAAATTATTTTTTATCTTTGGCTTGACATTATTACAAACCTCAACATTAACTAACAAAAAACATAATAAAATGGCAGAAGAACAAAACAACAAAAATAACGGAACTGACAACAATATCAGCGAGCTATTGAAAAAAGTTCTGTATCAAGGTGTTGGAATTGCATTTTCAGCAAAAGAACGCGTAGAAAAAGCAGTAAAAGACCTTGTAAGCGAAAACAAAATTACCGACGAAGAAGGCAAAAAAATTGTAAACGATTTTTCATCGAATATCGACAACAAAGCCAAAGATCTTGAGTCAAAAATCCGTGCTACAATCAACGAAACATTGGCAAAAGTAAGACCGGCTACAAAATCAGAACTCGAAGAACTGAAAAAACGTGTAGAAGCGTTGGAAAAAATAGTAGCAGGTTTAGACTAAAATATTAATCACAAACTTTACTTATGGGAATGATTGATATAGGCGGAAAAATTGTAGAAGAAGCAACGGGACTTGTAAAAAAGACGTTTGACAATCTCGTAGTTTCCAAGAAAATAACCGAGGCTGAAAGTTCATCAATATTCGACAACATCAAAAAAAATCTCTTTGACAAGTCAACTGATTTTGAAAATTCTTTTAAAGAACTTTTGAAAAAATTCTACGACAAAATGGATTTTGCAACCCCCGAAGAGATGGAAGCCTTGCGCCGAAGGATTAAAATCCTCGAAAAACTCACTCAACAACAAAACAAAAACTTGTAATAAAAAAGAATGCGTTTCAAACCACAAACACAAAATACCAAAACTCTTGACAGGTTCAATAATGCAGTAAATATACTTCTGAAATACGGAGTTGTATCAATTGCAACCGATCATGGTTTGAAACGCTTTCTCAAAGATAAGAACGGCAATTTACGGTTTTCAGTAAATCCGGAACTTAATCTTTGGGAACGAATCCGTAATGCCACTGTAGAACTGGGACCTACGGCAGTATATTTCGCAAAATTTTTGTGTTCGCGCCCGGATATCCTCCCCCAGCCTCTTATCGAGGAATTCAGCAAATTGGAATTTGAAAACGTACCGTTCGCCAAATCTTCGGCAATCGAAATTTTTGAAAAATATACCAAACGAAGCGCAGAAAAAACGTTTTCTTATTTTGACAATTATTGTTTTCTACAAGACGGATACTCAAGAACATACAGAGCAAAACTCTTAACCGGGGAAGATGTCTCGGTAAAAATATTGTTGCCTGATACCGTGGCAGAAGTTACGGCAGATATCAAATTGTTAAGACGGTTGGCAAAACTTACGGGCTCGCTGTTGGAACGTATCGGAATGAAAAATCCGACTAAAATTATCGACGATTTTGAACTCACGATAATGCCCAAACTCAATCTCAACAACGAAGCCGAAATGGTAAAACGTTTTGCCAAAGCGTACAAAAACATGAAGGATTTCTCCATTCCGGGGATATTCTCACAATTTACTTCGAGTAACACACTTGTTACAACATATTCTAATACCACAAGCATCACCGACGCCGAAGAATTTACCAAATGGGGATTCGACCACAAAAAAGTTGCCGACACATTTTTGCGAACCACAATTTCCGGGATGTTGGATTCGGGACTTTTTCTCTCGGCTCCGATGGATTCCATCATAAGAATCTCAACTTCAAACAAAATTGTAATTACAGATTACGGTTCTACAATGCTGCTCACCACCGAACAACGCGGCTATATCACCGATATCGTGGCAGCACTCTCTACGCAAAATTCAAAAGTATTGGCAAACAGCTTGAGAAAAATCGCAATTTCACCGGAAATTTTCGATTACCAAGTTTTCAAAAACGAAGTACAAGCTCTTGTTGACAATCTCTATTTCATGGAATCGTCGGAACATTATATGCGTGAATTTTCGTTTGGCATCATGCGGATAGCTTTCAACCACAAAATAAAAATTCCGCGCGAAGTGTTCTACGCATTTTCGTCGCTTGCTGTGGCAGAAGATATCGCACTTTCGATTACGCCGACATGTTTGATTTCAGAATTTTTCAAACCGTACGGCAAAAAATTACAGTTTGAAAGGATGTCACCCGAACGACTGAAAAATTCAATCAATCAAAATATATCGCAAGCCACCGATTTTCTGGAAAACTCGCCGCTTGAATTATCGTTGATACTCAAGAAATTGCGACGCGGTCAACTATCAGGAAATATCAACATCAAAGATTTCAGATTCTTTGTAAAAAAAATGGACACAGCCACCAACAAGATTATTCAAACATTAATAATCTGCACATTGATACTGTCGTCCTCGTTGATACTGATATTCAGCAAAGATACATACCAAATATTTGGAGTGTCAATTTTTGCGCTTGCAGAATTCGGACTTGCATTAATCATGGCAATTTCACTAATAATTTACACCCTCGGAACCGGTTTTTCGGCAAATCACAAAACCGACGAAGAGGATGACGACGAAGACGACAAAAATATATAAAAATCAATATTTTGTTTGTCAACTCTTTACTTTTTAACATTTTTACAAAACTACATCCATGCTCAACATCTACAAAGCATCTGCCGGAAGCGGAAAAACATATACATTGGCTGAACAATTTATAATAGATTCGTTTGGAAAAACTGCGCCTGCGTTGGGCAACTCCAAATTTTTTGAAGCGTTTTACGACACAATGGCGTTTTCAAGAATCCTTGCCGTAACATTTACAAACAAGGCAGCCGGCGAAATGAAAGAACGTATTCTTGAAGAATTTGATATACTTGCCGCCAACGATCCTGAGCATCCGAGCGACCATATAAAAGCCATCATAAAACGTTTTCCCAACCTCACGGCAGACGATGTAGCCGAACGCGCAAAACGCATCAGGACAGCGATTTTGCACAATTATTCCGATTTCAACCTCAAAACAATCGACTCGTTTGTTCAGAGAGTAGTCCGTGCTTTTTGTTACGATGTCAACATCAATTCCAACTTCTCTACCGAAACCGATAATGATACTGTGTTGCAAGAAGTTATCGCGATGTTGCTCATAAAATCCGACGAAGACGATCGCCTGAGAAAAGCATTTCAGGACATGGCTGAAAAAAATGTGGAAGACGGCAAAAATTGGGATTTTCGGGAACATGTTACAAAAGTGGCAAACTTATTATTCACCGAAGAATTTCAGGATTTGTTGAGAAGTTTTGACGACGGATACAAAGCCAAACTTGATGCGATGTTGAATTTTGTAGAAGAAATTTACAAGGATTTCAGAAACAAAGCCAATCAACTTGCCAAACGAGCCAAGGAAGAAGTTCACAATATTTTGCATCTTAACGGTGCAACAGAAAACGACCTCGGAAGAGATGTCGGTCAATGGTTGATAAATTTCATAACAAATCCCGACAAAATAATTTCATGCGAAATTTCGTCAACAGTCTTGAAATTCAACGACCGTGAAGATTGGCTTCCGACAAAACCGACTGCTATTCAGAAAGATGTAATGCCGGCAATATGTCACAAACTAAAACCGATTTTGTCGGAGATTATTGATTTAGTCAACAACGAAGGTCCGGATTATTTCACCTCAAAAATCATAAGAAAAGATTTCAGTGCGTACATGTTGCTTGGCGATTTGGCAGAAATGATGAGTCAATACCGCGAAGAAAACCGCATGATGATGGTTTCGGATTCTACGGAATTGTTGAGTCAACTTGTAAAAAACAACGACGCGCCGTTTATTTTTGAGAAAATCGGTAACAAATACGACCACATCTTTATCGATGAATTTCAAGATACATCGGGACATCAATGGGACACTTTCAAACCGTTGATAGAAAACACCAACGGCTTGGGTTTCAACAATATGATTGTAGGCGATGTCAAACAATCAATTTACCGATTCCGCGGCGGCGAGTGGTCGCTCCTGAATAATACTGTAAAAACCGAAATGGGCGAGGATGCTATAAAAGAGATGTCGCTTGATACAAACTATCGCAGCCGCCGAAATATCATAAATTTCAACAACGCGATTTTCAAAAAAGCGCCGCACATCATGGAAATGCACTACGATTCCGCTACCGGCGAAACTTTGGATTTTGACACGTTGAAAAATATTTATGAAGATGCTTATCAAAATATTCCGACAAACAAAGACCGTACAGGCGGAAAAGTAAACGTTGTATTTTTTGACGCGAAATCCCAAGGCACGTTCAATTTGGAACACGAAGCGCAAATTCTAAAAGACGATCCCGAGCAACAAGACCGTTACAACGAGTTGACGCAAATGATTCAGCCCGACAAAAATTGTTCGGAATATTACGTAGAATCGCTCAACCGCATGGCTGACGAAATAGACAAGCTTATAAAACAAGGCGTAAAGGCCAAAAAGATTTGCATTCTTGTAAGAAAAGGCTTTCAAGGTGCGCTTTGCGTTAACTTTTTGATGAAATATCAGAACCTAAAACCGGGAGCAAGTTCTTACGATATTGTTTCGGCAGATTCACTCTATATCTCAAGTTCGCTTGTTGTAAAACTTGTAATCAACACGATGAAATATCTCAACAACAAAGAAAATCTGTTTGCGAGAACGGAGATGTTACGCGCTTATTGTCAGATATTTGAGCCTCAATTTGAAGGATTTCCCGTTGACGACAATCTCATATTATCCGCCGCAACAGACAATGATTTGTTGTTAAAAATATTACCGTCTGATTTTCAGAATCTTACTGACAATTACAATGAACTTCCGCTTTACGACCTTTGCGAAAGAATTATATCAAGTTTCGGACTTTACGACGAAAAATTCCGAGGCGACAGCGAATATATCAGAACTTTTGAAGATTATGTTTTGGATTTTACAAAACGAAATTCATCCGACCTCAACAAATTTGTACAATGGTGGGACGAATCCGGCAAAAACAAAGCAATACAACCTTCTGACAATCAAGACGCTGTAAATGTAATGACAGTTCATAAATCCAAAGGTTTGGATTTCAGTATTCAGTTTATTCCGTTTTGCGACTGGAAATTGGAGGACAACAGCGGATACAAAACAAATTACATCTGGGTAACGCCGCCCCAAGAAAGCATGTTTCAAAATTTTCCGAAACTTCCGGTTCAATACGGAAAAGAGTTGGCGAAATCGGTATTTGCAGAAGACTATGCCCGTGAAAAATTCAACATGTATGTAGACGCGTTAAATCTTCTGTATGTGGCACTTACACGACCTGTTGACGAAATGCACATCTATTGTTGTCTGCCGAAAGCACCGGAAAAAAAGGGCAAAAAAGAAACGCCGAAACTCAGTTCCGTTGGCGATTTGATTTATTTTACAATCAACGACAAAGTAGATCCAAGCGTAATAAAATGGCCGGACAACCAACCGAAAGAACTGATAGAACTATCCGACAGTTTTGATACCGCCAACAACGAACTTTTAATTGATGTTCATCACCAACTACATGAAGGTCGCAAGGCAAAAACAGGACATTCATTTAAACTTGAAAGCTATCGCAACTCTGCATGGGACAACAAGTTAAGCACAAGAAGTTCTGCTTCTGACTTTTTTATCGAACAAAGTCCGTTCCTACAGGAAAGAATAAATTACGGACTTTTCATGCACGATGTGATGTCAGAAATAGAGTACAAAGAAGATGTTCCGGTAGTACTTCAAGAAATGCGTTACCAAGGCAGAATATCGGACGCACAAGCCAAAGATTTGAACGACAAACTAAACGAATGTTTTGAAAATCCGGAAGTTGCGCGATGGTTTAGTCACGATTGGAAAGAGATAATCCGCGAACGTGCCGTGTTAACTACAGAAGGAAATCTCAGAATTCCCGACCGCGTGGTTAGCAATCCTAACGAGACAATTATAATCGACTTCAAGTTCGGCAATAATTACGATGAATATTCTGCACAAGTGTTGGAATACGCTTATTGGCTCGACAAAATGGGATACCGCAATATCAAATGTTACTTGTTTTTCGTTGACAAAGGTACGATAGAATTGGTAGAACAATCGGTCTGAAAAAATTTAGAATCCTGGCCAATTATCTACCAAACGCACTTTGAGATCGGGAAACGAAGTAACAATTTGCACTTTGAGATCCGGCCAACTGTCGGTAACAATAAATTCACCGCAGCTGTCTGCCCAATTATCCACAATTTTGGCTTTCAAATCAGGAAACGAACTTACGATTTCAACTTTGATATCAGGCCAATTGTCAACAATCTGTACCTTTCCGTAAAGTTTGAAAGTTTTACCATTAACAGTAATAGTACAAGCTTTCTTATCAATTGTTACATTGGAATAGACAGTTTCAGGAGTTTGAATATCGTTGTCATTACTTGCTAAAAGCCATTTTTGTTGACAAAATGCTGATAACGGCAAAAAAGCCAACAATAAAAGTAAAAATTTTTCTTTCATAATACATCGATTTTAAGAAGTTAAAAGCCTACGTTACTTGTACCGGTGATTTTCACTTTGATATCTTCACCGGATGTTACGAGTTGTACTTTGTAATCATAACCGGAGGATACCAACTTAAACTTTCCGCACGAATTATAATCATTACCCGGATGAACACGAAGATTCTGACCGCTGGAAACAATTTTTGCCTTGATATCGCCTCCACTTTCCACAATTTTTATTTTTCCATACAATTTATATGTTTTACCTTTTATTGTAATTGTGGAATTTTGTTTATCAATACCTGAAGTAACCGGCGGATTTGTAGTACTGCTGTTGCCACCGCCATTGTTTCCGGTATTTTCATCTTCTTGTGAATCAAGATTTTCAGACTGATTATAAGAATACGGTTCGTTAGGAATTGCCCACAAAAGTTTTGATTTTTTTTCAATATAAATTTTAGAACCCGGAGCGTAATCCTCGCCGGAACCATCCATTTCTGTATTCCAAGATTTCAAAGTGTACTTACTAAACTCGTAGTATTGAGAATTGGTTGGTTTGAAAGCATAAAAACCGTTTTTCGGAATCGGATAAAGAGAATTGCCTTCCAACTCAAAACTTTCCGGCAAAAAAATCGCAGTTCCAACAGGATTCAAAACCAATGTCTTGCCTTTCAAACCGTAAACTACGAGATAAATTATGCCTAAATCCTCATCGATACTATAATACGGACTGTAATAATGATCCTGATAATTATTATTCTGATTATCAGTTCTTTCGTCTAAAGATCCGGAACCGTCATGCCTAGAAGAAGTAGAATCCGAAACATCACTTCGATTTTCTATTCTTCCGCCCGAAGAAACGGAACCATTGTCATAACTACTTCCGCCACTTTCCGGATATGGAGTCGGGAAGCCGTCGTCATCAAGGTAACATCCTGATAATAAAAGTAATATAATAAAATTCGCTAAATATTTCATAATAAATACTTTTATGATTTCGCATCCAAATATACGATTGTACAACGAAAAATCAAAGTAAAATGATATATATTTTTTTATTAGTGTCCGAGAAAAATTTGACAATACGCTCCCAAGCCCTCTACACATACCTGGAGGGCTTTTTTTTGATTATAAATTGCAAAGGGTTAATCTTTTGCCGAATAAGCTGTCCTAAATTCGAAAATCAAGTCTT
>JAFXZT010000020.1 GCA_017541145.1 Bacteroidales bacterium | reverse complement strand
TGAATTTAAATACTGCAACAAAAACTCCTCTGACGATGTTGTTAACAAACTCAAAGCAGACGCAAAAGCACAGTTAGAACGGTATTTGTCCGATCACAGAATCCAAGAAAAATGCCTCAGCCGCAAATGGGATTTACACACAGCGGTTATTGTTTTCAGAGGGTGGAAACTGGAGGTGTTAGAATAAAAGATTACATCCTTTGCTTTTCGTCGTAAATTAATACTTGTGAAACTTGGAATTGTTTTTAAAAAGAAAAAATCCGGTTGTTTTTTGCGAAACCAACCGGATTGTAAGATTCAATATCAAATAGTACTGAAATATTTTTAGAGTCTTTTATAAAACAGCTAAAAAATTATTCAGCTTCTTCTTCACCTTCACCTTCGCCTTCAGCTTCAGCAGGTTGTTCTTCTTGAGCTGGAGCAGCATACCATGAAGCAGCCAAATCAACACCGGCTTGGAAAGCAGCTTTGTCTTTAGACTGTTCTTTTGCGTTGTCAACAGCTTTTTGGATGCTTTCTACATCAAGGTTCTGAATTTTAGCATTAGCTAACATGATACCGAAATAAGTACCGTTGATTTTTGGGTCGGTTTCGTCGAGTTTTGTAGACAAACCACCGATGTAACCAGCCAAAGCTACTGTGCCTGCACTCTGATATTTAGCACCGTATTTTGTAGCGATAGAGTTGTAAGCATTGAGAATTGATTGAGGATCTCCGCTTTGGAATGCTTCAGCATATTCTTTTGCAGCTGTTTCACCATCTTGTACGCCTTCAGCAGCGCCGCAAGATACCATAAAAAACATTGCTAATGCAGCAAATAAAGATAAAAATACTTTTTTCATTTTAAATTTAGTTTTAAAAATTATTGTTATAAATGTTATATTTTTCGACTTTTTGTTATTGTTGTTAGCTTTTGATAGGCTTTTGAATTTGCTTATCGGCAGCAAAGATATATAAATTTTTTTTATTAACGTAATATTATGCCTCGATTATTTAAAAAAAAAATTCTATATTTGCGATTATTGCTAAAAGATGTATTATTGAAATGATAAAAAAAATAGTTATTTTATCTGATAATCGCGAAGGTAATGCCCTGATGAGGACCGAACACGGATTGTCGGTATATTTGGAAACTGATAAACATAAGTTTCTGCTTGATACCGGAGCTTCGGATGCATTTATCAAAAATACTTCGGTGCTTGGCGTAAAACTTCAGGATGTTGACTATGTTTTTATTTCTCATGGTCATAGCGATCATATTGGCGGATTGCGTTATTTCTTGGATATCAATAGCAAAGCCAAAGTATTGTTGTCACCTAATATTCGTAAAGCTCAATATTTTTCTAAACGAAGATTCCTTCACAGTATAAGTACACCGCTTGATTATTCATGTTATGGCAACCGTTTTATTGAAATTCGTGAAGAAACTTTGATTGACGATTTTGTGGTTTACGGCGATTTGCGTTTTCATTTTACAATTCCTAAAGGCAATTGCAATCTTTTTGTGAATCATGGTCGCGGACTTGTACCTGACAATTTTGAACACGAACTTGTTTTCTATGTTGACGGTTTGCTGTTTACGGGCTGCGCTCATCACGGAATTCTCAATATTTTGAATAGTGTAGACCGCAAGGTTGATATTTGCTTAGGCGGTTTCCATCTCTTAGACCCGCATTTGAATGAGAGTTTTGAGTCAGAAACCGAATTGCAGTTTATTGCCCGTGAGATGCTTGATAATTACCCTGATACAAAGTTTTATACCGGACATTGTACAGGAGACAATGCTTTTGAAACTATGCATCAAGTAAACGAAAATATCATGATGTTTCGTTGCGGTATGGAATTGGAATTCGATGAAAATTCTTCTGACTGTTAGTTATTTAGGCTGTTCAGTCAGATGAATTTTGTTTTCTTCGGTGTTGAACAGGCAAATTGTGTTCACTTCCTTTTCCACATCGAAAATCAGTATACCGTCCGAAGGCAAAAATTCATATTTGTTTACTTCGTATTGCGAACCGTTGCCGATAGTTCTTGTATATCGGTTGCCGAGATACCATCCGCCGCCGCTTTCGCCTTTGGGTATGGTGCGGATTTTTATTTCTGTATTGTAATCCAATGCTATGCTCTCGTCGCTGTTATCAAAGAATATCAACAGTTTACAATTTTTGTCAATAGTGTTATGAATTACGCACGCATAGTCAAGAGTTTCGTTGTTGTTGAAATATCCTGAGCAAATGCCGTTGTATTCCAAATTGCTGTTGTTGTTTTCGCCGGTAATTTTCCATTGTGACGACGATTTCCTGAAAAATTTGTTTTCTACAAAATATTTCCACAATACAAGTTTATACTCGTTTGGAGTTTGCTCGGTGGCTTCCTTGTTGAAAAACATCGAGTTTATCTGTTGATAAATTTTTGACGAGGCAACATAATTCTTTTGGATATAACCCTTTACACCTCGTACCGAAACAGCTTCTATCCATGTGATACCTTTTCTTTCGTGTTCCGGCTTGTCGGTCATTATCTTTACAATTTCGCCGTAATTCAGATTATCAATCCGTTTAGAATTTATACTGTCAGCCTCGTAAAGATATGAGTTGTCGGCAATTACGTGCATTTGGTCTTGATTTCCAAATGTAAAAACCGAAACGCATACTGCAATTAGAAAAATTGCAACTACAGCCATCATTACGGCGTTTTTCCAGATTATTACCTTCTTGCTTTTTTCTTCGGGCGTGAGGTCAAATACCTGAGTGTTGGCACTTTCGGTATTATTTTCGTAAGTTTTGGCAATGCTGAGAATATCGCGTTTTAGTTGTCCGCAATCCTGATAACGGTCAAGAGGTTTTTTGGCGCAACATTTAAAAATCACTTCCTGCATCTGAGTTGATACGCCTTTGTATATCGACATCGGTTCGGGCAAAGGTTCGTTGATGATTTTGTTGTAAATATCATATTCCGAAAGTTTGCTGCTGTACGGATGCTGACCTGTTATCATGTGAAAAAATGTAACACCAAGCGAATAGATATCCGTTCGTCTGTCCAAAGGCTGACCTTTTACTTGCTGCGGACTCATATACAACGCAGTACCGACCTTTGTACCCGGCTGAGTGATATGAGGCGCTGTATGGTCGAGTATTTGGGCAATACCAAAATCAAGCATCTTGATTTCGTTGTCGGGAGTTATTACAAAATTTCCCGGTTTGATATCGCGGTGAATTATATTTTTAGAATGCATATATCCCACGGCATCAAGCATTTGAATCATATACTTAATAGCTTTTGGTTCCGGTATCGGTCCTGATTCGGTTTTCAGGTATTCGTTGAGAGGTATACCTTTTATCAGTTCTTCAATAATAAACGTACCGATTTCGCATTCAATATAGTCGTAAATAGTTACGATATTCGGATGCTTGAGTTTTGATAGTGTAACAGCTTCGTTTTTAAGACGTTCTTTTACACCTTCTTTCTGTTCCAACAACGGGTTAAGCTGTTTGATAGCCACACGCCGCCCAAGCAACATGTGTACGCCTTCAAATACGCTACTCATGCCGCCGTCTGCTATTAGGGATTCTATTTTGTAATTTCCTAAACGCCTTCCTATCAATGGGTTTTTGTTGTTTGTTGTCATAATATTATAAGTTCGGTTCCGGGCTTGAGATGTTCGCTTTTCAGTCCGTTTACTTTCATTATTTTTTCCGGTGTAGTGTGATACAGTTTTGCCAAAGTGTAAATTGTATCATAATATCTTACCGTTACAATTTTTCGTATAGGTAAATTTATCAGTTTTTTACCGCCTTGATTTACATAAACCACTTTACTGAAATCCAATCCGAATGTTTCTAACAGCGAATCGGTGTCGGGTATTGTGTCAGGGTCTATTTTTAAGAATATATTTTTTTGATTTGTATAAACTTCGCATTGATTATCTTTGGTATATCGCATCGAAAACATCAATCCGATTATCAGTATCAATGCAGCAGCTACGCCAATCAGAATATTACTTTTGTTTTTGTTGACAAATTCCGTAATTGCGGGTCGCTGCTCGGTTTTTTCGTAGTCAACATTATAAAATTTAATAATCTGCAACGTGATATTATCAAGACCGCCGTTGTTTTTGGCTGCCTTTATCAGTTCCATGCCTTTGTCCTCGATATATCCGCGGTGAGCAAGTGTTGCTTTGATATCTTGTTCTTTTACCATATTGTAAAGACCGTCGGTACAAAGCAAAACCAAATCGCCGTCGTTGGGATTGATAGGACGGCTGCAAATATGAGGTTGACACGGAGGATTCATGCCCATTACCCTTACAAGTTCGTTTTTCCTTGGGTGCGATTCTGCCTCTTGAGGTGTGAGTTTCCCTTGGTCAACAAGCATTTGTACATAACTGTCGTCTTTGGTGAGTTGTGTAAGTTCCCGTTTGGTAAAATAATAAATCCTTGAATCTCCGATGTGAGCATAATAAGCCTTGTTGTATCTTATCAAAACCAAAACCATTGTACAAGCCATACCCTCGCATGATGAATCCTCACGTTCTTCTTCTCGAATACGGTTTTGAGCGTAATCTACAGCATCTTTTATTGCTTGAAACGGATCCTTGTAATAAAAGTTTGAAAAGAAAAATTTCAGAGAGTTAACCACCGTTTGTGACGCTTTTTCACCGCAGGGCAAACCGCCGCAACCGTCACATACTACAAATATATGACCGTTTATCGTGTCGAAATATCCGAGATAATCCTCATTGTTTTCGCGCACATTGCCCGTGTCGGTAAGGCTGATATAATGAAAGTTGGTCAGTTCCTTGGTTTTGGATGTCTCCATTATTTTATTGTTGTTTTTTTTGTGAGTGTTTATATGTCAGGGAAAAATATAAGAAAAATCAAGTTCTTAGATTTCCCTTTTAGTAATTGATTTTGGCAAATACCGAACCTATTCTTACGATGTCGTTAGGACAGATTTTGCCTTTGGTGATTTTAATATCATTTATAAAAGTACCGTTGGTAGAATTGTTGTCAGTAATATAAAACACACCGCCTTCAAAACTAAGAGTAGCGTGCGAGCCCGATACTGTACGGTTCTGAAGCACAATATCATTACTTTCTTTTCTGCCAATAGTCATTATCATCTTGCTGAGGTCAAATACCATCTTTTGATCCTGATCTTGTACCAAAAGTTTCGGAATCATCTTGCCCGAACCTATCAAATTTTCGTCGATATTAAAATTGTCAAAACTTTTCAGAATACTTATCGGATGGCGTTTGTATTTTTCCAATTCATGTTTCAAACTCTTGTTTTGAGCCATGATATTTTTCATCTTTTCCTGTGCGCTTGCGTCAATATGTCTCAACACTTTGGTACGGGTTTTCAGATAAAGTATTACGGCTGTTAAAATCAGTAATACAGAGATTATAATTACGATTGCAATCGGATACTTTCCTAAAAAACTTGTCTGATTGGGATTGGTGTATTCGCAAAGTTCCTCTTTGTTGCCGTATTTTATTACAAAACTGTTTGAAGTTCCTTTTTGAGCGGCATTAAATCTTATTATTTTTTCTTGATACAAGTTTCTTGGTTTTACCTTGCTCATCTTCTCCATTACTTGTAGCAACTTTGATTCAAGATTGTGTTCAGTAAAAATATAAGAATCACCGTCAGACAACTGAGCCAAATTTTCAAGTTCTCGTTTACAGTTGTAAGATTCAGAATCATAAATCATTACATTTACATATAATCCCGTTTTCTTGATATCATTGATTACCTCTTCCGGCATTTCCCTCACATTAGAGAGATTGAGACCGCGCGAAATTATAGTAAAAATTATAGCATTATTATTATTTCGTTGACTTTTGATATAATCCAAACTCTTGCTGATAGATTCAAACAATCTGTTGTCAATAAAAGTAGAATCAGTTTGAGGTAAAAAATAATCTTCAATATTATTCCGCATCAAATCAGGATGTTGAGATTGACCGGCGCTGAGAGCTTTTACAATTCTGCCGGGAGTTCCAAAATACAAAATATTCAGATTATCCTTTTTACCGATATTGTTGGCAATTTCCATGAGAGTTTTTTTTAGATGAGGAAACACTTCCTTGTGATGAAAATAATACGAGTCTTCCACCAAAAAAACAAACATCCTTTCATCATAATTTTGCGACGGATCCGAGTTTTGAATATCGCAAACCACAGTATTACCTTTTTCTAATATCGAAATACTGTCATTTTCAGAGCCGGAAACCTTTACCCTTACCATAATTTCGGGATAAGCACCGTCGTTTACCGACATCACTTCAAGGCTTTGACCATGAAGCGAAAAGAAGTTAACTAATAATAGTAATATTGTAAACCAAAATAATTTCATATTATGAAAAATCTTTGTTTATCTAACCGATTTATTGAAAATATTGTCTTTACTTTTTTTAGCCTTAGTATTTTCCTTAATCACAACAATAGTGTCCCGTTGATAGTAAAACTTGCTGATAATTTTACCTCTTACAGTAACATTGTCGTTGAGAACGGGCAAAAAATCATTTGTAACAACATTTACATGATATTTACCTCTTTTAATCACAAAATAATTCAAGTCGTCGAGATGCAAAGTATTAATTACCTTGCCTTTTACTCTGACATTTTTTCCATCGTATCTGTTGCCGTGCATACTGATTTTGTATACCGAAGGCCCGCAAGCTGCGATTGCCAGAAAAAGTATAATTGTGATTATACCAAATATATTGAATTTTTTCATGATTTGCAAATTTTGAGTAAATAAATAAGTACAAAATAAGTTAAAAAAAACGAGAAAGTCAAAGGTGGAACAAAATGCTGTCTTTGCACAAGGTTCTAACTCGATAAATATCAGTATTTTGGGTTGCGGAAATTATAGCGCAAAACTTTCAGATTATTATTCGCCCAAAATGCGGGGATGTTGACCGTAATTGTCAGAAACACAGACTTTAAAGAGCCTAATTTGCAAATCCAACTTTACATGTCGGTAACAAACGGTCTCAAAACTTATATTCAAACCAAAAGTCCGAACATCTCAAAAATAAATTAACACTGACAATGAGATAATTACGACACGTTACCGTAGCATCGACGTGCCGGGCGGAATGATTGAGCCTGAGAAGATTGCGGAATTTGTGAAAGAGCTTTGGCAAGATGGAAATTCTCTTGCAACTTCGTCAAAAATCAAAGACACTATTGTAATTGATCAAAAATTTGATTACCTTTACCGCCGTGAAAATGGGGATTTTGTGGCAGTTATAGTGAACGACGACGGTTCAACAACCGAAACCGACGTTTACCCCGACAAAACTCCGGCACAAACATTAATCACTGACGGTCAAGGCGATAGCGTTGTTGTATCACAAAAAGGACAAGTTATGGGCATCAAAGAATACCGTGCCACGGGCGG
>JAFXZT010000132.1 GCA_017541145.1 Bacteroidales bacterium | reverse complement strand
TCGTCTGACAAACAGACGGTGGAAAACCAACGGTTTGAAATCTCAAATTTCTGCCGTCGTGAAAACCTCATTATTGACGGTTGGATTGAGGAAACGATTTCTGGCACAAAGAATTACGACAAACGCAAACTTGGTGCGCTCTTGAAAAAGGTTGGCAAGGGCGACATCATAATTTGCAGTGAACTTTCGCGCCTTGGCAGAAACCTTTTTATGATTATGGAAATCCTTAATATCTGTATGTCAAAGGATTGCCGTGTTTGGACTATCAAAGACAACTACCGCCTTGGTGACGACATTCAGTCGAAGGTGCTTGCCTTTGCGTTTAGTCTAAGTGCGGAGATTGAACGCAACCTCATTAGTCAACGCACCAAAGAGGCGTTGGCAAAGCGCAAGGCAGACGGCGTAAAACTTGGACGACCAAAAGGTAAAAAGACCGCCGACGAAAAACACAAACTTCATTACAAAGAATCGCTTGTTGTGGCTTTGTTGGCAGAAAATGTTTCTCAACGTGAAATCGCTCGTATCTGCAAGGTCAATAAAAATACCCTCGCAAAGTTCATTGCCGACCGAGGTTTGAAAAAGGCATAATGAAAACGACCCATTTTGCGCGGCAGGGACATCAAGAGGTACGGCTACGATTGGGCAGGGCTGTGGTTGGTGTACATTCCGTGGCATTTCCCATTGCACAAAGATTCGACAATTCAAGGTGCATCAGAAAAAGCGGAACAAGCCTTCAAAGAACAATATCCCGCTATCTATCAACATCTTTTGCAATACAAGAAGCAACTTTCAGCACGAAACAAGGCAGAAACAGGCATACGTTACGAATGGTATGCTATGCAACGTTGGGGAGCAAACTATTCCGAAGATTTAACTGTGCCACGGCAACTACTTTATGCCGATTTTGTTAAATACCATTATTTTATTTACATTTGCAAAAATCTTTTTTAAAAGTACGAAAAGAAAGCCGAAGATTCTTCATAACAAACGTAAAAATAACTAACATCATGAAACTCAAGATTCTGATAACAATTTGCTTATTAAATATTTTTCAGCTTTGCAATGCTCAAGGCGTAAGTTGCGAGGCAAGCGAAATTACAACAATTCTTAAAAATATGAATACTTCCGGAAAATTTGTCCGCGTAAGACAAAAACCGGATTCTGTACAATATTCTATCGCAGGAAAAATTCATTTCGCTCAAAACGGAAACAACATCTTATATTATTGTCAAGATTCAACAATTGTTTTGGGAAGAAATTGTTCAGAGATGTTTTCGGGTAAAAACGGTTTTCATTTTACAGAAATAGATTTGTCGGGATTCAATTTCAAGAGAGTTACCAATATGAGCGGGATGTTTTCAAATTGCGAAGAACTCAAAAAAGTAACTTACGGACTTGTAATTAGCGACAGTTTGAAAAATATGAGTACGATGTTTTCTCATTGTACAAATTTGGATTCAGTTGATTTGTCCGGTTTTAATACAGAAAATGTTAAACTGATGAACAAGATGTTTTGCAACTGTAAAAATCTAAAAAAAGTCAACCTCCAAAATTTCAATACGGAAAAAGTCAACAACATGCTCGCGATGTTTCTGAATTGCAAACAGTTGGAAGTTTTGGATATTTCAAGTTTCAACACTTCGAGAGTTTACAACATGCACGGGATGTTTCAACAATGCAACAATCTGAAAACCATTTATGTATCAACAAACTTTGTAACCAAACAAGCCCAAGGCGAACAGATGTTTGAAGGTGATACACTTCTCACGGGCGGAAAAGGTACAGTTTGCCCCGGCAATTACGAAGAAAGTAATATCAAATTTGCAAAAATTGACGGCAACGGCGGCAAAGGTTATTTTACAGAAAAGAAAACAGAGTAGAGGACGTCTCCCCTACTCCAATATTCTCAAAACTTCTTCTTTAAGATCTGCTGAAAATTCCGTTGTTTCGGAAACAAAAGCGTCGGCAAGATCGGCTTTTTTGCGCTGATAACGCTGAATTTTTTCTTCGATTGTATCTTTTGAAATAAAACGGTAAACCATAACCGAATTTTTCTGTCCCATACGGTGAGCGCGTGCAACTGCCTGATCTTCAACAGCCGGATTCCACCACGGATCTATTATGAAAACGTAATCGGCTTGTGTAAGATTAAGTCCCGTACCGCCGGCTTTTATCGAAATCAAAAATACCGAAACCTCGTCGGAATTGAATTTCTTAACCTCGGCTTCGCGGTTTTCGGTGCTGCCCGTCAACATGGAATATCCGATGTCGTTCTTTACAAGCTCGCCCGCAATGAGTTTAAGATGTTGTACAAAAGATGAAAATATCAATACTTTGTGTCCCTGAGAAATAATATTAATCAAAGTATAAATAATTTCTTCTGATTTGCCCGAACCGCCTTGATAATCATTATCAATCATACTTGGGTTACAAGATAATTGACGAAGTTTGGTAAGAGCTTGAAGAACTGTAACGGCAGATTTTTCAAAAACACCGTTGTCCACAATTTCGAGAATTGAATTGCGAACTTTGGATTTCTCACGCTCGTAAAGTTCTTTTTGAGTTTCGGTCATATCGCAAAGTATGGTTTGTTCCATGAGTTCGGGCAAATCGTTGAGTACCTGCTGTTTGGTACGACGAAGTATAAACGGATAAATCAGATGTTTCAACCGTTTTGAAGTTTCTTCGTTGTGATTTTTCTCGATTGGATTTACAAACCGTTTCTTAAAAATCTGTAGATTTCCGAGCAAACCCGGATTCAAGAAATTGATTTGCGACCAAAGATCCGTCAAAGAGTTTTCCAACGGCGTACCGGTAAGTGTAAGTCTGTGATTGGATTTCAGTTTCAACAAACTTTGGTAAGTCTTTGACGTAGAGTTTTTTATAACTTGACTTTCATCAAGAATTATATAATTGAACTGATGTTGAGCAAGTATTTCAACATCGTTTCTGAGTGTTCCGTATCCTGTAATAATCAAATCGTAAAGCGGAAAAGATTTTACCATTTCACCTCGGTTCTGACCCACAAATTCAAGGATTTTCATGTTCGGAACAAATTTCTTAGCCTCGTTTACCCAATTGTAAATCAATGATTTCGGCACAAACAAAAGCGACGGAATTTTGGTAGGGAAACTAAACAATCCGTCCTCAAAAGTTGTTTTGTCCCAAACTGTACTTTCTGAAAGCAACGACAATGTACAAAGTGTTTTACCCAAACCCATATCATCAGCAAGACAAGCTCCGAAATTGTAATTCCTCATCATTTTCAGCCAGTTGAAAGCTGTTACCTGATACGGACGCAATGTTGCATTTACTGATTTTGGCTGGTCTTTGGGCAGATGTCCCATGTCGAGAAGATCGTTTTCCAATTTATGAATACGCTCCTGAAGCGAAGTTTCCAAAGGCAGACTCGACAATGCTGAATACTGATAATTTTTCAGTTGTATCGAGTTGGTTTCCTTGTTGATAACACCGCTTGCAAACAATGCTTTATAACGCTCAAACCACTCTTCGGGCAAGATTACAACCTTACCGTCCGGCAACGAAAATTCACGGATATTGTTGAGGATGTAATATTTAAGCGAAATAAACGGAATTTCTATATCGTCAAGTTTTACTACGGCATAGACATCAAACCAATCTTCGTTGCGATTAACAGTAATTGCGATATCAATTTTTCCGGTGTAGTAAACTTTCTCAAAACCAACGAGTTGAATACTAATTCCCGCTTCAGTAAGACGGTCTTTGTTGGCGTTAAGAGCGTTGATTGCAAAGGCGCGTTGTACCTCGTGGTCGTTGCCCTGAGCTTTTACTTTGAAAACTCCGGGATTTATTCGGTTTGGAAAAATCTTGAATGTTTCTTCCTCAATATCGGCTTCGGACTGAATATCACGAACAAGTTTTGTAAAAGTATAATTATCGTTTTTGTTAATTAATTTTACTACAATTTTGTTCGGACTGTCAATCTTGAAATCGATGTCGTTGTAGCGGAAATAGAGCTGAAAAATTGTCTCGCCGGTTAAATCTCTTTCTACGGAAAGAATCGCCTGAGGAAAAACTTTTAAATTTTCAATCTTGAAACCCTCGGCTCTTACCACGGCACCCGAAGTAATGGCGTTTTTGATAAATTTTTGATAATATTGCTCTTCAACCCGTTTTGCTACAGATACATATTCTTTTACAGTAAAAGGCATAAACTTCTTGGCATCAATATCTTCAAACATGTAAAGACGGTCGCCAAGAATGATATAACACGGATTGTTGCTGAGTACAAACACCGCCTTGTTGAGCAATGTTACATCCTTATTTTTGTAACGAACGGAAAGAAAATAACGGGTTTCGTCAGCCAAACGCGTAAAATTGAAAACCGCATTTGCAAGGCGCGAACTTATAATAATCTCGTCTTCAGGGAAAATAGAATTAAGATTGTCGTGCTTGAAATACAGACGTATACCGTTTTGCTTACAGATGTCAATTATCTGAATGATTTTTTTATCAATAGAAGGTCTGATATAATCATTGATATATTCCGGAGTAAGCTGTTTTAAGAAGTCATTATTATTGGTATATTTTCTACCGCCGTAAGTCTTTCTAATCTGAGTATCGGAATAATTTTCAGCAATTTTTACAATTTCTTGCTGGAAATCTGTATATTTTTCGGGATTCAGTGAGATGTTTTCGGCAACCACGGACTCTACAATCTTGAAAAATTCCTGATTTTCAGATTCTTCAATAATATATGGTGCTAAAATATAACCTAAAGTTCTATGATTGCGTACTGTTACTACAAATCGCTTCATTTTTTTCTATAACCAAATTTTTGAGGTGCAAAGGTACGAATTTTTTCAATGCCGACCGTTACAAATCTAAAAAAATATGAGTTTTACGTAAATCACAAAAAAAATTATTACATTTGCATACTATAATAAAACAAAAAAATAAACTATTTTAAATGGCACTAATAAAAAAATTATTGGGTAAAACCCCGAAATTCGGTAAAAATATTTGGCTTGCAGAAAATTGTACAATCATCGGCGATGTAGAAATGGGCGATGATTGCAATGTGTGGTTTAATGCCGTAATACGCGGCGACGTTCATCAAATAAGAATCGGCAATCGCGTTAATATTCAGGACAATGCGTGTTTGCACGCTACCTACAAAACAAGTCCGTTGAATATCGGCAACAATGTTTCGATAGCTCACAATGCCATTGTTCACGGCTGTACAATCAAAGATAATGTACTTATCGGAATGGGCGCAATTGTGATGGACGATGCTGTAATAGAAAGCAATTGCATTGTAGCGGCAGGAGCTGTTGTAACAAAAGGTACAAAAACCGAACCCGGAGCTGTCTACGCCGGATGCCCCGCCAAAAAACTGAAAAATGTAGACGAAAAACTTCAAAAAGACCTTATCAACCGCATTGTAGACAATTATGCGATGTATGCAAATTGGTATAGAGAAGACTAATTGTAAAGAAAAAAAATTTAGACTATAGTTAAACAAATCAATATCTGCGGTATCAACCTAAATCGAAAAAGAAATGGGCTGATGCCGTATTTTTATATTTTACAAAATTAAATGAATAAGATATATTTCTTTTTAGGACTGATTTTTTGTACAACATTATTTCCCTATTCGCTAAAAGCCCAAACTCAAGATGAAATAGAATCAAGAGAATTGGCTCGTATTGATGAACTTACCCAAAAACACAAACATGCTGAAGCGTATCAAGTAGCAGACAGTCTTGTTAACATCTTGAAAATCCAAACGACCAAAAGTTATGAAATTTTGGCGAAAAAAGAATACAACATGGGATTGTTGGCAGGCTGGGACAACAAACGCGAAGACGAAGAAAAATATTTTTTACTCGCCTTGCAACATTTTAAACAAAGCAATTCACTTTCGCTCGTAATTATGACATATTCAGCACTTTGCGACAGTTACAAAATGCGCGGATTGTATCACAAAGGAGCGAAATTGGCGGCTCCGGCTATAGATTTTTGCAGTCAACATTCCAACGACAACATCTCAATTTCAAAATACACCGAATTGATTTGCGATTTTGGAGATATGTTTGCCGGAATGAACGATTACAACACCGCATTGGCGTATTACAGCGAAGTAATGAATCTTTGTGCTGAAAACAAACTTCCGCGCATCGAAATGGAAACTGCTATCAAACAGGTAACTGCAATGACAGAAAACGGATACGATGTCAACAAAATGAAACTGTTTCACCGCAATATGGAACTTGCATTTCAGGCTCTGCAAAAATCCGGTGAATGTACAAATTACGATAGTGTAAAATATTACACCGGACAAGTAACATATTACGAAATTTTCAATAACTATCCATTGTGTATAACATATTGGGATTCCGCGTCAATAGTTTTCGACAAAATCTTAGACCAAAAAGAAAAAGAAGTTCCGGGATTCAACCGCGATGTTTACATGAATTATGATATCTGGGATTGCGACGGAAGAATAGAAATTGTCAACAAAATCGGCATGTACGACGAATTTCAAAAACTTGTAAAATTAGCAGAAACCAAGTTTCAAAACGATACAAGCATACAAATGGCAAATTTTTGCAGAAGTATCGCCGAAGGATTTTCTCAGTACGACAATTTTGAACAATGCAGAAAATTCAGCAGAAAATCGTACGAAATTCTCAACAAAGAAAAAGCATCAGTTTCTATAGAATCATTCAGAATGAAACAAATGGAACTGAAAAGCGATATCGCACTCAACGATTACTCCAACACCAAACAAACAATTTCGATACTTGAAAAAATTTTGCCTACAGTTTTCAGAAACGAACAAAACCTGAGAGTAATCAACTTTTACGAAGACAAAGCATTTTCGGAATATTTCATGGGTAACAAAAATGCGCTTATAACCAATCTTACAAAAAGTACAGATTTGATTCACCAATACATGAAAAACAATTTCGTTTATCTCAACGACGACGAATATATGCAACTTTGGAACAGAGTAAATATCGGCTGCTCCAAGGCATTGCTCGGCGCATTGATGACCGAAAAATATAATCCCGATTATGCCAAAAAGGTTTATCAAATACAATTAGACCAGAAAAACATGCAGTTTGTAGCACAAAACAGAACGCGCAATCTGCTGAAATCTCAACCCGAACTTGAAGATATTTACAACGATCTTTCTACAATAAAAAAGATGTTGCGCGATCCCGAAAACAATCTCTCGGAGGAGCAACAAATAAGTATGACATATTTGGCAACAGAACTTGAAAACAAAATCATAAACAAATTTCCTTCTGACATCAGCAATATTTTGGATGTTGACTTCGATAAGGCAAAATCGAAACTTGCAGACGGTGAGATTGCTGTAGAATTTTCGGAAATATTCAGTTACGAAAACTATTTCAAAGAATCGCACCCAGAACTTTGCAACTACAATTACGTGGCAATAGTTTTCAACAACAAATCGCAAGCTCCGGAAATTATTCCGATTTTCACAAAAAAAGAATTTGAAGATTACAAACTCAGCGACAACACTACACTGAAAAAAGCATTGGAACAGCGACTTCCTAACAATATCAAAGCCATCTACGAAGACGAAAAATTATGTGATTTTATTTGGAAAAAGATATTCGACAAATTTGGAAGACCCGACAAAATATACTTCTCCCCTACCGGATACTTGTATTCTGTAGCGTTGGAAAACCTTAAATATCAGGATTCTCTGAGAATGAACGACGCATTCAAGATGCAGAGAATTTCCTCTACGGCACAAATTATAACCGCTGCCGTGGATTTCAATTTTAATAAAATTCTGATGTATGGCGGTATCAATTACACCAACGATGTCAACACTCAAGCTTCAATTGTAAAAACATTGATGCCAAATATCGAAAACCGATATTGTCAACGTGTAAAACTATCGGAAAAATCCGACAACAAAGCTGAAACTGCTACAAGAAAAATGTCAACAACAGAATACAAATATCTTCATTCAACTTTTGAAGAGTGTGAATATATTGAAAGAAAAGCAATTGGAAAAGATGTTACATTCATAAAAGGCGATTCGGCAGTAGAAGAAAGTTTCAAAATCTATGCAGGTAAAAATCAGGATATTATTCACGTAGCATCCCACGGATATTACAACGACAATATTGACGATGACAATCTAACTGATTATGCGATACTGAATTCCACAGGTTTGGTATTTGCTGGAGTCAACAATTATTTGCAACAAAAAGAAATTCCGTACAATATCGATGACGGTATTTTAACAACCGACGAAATATCTGATTTGGATTTGTCAAACACCAAACTTGCAGTATTGTCAGCATGCGAAACCGGCTTGGGACATGTAAACGCCAACGGACTTTTCGGATTGCAACGCGGTTTCAAACTTGCCGGCGTAAAATCCATATTGATAACACTTTGGAGTATTTCTGACGAAGGAACATCGCAATTTATGCGAAAATTCTATACCTCGCTCACACAAGGAAAAACTCCAAGAGAATCATTACAAATTGCGCAACAATATTTGAGAGACGGCAACAGATTTTCGCATCCGTTTTTCTGGGCTGGATTTGTACTTGTAGACTAACTTGTAAAAACAAAAAAAAGACTGTCTTACGGCAGTCTTTTTTGTTATTTTAGTAAAAATATTAGATGTCAAAGAATTTTATTCACCCAAGAGAGGTTCCGGGTTGTTCTCCTCATCGTCGTACATCTTAGCGATACGTTCATCAAACATCGCTGTTACTTTTTCAAAAAGATCATCATCTTCAATCATTTCACAATACTCATCACCGTTTTCGTCCGGCATAAGGCTCATGATAAGGATTTCAGTATCATCATCTTCTGATTTTGCATCGAGTTCCTCAACATCCTCATAATATGGCAGAAGAGCACAATAATGTACACCTTCGTAATCCAATTCGTCAATGATTTCAAAATCTCTGTCATTGCCGTCCTCATCTTTTAGCGAAATAATTTGTATTTCGCCGTCGTTTTGTATTTCTTCGTTCATCGTTTTTATATTTTTAATGACATGCAAAGTAAAGAATAATTTTTTAGGTTCGGAAATATTAAAAATTAAATTTGATAAAAAATTTTAAAAATTAAAAAATCCTTTTGTTTAACAATAAAAATTAATATATTTGTAGTTGCTATTAACCGTAATTACAAACCAATAAAATTGAACTATGAGTGAAGAATTTAAATACAAAACTTCATCAGACTCAAGAAAAAAGAAGTCGTTTGTACCCAGAATTGTGCATATATTATTGGCAATAATAGTAATTGTAGTATTGTCGATACTAATTTTCACAAACGCAGATTTCAACAAAGGACGGGATTATACCCATCTGAGATACTCAAAAATGAAAAACGAACCGATTCAAAAAGAGGATCTTCTCAACTTGTTTTCTGCAAATTACAACGACCAAAATATCCTGATAACAGTTCAGGATGTAGTCATAGAAGAAGGAAAAACATACATGATTTATGACCTGAAATGTGATTTTGTGCCGGTACAATCCAATTGCAGATGCGAAGTTGATTTGATAAACAATACTTTTGATTTTCTGCAAACAGAAACTCCCAAAAGCAAAATTCCATTAGGAACGGGGAAACTGCTTCGTACTACGGCGGGCAAAGTGATTTTCAAAACCAATTCAGGAAAAATAGACTATATTCAACTCTAAAATTCAGATTATTATGAAAAAAATATATTTTCTGTTAATTATTGCTGTTACAACAGCTTCGATGTTTTTTAATTCGTCATGTATTCAAAATGCAAATTGCGAATATTGTGACAGTATACAACTGATTTTGGAAGAATACATCCACAGAGACAGTACAAAATCAGAACTATTGAAAAGTTACGACAAACATCTCAGCCAGTTTGGAGATATCCAAGACAGCATTGAGAACTTTCAAAGATCGATTGATTCGCTGAAAAGTGTAATCAAATCGAACGGCAAAGCAACTGACAATCAAAACAATCAACTACAAAAATACATTCAAAAAATCAGAAATCTAATCGCGAAAAACGAGGAATTGGCTGAGGATTTGAAAAATTCGGGCTTTCAACATGCTTCGATGGATAAATTGATACAATTGATGTATTCAAATATCGAAGACAAGCAAAAACAGTTGAAACAAACCCAAATTGAAATTGCGGATCTCAAAACCAAAGTACGGGGTTTGGAATCTCAGGTGGAAAACCTTACGGCAGAAAACTCCACACTGAACACCACAATAGAAAACCTCAACACCAAGGTTTCAAGAATTACCGGTTCGTTGAAAGTAATACAACCGAAAGAACGCAAAGCGAAAAAAATACAACAATTGAATATCAAATACACACTAAAGGGCAATCCTGATGCTACAAAAGGGATGGTAAACCTGTATTTCAGAATTCACGACCAACAGGGTTCGTTACTGAAAAATCCTGAAGGCGAATTTTATTATCAGGGCAACTACATCGCTTATACTGTAAAAACCGTGGCAGATTACGAAGGTGAAACAATCACCGGAACAGTAACATGGAACAAAACCACGCAGAACCTTGAGCCGGGTTCATACACAGTTGTGATGTACATCGACGACGACAAAGATTCAGAAGACTCTTTTGTGTTGGATAAGTGATAAACAACTCTAAAAAATATTTAAATGACAGATTTTGACAATCTTAAACAACAAATAGAACAATATGTCAGAACAGGAATGACAGAAGCCAAAAGGCAGGAACTTCTCAAAAAAGCAGAAGATATGGGTATCAACGGCGGACAACTTGTAATGCTCATAAAAAATGCTGAACTTGAGTTGAAATTTGCTACCGGCATTTCCAACAAGGAATATCCGACAGAAATAGGTTCCGGCTTGATGACTTCCAACAACGAAGAAACAAGTTCGGGTTTTGTAACAGACATCACACCGGGCAACGCAGTAGCCGCAGCAGTGGCGGCTTCGGTTCAAGAACAAAACAACGGCTCCGGTTTTGTTACAGAAAACTCTACCGAAGACAACAATGCTTCGGGTTTTGTAAACGATTATAATTCTACTGACTCCGATTCCGGTTTTTCATCGGCAAGAGATAGTTTCAAAGACCAATTCTCCGAGATTAAAAAATTGGAATCCACAGGAGCCATGGCCGACTTGTATAGTGCTATTCACCTCGGACGACGAAAAGTTATCATTAAAAGAATTAAAGAACAATACCGCAACAACAAAGAATATATCGATCTGTTTTACAAGGAATTTGACACCGGATACAGCCTTGAAAACACCAATATTGTACATTTTTACGGCAAAGGCGAAGACGAACAAGGCCCGTATTACTACATGGAATATGTTGACGGACGTACCTTGGACAAATTTATTCATATTGAGAAAAATCAACAGCCGGCTGTAGTTACAAAAATTGTATTACAAATACTTGATGCTCTGAAATATATGCATCAAAAACAAGTATTTCACCGCGACCTGAAACCCGAAAATATCATGCTCACCTACAAGGGCGACAATGTAAAAATCATAGATTTCGGACTCGCAGCGGCTGATTCTCTTGTTGACAATCTTACTAAAGCCGGAACTCCAAAATATTCCGCACCGGAACTTTTGCGCGATGCCACCAAAGCCGACCAAAGAACTGATATATTCTCTCTCGGCATGATGATTATCGAAATTTTTACCGGCTCGCCCGACAGAAGAAAACTCGGTGAAATAAAAAATTCGGTTTACAAAGAAATCGCCGACAAAGCTACAATGATGCTTCCAAGCGACCGTTACCAATCTTGCGACGAAATAATCAACGTACTCAGCGTAATACAACCGTACAAATCGCAAGTGGCAAACGCACCTATTCCAAAATGGTTGGAAGAAAAAATTAAAGAATATGCAGCCGACGGCGTAATTACAAGAAACGAACGAATAATTCTCGACAAGGAAATTGCAAAGGCAAACGCCGACAAAGACCTTGTGGATGCAATGATAAACGACGAAATAGAAAAAGCAATTCAACGCAAACGCAACGAGGAAGCACGCAGAAGAATGACAATGACCGACAAACCGGCTTACACTCAAACCGGCAATCAAAACGATTCGTCGCTTGGCAAACTGCTGAAAATCCTAATTGCAATTATCGCGATACTTGCTATAATATACGCCATAATGAAATTTTCCGGCGCAGGTTCTTCGTTGATTGGAGATAAGTCAACAACAGAAACCTCTGTAACAGAATCATTTAACAAAGGCGAAATTGTTTACACCACTACAACAGTAAACTTGAGACAATTGGCAAGCGAAACCAGCAAAATAATCAGACAATGCCCCAAAAACACTCAAGTAGAAGTAATTTCGGAAGGCTATTACTGGTTGGAAGTAAAAGTAAACAACAAACGCGGCTACATGGCAAAACAATATTTGTCACACAAACGACAATAAAAACAAAAAATAAAAATCCAAAAATCAGATTCATTATGCTACAGTCACTAAAAAAATTATTTCTCGCAGGCGGAGTCAAAGCCATCGAGACGAGCAGCATACAAGGGCGCAAACCCGCTCAAGAAGACAGCTTTTATGTATCCGAAATAAAATACGGACGCAGATTAGTGTTTGTGGCAGACGGCGTAGGCGGTCACGGTCACGGAGATTTTGCAAGTCAAAAAACTGTAGAAATTTTCGATTATGAGTTCAACCGTATGGCTGAGGACGAAAGCGTAACTGATTTTTTGAGGAAAACCACATTAAAAGCGGCAAATCAAGTACTTAACAAGTGCAAAGAAGACGAAAGTTACAAAAATTGCGGTACTACAATTTCCGGATTTATGATTTCCGGCAATGCGTATTACACAATAAATGTAGGCGACAGCCGGGTTTACCTCTGGAACGACGGAGTATTGAGCCGTGAAACCCACGATCATTCTATCGTTCAGCAACTTTTGGATTCGGGTCAAATCAACGAAGAAGAAGCTTTCACTCACCCGAAACGCAATATGATGACCTCGGCAATTGGTCAGGATTTGCAGATGATGAAAGTGGATATCTCAGACCCAAAACCTTTGGTGGCAGGCGACGTGCTGATGGCATTCAGCGATGGCGTACACGACGCATTAACCGACAACCAAATTTTTCAAATTGTAAAAAAGATGAAAAGCTCCAACGGATTGGCAGAAGAACTTACTTCTCAAGCCTACAACGCAGGAGGCAAAGATAATATTACAGCTGTAATTTTCAGATATTTAGGTTAGTAAAAGAAAAAAATGAACAAGACATTAGCATTGTTTTTCAATGATGACTACTTGGCAGCAGCAGTACAGCCGGTAGACGGAAAATTTACGATTTTGTCATCCACCGACGACAAAAAATTCTATTTTTATTTCTACACCGTTCCAACAAGCGCAACTGTAGAATTCGGTTTTGATTACAAAAAACTTTATCAAGACAAACACAATCTGTATTACGGCGATTTGATAAAAAATATCGAGGAAAACAATTCGTATATGCTCGGCAATATTGAACAGAATTATGTAACATTTTTTAGTTGCATAATCAAGACAATCAGAGAATTGTACAGCAACGAACTTAAAAAATACGACAGCGCATTCTACTGTAACGACGATACTGAAATAGATGCCGTTGCGATGTTTTCCGACAATATTTCCGACAATGTAAAAAACAAAATCAAAAACTATTTCAGTACAAAAAAAATAAATATCAGTCGCAACGAAAATATTGACGGCATTGTTGTAAGCTATTTCACTTCAAAAAAAGGCTATTATTGTACCAACAGAAAATTCGCCGTTTTGGAAGCATTGGGCTACAATCTCAACATGTCGATAGTAACGGCGGACCAAAATACATTTTCACGACAAGAATACAAACAGTTTAAAGGCTACGGCATAGATCCGATGATAAAAGTTATAGCAGAACAAATTGTAAATTCTGTAAACCGTAGCGAACATCTTATAGATTTTGAAAACAAGCAGGAAATTCAGGAAGAAATCAACCGCCATTACGACAAAGCTGAAAAAGTAATTGCATATTTTGAAAAAAATCCTGAAAAACAAACAATCAGACTTTCAACTGTTTTTGCCTGCAATCCAAATACAAAAATTCCGATAAATCTCTCACTCACAGATATCAGCAAAACTGCGTACAGTGTTTCAAGACAATATTCGGCATTTTTTACAAACAGCTTTTTGGAGCCGAACAAGATAAATTCCAACGATGTAGAAAATATCATACTTGTCGGTAATTCTTTAGGCGGACAATCTATCATTCAGGAATTTAAGAGTTTTGGAGAAAGCAAAATTCAAAACTTTTCGGATACCGAAGCCATGCAATTTATGATAGAATTGTTCAAGGAAAAGTCACAAGCTCAGGATTCTGATTATCAGGACGAAGAAGGAACGATGTTTTTGGCTCAAAACGAGTCGGAACCAATTCCGCAAAAACCTGAACCTAAGATTCAAGAGCAACCCAAACCGACTTTTAATCCGAATGTTTATCACGAAGTAGACAGCATAACAATCGGCGCACTAAAACCCGGTACAAAAGTTTATCTCGATACATTTGACCCCACACCCGGCAAAGGCAAAGCGCATCAAGAACTTGAATATCAAGGCGGTGGACAGTTTGTAATTTTATCAAGTTCCAGATCATTGATTTTCGGCGACTTGGTAGAACCTCTTGCTCCGGTATGGACTAAGGGCGTAAATTTACTTTTTGTAGTAGTAAGAGACGGCAGAAATCTTGGAAAATTCAAGACACGTGTTGTTACCAAAATTTCGGTAAAATAACCAAAGTTTCAAAAAAAAATTTTCCCTTTTCAATTTAAAATAAAACTAAAAAGAGACAACATGACCGACGAAGAAAAATACGAAGCACTTCGCAATCAAGTGAATCAAATGCTTTTCACAAGGAAAAAGCTTGATGAGAATTTAACATTTCTCACCAGGCAAATGATGGAATTAGCAGAAAAAATTGAAAAGGAAAAAGCTGACATGAAAGCTTTGGAACGTTTAATGGGCGACAATCAAGAGGAAGAAAATCAACCACTTCCGCCGCCTCATCCGAAAATTGAAGTTACACCGCCGCCAATAAAAGTTCAGACACCGAATGTTCAACAGCATTTTCCGCAACAAGCACCGGAAAGAGAACAAAAAGCGGAACGTGAAAACGAACGCACCGAAGCAAATATCGGAAAAAATGTCATTGGCAAAGCCGGAATTATAATTGCGGTAATAGGATTGATTGCGCTCTTGAAATATGCTTACGGCAATTTTCATATCACAGACTTAACGAAAGTAATATTAGGCTATATCGGCAGTTTTGTGATGTTGATATTTTCGTTCAAAGAAAAGAAAACCAAGCAATTACTAAGCTCCGGACTTTTAACGGGCGCAGTTTCGTTTGCGTATCTTTGGACATTTGCCGGATGTTTTTATTTTGAAGTATTCGGCAATATAACTTGTTCTGTAATAACAGTTTCGATAGCTGCATTTACTTGCGCCGTGGGATTCTTGTACAAAAATACCGGAATTATAAATTTAGCAGCGGTATTGATGTACATCAGTCCGCTAATTTATAATATAAAAATTATAGAGAATTATCCAAACGGTTGGTGCATATTTTTAATTTTACTTTCCGTAACATACTGTATTTTTTCTATTTGGCGGAAAAACGAATGGCACATCGTAACCGTATTGGTAATAAATTCAATCAACTATATCTTGATGTTGATTGCTGATTCAGAACAATCAAACTACTTTTTCTTCATACAATTTTTAATATTTTTCTTCGGACCAACGATTTTTGAGTTGCTTAGAAAAGGAGAAAAACCGTTGTTAGTTCCAATAGTTAATACAATTTTTTTAATACTATTAACAGAATTTAAACTTTGTCCGAATTATATCTACATCTTCAGCGCAACTTTCATAATTCAGGCATTGGTATTCAAACTAAAATTTGCACATGAATTTTACTACAAGAAATATATCATCGCAGGAATTTACATCTTGAATTATGCATTGTTACACAGCTACTTCCATGCAGAAACCAAATACGCAAACTGTATTTTCCCGTTGACAATATTAATTGAAAGTATAGCTGCATTTGTAGCAAGCAAAGTCACAAAAGAAAGTTTATACGAAAAAATTTCGTTCATATTATTATTTGTTAACAGCTTTTTGTTACCAATTTTAGTTACAAAATACAATTTTGACGGTAGCTATCACTACGGAAATTTAAAATTCGGTATGTTCGGATTTTTCTTGTTATGCGGTTATATTGCGTGGGCATTCATCGCCAGCAAAAAATACAATCAAGAAAAATACAAAAGTTTTGCATATTTCGCAACATTTGCGATAGCATACATCACTTTGGTAATAGAATCCAATTTCACGACATTTTTCCAAAACAATATTATATTCTCACTGAATCTTAGTTTACTGTATTTCAGCGCGTTGCTTATCTTCAATAACAAAATGCGGTATTCCGAAACTGTAAGAAAAATTTCATGTTTCACTTTACCTGTTTTACAATTTTTGTTTGCAACATATACACTTTACAGTATCAACAATCACGAAAATACAACAACTGCAATTGTATTTTCGATTGCGACAATGCTATTTTCAATGATTGTTTTAACAAGATTTGCGAAAAAAACCGACAATATCAATTTGATTCTTGTGATTCATTCTATAGTAATGTATATCGCGATTCACGAAACGATGCACTATCTGAAAGATATCCCAAGCATACAACTTTGGATAACTCTCGGACTTACTGCATATTTGGGAATGATGATTTTAAATTCAATAGGCGGAAAATTCAGTGAAAAAGTATTGAAATTTGTCAACTGCATATCACTATTGATACTCTTGAAATTTTTGAGTTGCGATATTATTACTTATCTGAGCAACATACAACAAGACGAAAACAACAGATATTTGATTTACGGTTTTACAACAATTATACTAAGTACAGTCAACATCCTGTATTTCAAGATTTCAGATTACAAAAAATTTGAAACAATATCATTTACTTACATGATATTTGGCTTGACTAATTTTATTTTTGTAATAATTTACACACAAAACGTACAAAATCTATCGCCACTGTTCAATTGTGCGATATTACTTTTGTTTGGCTACGGATTGTATTGCCGATTGATGTCAAAATTATACAATAAAACGGCTTTGAAATCAACAGCATATATCTTCGCAATTTTTACTGGATACATGATATTGCAAATTGCAAACTACAATAATTTCAACAACGAAGCGAATTTAGAGTTTTACAATTTGATGGAACCTTACGATGCTTTCAAAAAATTGCAAACCCCAAAACAGTACATGATAACAATTAGTATTGATTTAACTTTGGCATATTTTACAATATTGATGTTGTGTTCCAACAAAACAAAATATCCGAAAATAACAAAAAATTTGGGACAAGTTTTCATATTCATTTCAATGTTTTTGTTTACAATAATTGCACTCGGCAACCTGAATTCCGGAAAACTAAATACCTCAATTGTTTGTTTGTCGTTTGCGCTCTATTTAATATCGATGTTGGCAATCGCCATCACCGATTTGGGAAATTTCAACACCGCTAAAAACGTAATAATCAATACTTTCAACTTATCGATAATCATAATAGAATTTATACATCTATTCAACAATTACAACAATTATCAAATATGGTTGAGCCTCTTGTTGGCAACCTATGCAATAATATTATTCGTTATCGGATTTCGCAAACATAAAAAATGGATGCGCCATTACGGAATAGTTTTATCGAGCATAACAGCCATAAAAATAGTAACTTATGACCTTTGGAGCTATTCATTGCTAACCAAAGCCATAGTTTTCATATTGGTAGGTGGAATTTTTATATTAATTTCGTACCTTTATACGAAATTTTTTAAAGAAAAGCAGAATTTTTAAAATAAGAAATGGAACGAGTTTGGACAATAAAAAAATACGAAGGCTTTACTGAAGACCAAGTTGCTGATTTACAGCAACAGATGAACAATTTTTTTGACATCCATCTTACAAAGATGTTGGCGTCAAGAATAGGATTCGATTTGGAAAAAGTACGGCAGTTTTTGCGTCCAAACCTATCACAACTGCACGATCCGTATCTTTTCAACGATATGCACAAAGCCGTAGACCGTCTGTGTCAGGCAATTGAAAATAACGAAAGGATATTAGTATACGGCGATTACGATGTTGACGGCACAACATCAGTAGCATTGGTGTACTCATTTCTAAAAGAGTTTTACAAAAATATCGATTATTACATCCCCGACCGCTACACAGAAGGCTATGGAGTAAGTTTCAAAGGAGTGGATTATGCAGCGTCCACAAATTGTAAACTGATAATTGCACTGGATTGCGGAATCAAAGACAACGCAAGAATAGAATACGCGGCGTACAAACAAATAGATTTTATAGTTTGCGACCATCACACTCCCGGCACGGATTTGCCCAAAGCAGTAGCCGTTTTGGATGCAAAACGCACTGACAACACTTACCCGTTCAACGAACTTTCGGGCTGCGGCGTCGGTTTCAAATTTATGCAAGCCTTTGCGATTAAACAAAATATCCCGTTTGAAAGGCTCTTGAAATATATCGACTTAACAGCAGTCAGCATAGGATCGGATATTGTACCGATAGTAGACGAAAATAGGATTTTGGCGTATTTCGGACTCAAGAAACTTAATTCTCAGGAATTTAAGTACAAAGACCAAACGATGTTGCTTGAGCCGCTTACATGTTTTAAGGCAATAATGAAAGACGCCGGGTTAAACAAGAAAGACGAAATTACAATTTACGATTCAGTATTCATGATAGGTCCGCGAATAAACGCCGCAGGACGCATTGAAAACGGTACTGAAGCTGTAAAACTACTTGTAACGGAAGAGATGTCGCAGGCAGAAGAATTCAGTAAAAAAATCTCAGAATACAACGAAGACCGCAAAAACAAAGACCACGACATCACGGAAAAAGCTTTGGAAATGCTTCGCAACGACCCCAAAAACGATACCAACACCACAACAGTAGTTTACGGTGACAATTGGCACAAGGGCGTGGTAGGAATTGTTGCATCAAGACTTACAGAAAATTACTACAGACCAACAATTGTATTATCGCATATTGACGGCAAACTTACGGGTTCGGCGCGTTCGGTTTCGGATTTCAATCTTTACGACGCAATCGACAGTTGCAGAAAATATCTCACGGCTTTTGGAGGACACAAATTTGCCGCTGGATTGAATTTAAAAGTGGAAAATTATCAACAATTCCGCGATGCTTTTGAAGATTATGTTAGCAAACATATCACCAAAGAACAGCAACATCCCAAAATAGAAATTGAGCAATACATCGATTTCAAATCAATTACGATGAGTTTTTACGAACAGTTGAAACAATTTGAACCGTTTGGACCCGAAAATCCGGAACCGATATTCGCAACACAAAATGTTGTTGACATGGGTTCAAGAATAGTTGGCAAAGACAAATCTCATTTACGTTTGGAAGTAATGGATGAAACCGGAGCGACAAAAATCGGAATTGCATTCGGAATGGCTGATTATCTGCCCCAAATAAAAACCAACAAACCGTTCAAAATTTGTTACACTTTGGCACTCAACGATTTCAATGGTCACAAATCAGTACAACTGATGGTAAAAGATATAAAATTTGACTAGCATTCCGAGGCTTTTCACCTCGGCTGTTAGATTATAATTTCGTTCTTTTTGATTTATAACTAAAACAATTACAAAAATTAAGTTAACTATTTTTTATAAAAAGATTTCATCATAACATTGTTAACCAAGGAAATATGCAAACTGTAAAATTTATACTTTGTATACTAACCTCAATACAGCTTATCATTCTTATATACGGAAGTGATTCATATATAAAAAGGGGAATGAACAAAAAATGTTTTATAATATCATTTCTATTATATTCTCTTTTTTTGGGATGTTGTATATACTCAAATTTTGTAGCAATAGCATATTTAGCAATTTTAAGCTTGATAGCTCCAGTTTTGTGTCTTAAACCATTTAAAGGGCAAATTTGGAATCCCAACGGTTTTTCAAAAGTATTAGCTGTAATCATATTCATTTCGGTTCTGATTTACGGTAATATATTGGTATACAATTATAATCATTATTCAACATATGATGCCGGAACATTATTCAAAATCCTATTTATATATTAAACTCCGTTTTTTTATTTTAACTCAATTAATGACCAATTAAACTATATGCAAAAACCTAAAAATGAAATGACAAAAGAAGAAATAAAAATAGAAGAAGAAAATGAAAAAGAAGGAAGGAGCTCAAGCGTTAGCGGATCTCAGATTTCAATATCTATGATTATTTTATCAATGATATTAATAATAACCTCAGAAACATTCTCCGATGATTATAAAATAATTTGCGAAAAAAATCTTTATAAAAATGGAAAAATCATCTTTTGTTCCAAAATTACAGATGTATCTACAATAAAGAAAAAGGGTTACAAATCAGAGTACCTGATATACGAAGTTACAACTGATTTTAAACCTTCTAATACCAATAAAAATTATACATTTTCAGAATATGTAAAAGAAGGTAGCATTAAAGGGGAATATAATTATAAGAATAATCCGGAAAAATTCAAAAGATCAAAATTTAAACCTGATAATATAGTTCTAATAAAATACTCATATGTTGATAACAAAATTTATGAAGTTGAAAACTCAAAACCGTCAACAAAAGCTATAAACTATTATACACGTCCTGTAATTGAATATAATTCTGCAAAATATTTTTTAGATTGTTATGCTGATGAAGAATTTATAAAAAAGAATTCGCAATTTTATTATCAATACTGCGGTGTCATCCGAGTGATAAAAGCCGCAAAAGTTCATAATAATGAAGAAAATGGACTTGAGATTTATAAAAATTGTAATTTAAATGATACAACTTTAATCTGTTATAATCCAAATTTATCAAAAAATTTCGATATATCAACTCTCGATACATTGTTATTTTACCAAAACGTTAATCCAAACTTTTCAAAATATTGGGAATGTATGAACCCTAAATATCAAACCGAAGAAAACCGGAACAAAATCTCAGACTACGGATATTTTTTACACGAAAAAGTTTGGACAAAAGAAGAGTTTGAATACAAATTCTTCGAATTAAAAAACTGTTTTTATTAAATGAATTACTTTTGGAAAAGTATTGACATCTCGTCTTCTATTTTCATAACTTTTCTTACTTCAGGGTCAGAAGACGCAAATTGTAAGGGGCGTGCCATGGTCGAAACTTTTTTTTAATTTGTGCTATTAGTGTCCGAAAAAACAAAAAAATCGAAAAAAAAATTGAGGAAGCCATTGAGACTTCCTCTTTTTTTTGATAATTTGTGTTCGCTAATAAATAAAATTATCATGGGCAAAGATACAAATTATTTCGGACAGCCGGTTT
>JAFXZT010000131.1 GCA_017541145.1 Bacteroidales bacterium | reverse complement strand
GCAGAGAGCCTTTTCGGGCGAGGCTATCAAAAATGCGTTGTCGTTTTCCTTAGCATATTCAATACCAATGTGATAATACTCCTTTGGACAATGCGTGTATTCAAATCTGCCAATCTTGTTGGTAAACACCTTGCTAAGATGGGTGGTCATTGATTGAACAATGAAAACGTGCTCAGGAATAAGACCATAGTATCGCAACGCTGTCAGCGACGATACATACGAGGGACCGTATATGCGGTTCCCTAAAAGCGCAGACGACAATATCATTCCGTTTTCCTCAGGGTTAACCACATACAGACCTTTCTTCAATCGTATGATACGGCCTTGGTTTTCTAATTCAGCCACTTTTTTGTTGCCGAATTTTATCTTGGGATAAATAGAGGCTATCTCATACGATGACACAGGCACATTCTTGAAAACTGCTAACTCGTTCATCTCTTTTTTTTCTGCAAAAATAGTAATTTTTTTAACGGATAATAACCAAAAAAGTTATTATCTATAAAAAAAATTACTGTTTTTTTATTAGTATGAATAATCAATTTGTTCTATTAAGACCCTAATGCTATCTTGGTGGGAGAGGAGATATTTTAGAAATCGACCTGTTTCGTATGCGCAGGCTTTTTTGTCGGATATATCAGGGCATAATTTCATACTTATGGGTTGTTGATCATAGGCTGATATATCTACAAATGGACTATTCTTTATAGGAATACCTTGTTGGTTGGTAATATATACTCTGTAATATGTATACCAATTTATTTTTAGTTCTGTAAAACGTAGGTATCCATAATTGTTTTTGATATAAAAATGCAAATCGATTGAATCTTTTTCCAGTTGAATAGTATCAGAAACGTTTTGTTGCATAACTTTTAGCGTCAACATCGGTTGTTTTCCTGTAATATCAATATTTAGGTCGGTTGCTATTTCAGATAGCATATATTTTTTTATTTGTTCCAAATCGCGTTTCGGCTTATATACATTGTAATGGTAGGTTAGATGTGCGGTTGTTGAGCCAATAGTTATCAAAACTAATATTAGGATGATTGTTCTAAACCTTTGGTATATTTTATTCTTTTTGTCAATAGTCTGTTCTAATTTTTGGTTGTACTGAATCAAATATTTTTTCACATCTGAGTATTGTTCGAAATATTGAATATCATCTTTTGTTTTTTTTATTGATTTTAATACGCTATCTGATTCATCCGTAAGTCCGAAATCTGGTTTTGCAATTACTAATAAAAACCAACATGTGATAATGGCTGCTATAATAATCGGAGTTGTTAATTCTTCGGTGTGTGGAACAATGTTTATTACAATTGCCACTATAATTGCAGTCATACATACATAAATATGATTGCGGAATATTTGGGCCACACTTTGTGGATATTGGTGTATATATTGGCTCAAACCATCTTCCAATATGGTGAGTTTATTTTGAAATACCTGTTTGTTAATGTCCATAGTTATTTGATTGATAGTTTATAGTCTACGTTGGCAATGTTGAAATAATATAGAAAATAGTAAAAATTGTCATCGTCGAGAGAAACCAAGTCGACATAACAATATCCTTTACCGCTCCTGAGCATTTTATCAACCGCTTCTTTGCATTCGTTAGAAATGCTCATTTTGTATACAGGAAAGAAAAGGGTATTTGTTATTTTGTCCCGAAAGCAAAACTGATATGATAATTCAGAGGCATAGCCACTTTTTTCACCACTTGCAACCAATTTCAACTTGTTGATTTTCATCCTAAATTTTGGTGACGTATCCACTAATTCAAAAGTAATAAAGCCGGTTCCTTCGGCGCTGAGATAATCATTTTTCTTGTTGTCGATATTTGTTGAATTAATAGGTATCTCGATTGAGGAGTAATATTCGATTTTATCTTGGTTTTGATATCTAATAAATTCAAAACCAATTATGGTAGTGATAATTACAATGAGTGCGAATTGTAAATAGTATTTAATGCGGTTTCGTTTTTGTTTTTTCTTATACTTAACTATCTCTTGGTTGTAAGTATCCAATAGTTGCAATGATTCAGGATTATTGCTATACAAAGTTGTTGTAAGCCTTATATACTTTTCGTATTCAGAAATAGATTTTGAATAAATAAAATCATATTCCTGCAAAGGCGCGTGGCGTGGTAATGCCATCTTTTCTATGTTGATGAATAATGATGCTATATTAGGTAGAACTTTGAATATGAAAAGCCACGTGATTGTTAAAAGTAAACTTCTAAGTATTTTTATCTCAATTTGTAATATGTAATATGAAATTAGAATAGTGAATAATATTATAAACGGTGGGCAATAAAACATTACTGCATTTTTCCAAGTTGGCTTGGGTGCATTTTTTAAATCGTTAATACTTTTTTCAATATTTGACCTGAGATTTTTGATATTTAGTTCGGCGTCGCGCTGTTCGTGTAGCACGTGTCCACAGTTGGTGCAGATATTGCTGATTAGCGGATACGGAGCACCACAGTCGGGGCAGGTTTTGATGTTTAGGTTCTGGCTTGCCACCCTTGTATTTTCGCCACGGATTATTTCTGCTTCTTCACCAGAAATGTCTACTGCGCTTATATCCGATGGCTTTTCTAATTCGTTGCCACAAAAAAGACAAGTTTCTGACAGCAAAGGTATCTGCGCACCGCAAAACGGACAACTTTTTAGTTCTTCTTTGGTGTAGAATTTTAACCGTTGGGTTAGAGCGTTGTCAATATATTGGTTGATTTCTTGTTCGGGTATACCTTCGTTGATGGCAGCGTCAACAATGGTTTTGCGCTCGGTGTAGGTAAGAATCCTATCGCTGAGGGCAAGGTGTACCAGTTGCTGTATTTTGTATGATATTGCCATTTAATTGTCTTTCAAGATATTTGAGTGACAAACATATAAAATAATGCACAGATAACCAATATTATCTTTGGTTTCTGTGCAAAATATTATTACCCGAGTTATTT
>JAFXZT010000130.1 GCA_017541145.1 Bacteroidales bacterium | reverse complement strand
TTGGATATAAGTTTTGAGACCGTTTGTTACCGACATGTAAAGTTGGATTTGCAAATAAGGATCTTTGAAGTCAGTATTTCTGACAATTACAGTTAACATCCCTGCATTTTTGGGCGAATAATAATCTGAAAGTTTTGCGCTATAATTTCCGCAACCCAAAATACTGATATTTATCGAGTTAGAACCTTGCGAAAATGCAGCAAAAGAATTAAAAAGAAAAATCAGGCAAAATAAAACAGCCAATTTATTGAACATCAACAAATTGCGATTTCTACCATAGGGTAGAATTTTATTTACATTTGCAGTCATTTTGTATCTTTTTTTAGTTTTTTTAACGTCGCGAAATTAGAATAAACTTTTTGAAGTAACAAAAAATTATTTTTTTGGAAAAGACAGCAGATTAGGATAAACTAAAAATTTAACTACAATTTTTTTTTACTAATCAGAATTTTAAATAAAAAGATGTCAACAAAAAAGCCTCCCCAATTTCTTGAAGAGGCCAATCGATAAATATATTTGTTAACTAAAATCTTAGAATGAGAACTGCAAACGAGCTTG
The DNA here is from genome assembly GCA_017541145.1 of Bacteroidales bacterium. GTDB lineage: Bacteria > Bacteroidota > Bacteroidia > Bacteroidales > UBA3824 > UBA3824. Next base: position 52,323 of record JAFXZT010000130.1, on the reverse strand, counting down.
TACCAAATGATACGGATCTCTATCAACAATATCCTGATCTACATATACATAGTTGAATTTAAGATTCAAGTGTTTGCTAAAGAAATAGTTTACACCAATTTGGAAATCGTTTTGTTTGCCAAAGCTCTTAAGGTCGAGATAATCGTAACGAGCCAAAACTTCCAAAGTACCTGCTGCTGAGTTGCTTGCCAAACCGGTTGCTTTGTTGTATTTCTGTTGGCTGCCCAAGATTTGATATGAAACTTGTCCCCAAGCGCCGTAATATGAATCATCAACAAATGCATCTGATTTTACATTTGAACCCAAGAAACGTGCTTCCAAAAGCAATTTTGTATGGATAAAAAGCAATGATGCTTCCCAACGTTCTACATTATCGGCATCCCCTTCTGTAGTGCTGATTACTTTTCTGGTTTCAATAGTTGTAGGAACTATGCCTGAGTAACTTACTTTTGCAGGGCTAACGGTATGGATGAAAGCACCTCCGAAATGCAAAATTGTGCTTTCGTCACAAATAGGTCTCCAAATTGCCTGAGCAGCAAGGTTATAACCCTTGTTAATACCTTTAGCGTCAACATTTCCGTCTGAATAAATGCCGGCTGTGAGGTTCAACGGATCGGTGGTATACAAGTAGTTGATACCCATTTTTCTGGCTGAACACAATGCATAGTCAACAGAACCGTCTTCTACAAATTTATAATTAAGTCCCGCAGGTTTTGTACCGTAAGGCATAAACTGATTACCGATTGTAAGTTTGTTGTTTTTTGAAAAATTGTAACGGATGTAAACATCTCTGAACGAAATTGCTTTGTTAGCGTAACAAACTTCTACTTTTGTTTCCCAATTGTCCCAATTTGCAACAAAACACAAACGTGTATCATTTACAGCTGCGCCATTGTCAGCGGCAGAATCTGTTGCAAGATAAGTTCCTAAATCCATGTTTGTACGACCTGCAAACTTAAGGGTAAAAGTTGAATCGTTTTTAGGAGCTAAAGTAATTTGCGCCTGTGCTTGCGATGATATAGCGGCAACTCCTGCTATTAATAACGCTTTGTTTAATACTTTCATTTTATGTAAATTTACTAAATTAATATTCTGATTTTTGGTGCAAAGTAAAGATAAAAAATGTTAATAACCCAAAATATATTACAAAAATGAATTATTACATCATTTAAATTGTGTTTGTCCCTGATTTTAGATTAAATATTACATTTTTGCGTCAATAATTAACATAAAATCAAGGATTTAACAATTTTTCTCACTATTTTTTTATTTAACAATTTTATAGTTGTTTCCCGGTATTACATTGAAAATCAACTTATTGTCTTTGATTTTGGATTCTACTTGCTGTTGTCCGCATTTTACTTTTGCTGTTGTCCAGCCGTTAGGAAGTTTGCGGCTAATTGTAATAGGTTCGTCCAATTTTGTAATTTCTGTTTTATCTGTACATGTTACTATTACGTCTACAGCTTTTTTTGTAACTTTTTCTTTGATATTCAAACTGTTACGTTCGAGGATATACTTACTGACTTGAGCAAATGTTGCAACCCAAAACTTTTGAGGATTGGAACTTACATATTTAAGATGTTGCTCAAAATCGGAAGAATTTATCGGTGAATATCCGCCATCGTTGTCTATTGCGTGAATCAAAAATACTGCCCAACCGTTTTGAGAAACTCCGTTGCCAACCCAATCGTTGAAAGCTTTTGCCGAATTGGTTTGAGATTCGGTACCGACACCCAACGATGTAATATCAAACATGTTTTGTGGTTTGGGATTTTCGATATGTCCGGAACATGAACGAGCTGAAATATAGTATTTTGCAACAATATTATCGTTGCCACGGGCGCAATACGGATACACCATTGTAATACACTCGCGACCAATATTTTTTTCGATAATCTGTTTGGAATCTCTGAGTTCTTGCTCTTGAATATCTTCTGTTATCTGTCCGAAATTTTTGTGACTGACTGTATGAGATGCTATTTCATGCCCGTTGTCAGCAACTTTTTTCCAAGCCGACCAATCTTTCACCCAATCGGTAACGAGATTGAATGATCCCTTAAAATTGTATTTATCCAAAAGCGGAATTGCTACCGGAATCTGATTTGCTGTACCGTCGTCGAAAGAATATGTTACGGCAGAGGTACTGAAATTTTTCCAATTAGCGATGTCATAACCTTCCGGAACTTGTGCCATAGCACCCGAACCGCAGAGTACCTGTCCGCAAATTGCAGCAGAGATCAACATCGACGATGCTTTTAATGACATTATTTTGTATATTTTACTGTTTGTTAAAAAATACAAGCACTAAAAAACTTAGTGCTTGTAATAATTTTATTTTCAATAAATTTTAGTGTGACAATGTATCAGCAGCATTTTTTACAATCGGGTCTGTTGTAAAATCCCAAATTCCTTCGGGGCTCAAACCGAATCTTGTAAGATAACCGTTGCAATACAATACCAATCCTACAATCACCAAAATAAACAATACCCAAAGTACAATTTTCCATTTCGGATAACCCTTGTCAGCCAACGGATCTTTTACATTGAGAATCGGGAATTTTGCGATATGTGTTAATGTAGCACCAAACAAGATGTTAACAAAAGACTGAGCATTTACAGCCCAACCGTTTGCATTGAGAAGCGGTGACAGGTTGCGACGGCGAAGTTTCAAGTAAGCGATAAGCATCGACGGACCGGAAATCAAAAGCAATATTCCAAGAATTGCCAATACCATTTGCCAAACTTTCAAACTTGCAAAACCTGTAACCACACTTACCAAAAATCCTCCGATGTAGCCCAAAGCCATACCGATTGCAGCAAAAATACCGCAGAATTTAGCGATGTCAAAAGCTTGTTTCTTTTCGCTTAAAAGCGGATCAGCAGGAGCAGCAGCTGTACCGTCGGCAGCCGGAGCCGGTGTTGTGGCAAGTTTTGTACTTGTATCCGCAATCGAAGCCGAAGCTTTTTCGGTCATTGCCTTGTCTTTTGAGGCTGCAATTTTGTTGATTTGATCTTCAGCAAATTTTACAAATTTCTTGTATGGAGCCCAGAATGCCTCACGAATTGAAATCGGATTTTCAATTACTTTGAATACCGTAGCATCCCAAATCACATTGTCACGGTCAACAAAAATTGCATTTTTGCCAACCATAATATTTTCGTTTTCTCCGTCGGTTACTACAGCACAAATTTTCATTGTAGCTTTTGTGACACTGCTTACACAATCGCAATAAACAAGAAACATACCACTTGCAGTAGCTGTTGCATCATGTTTTGGCATGTCGGTTACTTTTATTGTAAGGTCACATTCACGCTGGTCGATAAAAAGTTTTCCGGCTTGAAACATCGCGAGTTTTTCGTGATGAGCTGTATAAAAGTCAGAAAATGTAACGAAATTGCGCAAGAAACTGAAGAAATATTTGCAACAATGCAACAAACTGTCAACAGCCAAAATTTCAGTTAAATCTTTTTCTTTGGCAGTGTCTTCTTCTATCAAAGCAAGAAGTTTTGACTTGTTGTCTTCAGCAAGCAACTGATTGATTTTTTCCAATCCTACAGATTCTACTTTTGCACCTTTTTTTGCGGAAATCCATTCTTGATAAGATTTCAGTTTCGGCTCAATTGTAAGGAATTCGGCCTCGGTAATCGAAGTTTTTCCGGCGAAATCTACATCAAAAATCAATCTCTTAACCTCGGCAAATGCATTTTCCCAAGCCGGATTGATTTCTCCGTTCAAAGGAAGTTCGCATTTATCAGAAATTCTTGCGATAGGATATTTTGCAAGTTCAGAAAGTTTTTCGGAAAGATTTTCGGTAGTAATTTGAGCGAGCTGCTCTATCGGAAGTTCCATTGCAGAATAAGTTTCTTTGTTGAAAGCCACCATTTTGCAACGTACAAAATAATCTTGAATCTTGAGTTTAATTGCGTTGAAAGCATTGATAGCCGCTTCGGTATTGTCGCCGTAACACAAATCTACAGCAGATTTTTTCCAATCAGAATAATCAGCAAGTTCCTTGTAAAAAGCTTCAACATGATCTTTATCAATACCTTTCAAACCGTCTTCGCCTTCTATAAAACCGATTTTGTCGGCTACAAGTGCGATTAAGTCTTTCAAAACAACATCGTCGGTAGATTTTTCGGAAACAACACCGTATTTAGGAAATGGAGTTTTTGAAAATATTTTTTTCAGGTCTTTTGTATCTTCGATGTTAAGTTCTTCTTTACCAAGATTTAACACCTGAATTATTTCTTTAGCGGAATTGTATATTTTTTTGCCTTCTTCGGTCTCTTGGTTGATATCTGAAAGTTTGAGAGTATCCGGCTGTTTTACCAACAAATCCGGAGTTACAAGCACCTTGCACAACCATTCCGAAGCCTTTACAACTTCGTTGACACGGATTTTACCATCTTTGTTAACATCAAGCAAGTCAAGTGTTTTCTGATCAAATTCGAGACTGCTGCGTGGGCACGACAACACAGTCCACATCTTTGTGTCCAGTTCAGGAAGATGTTTGATATCATCACCGGTTTCGATACTTACGCGGGTGACATCGCCTATCTTTGAGAACTTCCATTTATAATCTGAGTTCTTTTCCATTGTTTATAAATAAATGATTAATTATTCGCTTCAAAGGTAATAAACTAATGTTAAAAAAACAAAAAAAATATTATCTTTGCATCGAATTTACTAATCCGGATTATGAGAACATGATACGGGAAAAAAGCTGAATTGGGCGGCTAATCGAAAGAAGATTTTTATAACTTATAACTCAAAAAAAAGTAGTTTTTATTCCGTAATTTTATATTTTAATGATTTTCAAGTGCATTAAATCAATTGTTTTTTTACATTTGATTATAATATTAAATGTTGAATCTTCGATGTGCCAAACTTCAAAGCTAAATACCGGCACCGACGAGATGTTGCTGAAACTTACCGACGAAGCTGCTAAGGCTGAAACGGATACAGCAAAATTAAGATTGTACACAGAAATTTACCATTATCATTACAACATGGATTCCATTCTCAAGTATTCCAAACTTGCAGAAAATATCGCATGCAAACTTAATAACAAGGAACAACAGGCTGAAGCATTGATGTTTACAGGCGCATATTACTCTTCGGGAATTGACAATCAAAAGGCGTCGGAATGTTTTTACAATGCTCTGTATCTTTGGAAAACTCTTGAAAATACTACAAAAGAAGGTATCTGTTACAATTGTCTTGCTGTAATTCTTGATAATCTAAATAACAAAATAAGTTCGAACGAATATTACACCAAAGCACTAAGAATTTTTTCGTCGAACAAAGATTCTGTAAGATGCGCAAGGATATACAGATGTCTGTCAAACAATTACAAAGAATACAGAATTTACGAAATCGCAGAAGAATACGCCGAAAAAGCTCTCTCGATAGACCTTCCGAACAAAGATTATGTAGGAATTTCGTTTGACATCTTGGCGTTGGGATATGTCTCCACCGCAAGATTTGCCAACACCGGCGACACCACTTATTTATATAAAGCCAAAACACAATATTTAAAAGCGTACAAAAATGCGTGTACAGCCAATTTTCTCGAAGTAATTGTAGAGATAACTACACAATTGCAAGGCACTTACATGGAAATTGCAAATGCGATGACATCAAAACATCCCAAATTTCAACAAATGATTGACAGTTGCAATTACTATGAAAATATTGCCCGCGAATGTATCGAAAAAATGGGCGACGACATAAAAAATTTACAAGTAGATATCAATGAAAGTCAAAAACTTATGCTACTTGGCAAATACAAAGAAGCCAAAGAAATTCTCGACAAAAATGACAAAAATCTGAGGAAAAATCTCGCCAACTACGGAATACTTTATTACGAAGATCTTTGTCCCGCGATTTTGTCTTATTACAAATATACCCAAAATTACAAAAAGTATCTTGAACTAAACGAAGAGCGAGAAAAATTCAATCACAAAAGATACGGTATGGATTATGTAGTAGACGCTACAAAAGAGTACAGCAGAATTCAATTTGAAAACCGAATTGCGAAAATAGATGCAGACCGCAACGCTCGAAAAGAATCGTTGGAAAACGAAAACAAAATTTTGCTTTACGGAAGAATTTTTCTTGCAGTAGTTGGCAGTATCGTGATTTTTCTTTGCGTTTATAACAAACGAAATTTAAAAATCACGGCGCAACTCAACAATGATTTGGAAATCCAAACCAACAATATCCTGATGCTCAACGAAAAACTACAGAATATTCAGGAACATATTTTGGAACAAAGTCAAGAAATAAAACGGCAACGCGACGAAATCAAAGAAAAAAAGGATTCAATTTTGAGCAACAATCGCGCAAAAATTCATAGCATACAGTACGCGAGCAAAATTCAATGCGCTGCCATGCCGACAGAAGAGATGTTACAAGATTTGTTTGGTGATTACATCTTGATTTTCAAACCGTTGGAAATTGTTTCCGGAGATTTTTATTGGGCACGAAAAATCGGAAATCTAAAAATTGCATGCGTAGCGGATTGTACAGGTCACGGAATACCGGGCGGACTGCTTAGTATATTGGGAATCAGTATTTTGAATCAGATTTCTCAATCAATTACAGAACAAAACACGGCTGCTGATATTCTAAGCCAACTTCGCAAAAAAATAATTGATGCAACTGTAAAAGGAAACATGGACGGAATGGATGCTTCGGTATGCATAATCAACGAGTCAAAACGTGAATTACAATTTGCCGGTGCTATGCGTCCTTGTCTGATGTTACAAAACAATAGTTTAATAAAACTGAAAGAAGACAGAATGCCGGTTGGACGTCACTTTTTTCAAACTCATCCTTTTACAAATCACAAAATAAACTATAATTCCGGAGATAGAATTTATATGTTTACTGACGGAATTGTGGATATCTTGGGCGGAGAAAAGAAAGGAAAAAGAGCGGTACTTTTCAACGAAACCAGATTGAGAAAAATAGTAGAGGAAACTTCTCAACTATCACTCAGTCAACAAAAAACAGAAATTTTAACTGCAATGAACAATTGGCAGAAAAATTTTCCGGAAGAACAAAACCTCGACGACCAACTTTTGATAGGAATTAGCTTAAAATAACTAAAAAATCACAAGATATTTTGGATTTATAGATATTTTATCTACATTTAAAGCGTCAAATTAACATAACTCAAAACATGCAATATAGAATTATTTTGATATTAATATTACTTTCAATCAGCCGTTTAGCTGTGAGTCAGAACATCGACCAACAGCTCGACAGCTTGATTCTAATTGCAAATAATATACAGCGAACCGATATCAACGACAACAGAAAGCTCACAGATACCGACCTGAAAATTCTCGCGAAATACACTAATTTTAAACAACTTACGCTCAACAAACTTGGTGAAATTCGAGATACAAACCAAGTTCTGAAAACTTACGAATATTTAGCAATGATAAACAGCAATCTGAATATTCACACTCAAGCAGTAGAGCTATATTACAAGATTTTAAAAATTTACGAGAAAAGAAATGACCTCCAAAATATAATAATTGTAAAACAAAACATCGCCAACGAGTATCTTAATATTTACAAACGGAAAAATATTCTCGATACACTGGATCGCGCCGAGGAACTCACGATGGAAGTCTACGAAAACAAAGACAAAATCGAGGACAATTACAAGAAAATGGAATTGTATCTTAATATCTCGCACATCCTGATTACCAAGGTGATACGGAATTCCAAAAAGTCAATAGAATATCTTGACCGAGCCAATTTTTTGTGTACAAAAACATTGGATATCGCAAACGAAATTTCAGCAGAAAAATACAAACTATACGCGATGAACGGCTTGCTGAAAATTCACAACCTAAGAAAAGAAAAAAAAGAGGCTGAAGAAATAATTAAATACCTGAGTAACAACATCCACGATGATTTGTTATCGTCGCTGATTTTGCAGCAAATGAAAGAATACAACAAATCAACAGGCAATTACAAAACAGCACTCAGTCAATTGGAAAAATCAATGAAAATTGACTATCAAAATTACAAACTTTACGGTACGAATTATTACGAAAAGCCTGATATTAAAGAAATTATACATCAAGATGTACAAACCGCGTACCGTGCAAAAATGCTCAAAGAAAGATCAACTTTGGATAACAGAATCCAAAATAATAAAAACAAATGTATAATTTGCTTTATATTATTATTAACTACAATTATAGTATCGACATGGCATATTCACGAAATTGACAAACAAAATAAAATCGAATACAAAAACAATAAATATGAACTCGAATATTTAAACGGCAAGATACAAATGCTTGAAATCAAGGAAAATGATTTAAGCAAACAGTCAATTATAAACGAAGTAGAATTAATAAAACTAAGAAAATTAAACAAAGAAGCAAAATTTAAAATTAACATCGCCACCGATTATTCCCGGACAATACAAATGGGAATGATTCCCGGAAAGGAAACTATGCTTAAAAATTTTAACGGTTTTGTTTACTGGAAACCGAAATACGAGGCGTCCGGCGATTTCTATTGGGCTAAAGAAAAAAACAATTTAAAATACCTTTTAATCGGCGATTGTTCGGGTCACAGCATAATCGGAAATTTACTCGGAATGCTTTGTATATCAATTCTTAACGAAATATTCGCCCAAAATATCAAACCGTACACAACAGCGGCAGACATCTTGAATATGCTTCAAGAAAAATTATCAGAAAAACTTCACGATCCCGACTACAAATCGGCAGACAGAGTGGAAGTTGCACTGATAATCATTAATAGTGAACAACTTATGATGCAATATTCAGGCTCAATGCGTTCGATACTAAAAGTAAAAAACAACGAAATTATGGAATACAAGCCTGATTATATTAGTATCACAAGTAATAAGAAAGAAACAAATTTTACTAATCAAAATATCTATTTACAACCAACCGATTCAATATATCTTTGGACCGATGGTACAACGGATCAATACGGAGGCTTGGAAGGACGTCAAAAGTTCAATATCAAGAGGTTGAAAGAATTGATTACCGAAATTGCAAACTATCCGGTTCAACTGCAAAGCAGCATTATAAAAGCTACTTTGGACAATTGGACTGACATCGACTTGGCAAACGGTAACGAAAACAAGAAACTGAAATTCACCCAATTAGATGACCAAACTCTTATTGGAATCAAACTTCTGGAATACCACTAAAAAAAACGAACAAATATGCTAAGAAAAATAACAACCATATTATTACTATTTCTATCAGCACTTTGTTCGGCGCAAGAATTCGACAACAAATATTTGGACAGTCTGATAGAATTGCAGTCCAAAATGGAAGATGACGATACCAACAAATTAAACTGTTTGGTAAAAATTTGTCACCAACATTACAACGTTGACAGTACATACAAATATTCACAAATTTTGTATAATCTGGCGAAAAAGAACAATCACAAGGCACACCAAGTAAATGCATTATCACATCTGGCATGGTGTAATCTAAATTTTGGAAAATATTCAGAATCCATAAGTCAAATTTACCAAACACTCGGACTTGGCGATGCAAGTTCTACCAAACCTTTCAAAGCCGGATTGTATTTGCTGTTAGGCTTTGATTATTACGGACTTGGAAATTTTTATTATGCTGATGAATTTTGCAGAAAGTCGCTTGAAATTTATGATGAAATTGGCAATCAAGAAAAAGTAGCAAATGTCTACAGAATAATGGGTTCATACTGCATTGATTATCAATTCTTTGGCATGGCTCAAGAATATATTACGAACTCTTACGAAATAGAAAAAGGACGATACAGCCGAGGCGAAGTGGAAACATTGATTTCGTTCGGTTTTTGCGATTTCAGTAAATTTCATACAATTCGCAGAGATACTGCATTGATTTACAGGTCTTTGGGATTTTTCTTACGTGCTAATGAAATTTCAATTGAAAACAATTATCAGGACTTGAGTGCCGAATCGCTCGGAAAAACGGCTCTTGTTTACAGCGAACTTGCCATGATTAGTAAGAATAAAGCGTTGATTGACAGTACAAAACGATATTATGACAGAGGATATGAATTAACAAAAAAATTTGGAATTGTAGACCACAAAATAATTTATGCAGTAGTGAAAATTTTGATTAACTGCATGGAAAACAAACTTTCGGAAGCCGGTCGTGAAGTAAAAAAACTAAAAGATTTTTACGAGAATAATCAAGAGGCTGGCATAAAATACTTTGAATTGTATTATCACGCGTTAATAGTTTACTACAAATCGAAGAAAGATTACAAAACGGCACTTTATTATTTAGACGAATCGCGCAAAACGGATTTAAGACGCTACAATTATGATTTAGGTAAAAAAATCACGAAATTGCAAGCCGAAGAAAATTACAATCAATATGTAAATTCGCAAGACAATGAAATGAAAAATCGCGAAGAAGAATTCGAAAAGCGCAAAACTAAAGGTCAGGAAACCAACAAGTTGCTCACACTTTTGTTGATGCCCGGCATTATGCTGATAATAGTATTTGCAGGTCTTACGATTTACCATAACATGGTGAATTACAAGCTGAAACAACAAAATCAACAAATAAAAGAGCAAAATGAAGAATTGAACAAACAACGCGAAGAGTTTCATGAATTGCAACAAAAATTCAAGGAAGAACAAGACGAACTGCTTTATCAGCGAAAACAATTTAAACGCGCCAACAATTATATCAGAATTTCGCTTTTGAGGGCGTGCAATATTCAAACAGCACTAATTCCGGACGAACATGTAATGGAAAATATATTTGGAGAATGTCTAATTTACTGGAATCCATTGGAAATAGTTTCCGGAGATTTTTATTGGGCACAGCAAATTTCTGATTTAAAGATACTTGTAACAGCAGATTGTACTGGACACGGAGTTCCGGGCGCATTTATGAGCGTACTCGGAATTTCTACTTTGAACGACATCGTCACAAATCGCGATTTAAACAACGAATCTTCGTTAGCGTCTGATATTATGGAAGATATGAGATCAAAAATTATATTGTTTCTGCATCAGAACTGCGAAGGCAACGAACAATACGACGCTATTGACATGAGCATTTTGATAATTCCAAAAGACAAAAATAAAGTTCAATACGCCGGAGCAAACCGCCCGCTTTGGATTGAAAATAATCAAGAAATAAAAATCGTGGAACCCGATGAAATTTCTGCCGGAATAGATTTGATGGGTAACAACAGTTTTACAAATCATGTAATTGATATTCAAGAAGGTGCGACGATTTATACATTTTCGGACGGAATTACTGACCAGTTTGGAGGCAAAAACGGTAAAATGAAATTCGGCTCCAAAAGGCTTAAAAAACTTTTGGAAGAAATCAGCGTGTTGACATTTCGCGAACAAAGAATAAAATTGAAAGACGCAATTTCTGAATGGACAACTCAAAAACTTGAAGGCGACACAATTGCAGAAATTTATCGTCCTCAACTTGATGACCAACTGCTGATAGGAATCAAAGTTTGAATAGAAAAAAATACAAAGGCATAATCTTTGCTGAAAAATAATTAACAAAAGAATTGCAATTTTCAATAAAAATTACAATCTTTACAACGGATTATTTTTACGACCATGAGTATAAAAAACAAAATATCGTTAATATTATTGATTTTGACATTGGCTGCTCCTCAAGTAGCTAAAAGTCAAACTGATAAATATGCAGATGCGAAAAAACAAGCACTGCAAATGCCTAACAACAAGGCAAAATTGGAAGCTTTGGATAATATCACCAAAGTACAAAAAAATATCGATACAATCAATAAATACGCAAATATGATGATTACTTTGGCCAAAAAACTTGACCAACCAAAGTACATCGGACTTGCTCATCATTACAAAGCAATCGGTTACAGCAACAGTTTCAATTTCAACAAATCAGGCGAAGAATATCAGGCTGCAATCGCAATTTTCGACAGCATCAACGAAAAACCGAAACTTGGTGAGTGTTACAACAATTATGCTAACACGTTAACAAGAATAAATGATTACAACCTCGCTTCGGAAAATTACAACAAGGCGTTGCACGTTTTCTTTGAACTGAATGATACCGTAAAAATAACCGACGTATACCGCAACATGGGTAAACAGTGCATTAGTTTCCACTTGTACGAAACCGCAAGTTCCTATTATTCAAACGCTTTCAAGCTTGATTCAATTGCAAAAGACAATTACGCATTAAGTTTGGATTTTTATCAAAGCGGCAAATCAGATTATTATCAGTTTTTGGATTTGGATTCGTTAGCATTACTGAAATCCGGATTCGCAAAACAAAAAATCGCATTGTCACTCGCAGAAAAAACTGACACTACAAAACGCTGTATAGCAGGTTGTTTGGAACAATTGATGTTGATGTATACAAGTTATACAGCGATACTTCAAGGTCAACAGAAACAACAGATGTTTGACAGCGCGAAATATTATTATGATTTGGCTTACAAATACAGAGTTGAAATTGAGCCGAACAGAGATCATACAACTTTGGAAATTTGTCAAGCAAACTTCTTGAATTTGGAAGGAAAAGTAGAAGAATCCAAAGAAAAACTTTATGCATTGGAACGTAAATTCGACCAAAATCCGGCAAAATACAATCGTTATCGTGCATTTCTCTACAGATCAATGATTTGGGTTCTAAAGATTTCCGGAAATTACAAAGACGCTGTTGAATATTCTGAAAAATTTAAAGACGTAGAAGAAGCTACTTACAACCGCGAATTTGCCGTAAAATCTACCAAAGCATCGGCAGAAGCTGAATATGTGGAACTTATCCGTCAAAGAGAAGAAAACGAAAACGAACAAAAAATTCATCAAGAAGGCGAAACAAAGCGTCAAAGAATGGTTACAATTTTCTTTGCAATTTGTATCTGTCTTGCCGGACTTCTCGCATTTATCATTTGGAAAGGTTTGGTAAGAAAACGCCGTAACAACGAACTTTTGGCAAAACAAAAAGCCGAAATTTCAGAAAAGAACAACGAACTGAAAGTTCAAAACCAAAAAATCATGTCGCAACGTGATGAAATCATGGCTCAGCGCGACGAAATTGAATCGCAAAGAAGTCAGCTTTCGGAAGCCAACACCAGAATCACTGCAAGTATCAGATATGCGCAACGTATTCAGACAGCGGCAGTTCCGTCGGCAGAAATGATGAAAAAAATCTTCGGTGAATGTATGGTTTTTTGGCGTCCGTTGAATATTGTTTCGGGCGATTTCTATTGGGCAACTCAAACCGGAAAATACAAATTGATTACCGCCGCAGATTGTACAGGTCACGGCGTACCGGGCGCATTTATGAGTATGCTCGGCGTATCAACACTCAACGATATTGCCGCTCAAAAGAATATTGAAAGCGGAACAATTACAGCCGCCGGAATTCTTAACGAACTGAGAGACAAAATTATAGCAGCGCTCAAGCAGTCAGGTCCTCAGCGCGAAACTCAGGACGGTATGGACATGGCTTTTTGTATAATTGATTCCGAAACCAACGAACTTCAATATGCCGGAGCTAACAGACCGCTTTGGTATATCAGAAACGGTGAACTCACTGAATACAAAGCAGATAGAATGCCGGTTGGATATCATATCAGAAAAAATGGTCCGTTTACAAATCACGTAATAAAAATCGAAAAAGGCGATTTGATTTACATGGGTTCAGACGGAATTTCTGACCAATTTGGCGGTGGCGAAAACAATCAGTTTAAATTCGGAACTAAACAATTGAAAGAACTTTTGGTGAAGATTTCGGTTCATCCGTTCGACGAACAAAAAACTATAATTGAAACCACAATAGACAATTGGCGGGCTACCGAAGACGAGAAAAATCCGGCACCTCAGCTCGACGACCAGATTCTACTCGGTTTGAAATTCTGAGACTACAATATTTAGTCAACAAAAAATGGCAAATTAAGGGAAAATGTGACAAACAAGATTTCTTAATTTGCCATTTTCTTTACCAAAAATTTCATCAAAAAATTCAAGACTTTGCGATTTATCAGTAAATGTATATCTTAGCATAAAAAAAATTTTAAAGAGTAAAGAATTTTTATTAAAATTGCGAACAAAAAGCAAGAAAAATGAATACAGAGCAAGAGTTTGATAATGAAATAATTAAGTGTAAAGAGATATTCCTGAAAAAAGCATCTGATTACGGTACTGCTTGGCGGATAATGCGTCCGGCATCCGTCACCGACCAAATTTTTATAAAAGCCAACAGAATACGCGGTTTGGAAATCAACAAAAATTCCATGATTGACGAAGGACAAGAACCGGAATTTATCGGCATGGTAAACTACGCAGTTATGGGTTTGATTCAACTTGCTAAAGGTTTTGCCGACACTGCCGATTTGGATGTAAAAACAGCGGAAGAACTTTACGACAAATACATCACAGAAGCTAAAAACCTGATGATGAAAAAGAATCACGATTATGGCGAGGCTTGGAGAACAATGCGAACTTCAAGTATTACCGACTTGATTCTAATGAAAATTTACAGAATAAAACAGATTGAAGACAACGATGGTAAAACACAAATTTCAGAAGGCATCGACGCCGGATATTTTGACATCATCAACTATTCAATTTTCAATCTCATAAAACTTGATGAAGAAAAAATAAGTACAAAATCAATAAGTTAGAAACATGAAAGCATTAACATTTCTTGTAAGAATACTTATGGGTGCAGTCTTTGCATTCTCCGGATTCACCAAAGCTGTTGACCCTTATGGAGTTAGTTACAAAATCAACGACTATTTTATAGCCTTCGGATGGCTTGACATGGATTCATTTGCGTTGCCAAGCGCATTTTTGCTGTCAGCATTAGAATTAACAGTTGGAATAATGTTGCTGTTGAACCTCAGAGCACGTTTTGCAACATTTCTTGCACTTGGTTTGGAATTGATTTTCACACCGATAACACTTTGGCTTGCAATAACCAACGCAGTAAGCGATTGCGGATGTTTCGGTGATTTCATAAAACTTACCAACTGGCAAACATTCTGGAAAAATGTCATCTTTTTAGTAATGATAATTTTCTTGATATTTAGGTCAAAAACATTCCATAACCCGCTGTCAGACAATGTGGAACTTGGAATTTCAGCAGCAATTTACGTTTTTGCGATACTTTTCCAAACCTACATGGTAAGACACTTGCCGATTTTCGATTGGCGTCCTTACAAAGTCGGCAACAATATCGCACAACTGATGGAAGTGCCGGATGATGCTGAAAAAGATTCAGTTGTAACATTAGTTACATATCAAAATACTGTAACAGGCGAAATCAAGGATTTTACGATGTGTATGATTCCAAGTTCGGACGACACAACATGGGTTTGGAAAGATACCAAGACAGAAGTCGTAAAAGAAGGTTTCAGACCAGATATTCACGATTTTGTAGTTCGTGACACTTCCGGATTCGATTATGCTGACACACTTTTGAAAATGGATCAGCCGATACTTTTGGTTGTGGCATACGACCTCTACCGAAGCAACGAAGAGGGTTTGAATACATTGCGATATGTTCAAGATTATGCTCTGGAAAACAATTACTTAATAATCGGTTACACCGCAAGCGACCAAGCAAAAGTTGAACAAATAAAAACAGATTATTCAATTGATTTTCCGTTCTTCTTTGGCGACGGCACCGCTCAAAAAACTATAATCAGAGCCAATCCAGGTATCGTAAAACTCGAAAAAGGTACTGTTACAGGCAAATGGAACTGGAGAGATTTCAAAACTAAATAAAATTAATTTTAAAACTTTTTATCAAGATGGGATTTCTTGATTTCGGATTTATAGATTTGATTGACATCTTGTTGAGTGCGTATATACTCTATCTGTTGTACATCAAACTCAGAAACACTGCCGCAATGAATATTCTTGTGGGAATTTTGATAGTTTATGTACTTTGGATGGTTGTAAGGGCACTCGACATGACCCTACTCAACACTATGATGAGCAGAATTGCAAGTGTCGGCATTCTCGCGCTTGTAATTGTCTTTCAGCAAGAAATCAGGAAATTCCTTTTGGAAGTAGGCAACAAAACTTCAATCACAAATTTTTTCTCATTGGAGAGGATTTTGAAAAATGTAATAAAAGAATCTCCTGAGGAACTAAATATTCCGGAAATTGTAAAAGCATGTACACAATTTGCAAAAGACAATACCGGTGCGTTGATTGTTTTGCCAAATCATTCTGACTTATCATCAATAATCAACACGGGCGAAAAGCTTGACTGCGGCGTAACAGCCAGGCTTTTGGGCTCGCTGTTTTTCAAAAATTCACCGCTACACGACGGCGCAGTTATAATTCAAAAAGGTAAAATTGTAGCGGCAAAATGTATTCTTCCATTAACAGAAAATCCTGACGTGCCGGCAAATATCGGTACACGTCACCGAAGCGGTATCGGCATGAGCGAAGTTTCTGACAGTTTGGTAGTTATAGTTTCGGAAGAGCGCGGTGAAATTTCGTATTGCGAATACGGCACTATTTATCAAGATGTTACACCCGAACAACTTTCGGACAAACTGAAAGAAAGATTTGCTGTTTCGGACGTAAGAGTTACACCAACTCAGACCAAAACGTTAGGCAAAATTTTCAGATTTTTCCGAGGATAACTTTCTTTTTTTTTTAACATCTTACTTGAAAGTGTTATACTCCCAAGTTTTATCAAGTTCGTTAATAATCAAATTGTGATATTCCGACTCAAGTTTTTCAATAAGTTTTTCGTCGGGATTGGCAGAATTTTTAACTTTCATAATTTTAGAACGGATTTCTGCAAGTTTCCACTGCTTAACGTTAGCTGTTTTAGCAATAATTTCAACAACAGATACCACGATGTCAGTAAAAATCGGCTGCAAATCGTTTTGAAGATCTTCCAAAACTTTGTCGGCAACTTCGGTTGCAACAGTTTTCAACTTCTCTTGTCCGCTATCTGAAATCACGTCCTCAAAAACGTTGTCAACCACTTTTACAATAGTGTCAGAAACTGACTTTTCGATAGTTTCCTTAATTTGTCCGCCAACCACGGGAATCAATTTCAATCGCGATAGTTCTTTGTTGTTGTCGATCGCCTCTTTGGATTTTTCTTTTACATATTTTGCGATATCACCTTTATATAAAGTGTACTCGTGACTTGCAATTGCCTTGATATTCTTGAAAACCAAATCGATAATCTTTTGTTTTTGAGGAAGAATTATTTTTTGAAACACCATATTTGTAATCGGCATTCCCGAACCGATATTTTGCTTTATACCGTAAAGTATATTTAGCACAACACGATCCGAAATTTCTTCCATAACTATATTATATAAGCCGATTAATTGTTTTACAAGCCATAATTTCCGAATATCAATGATACGTTTTTTATGAAGACGAATCATAATGGAAACTACTCTTAACAAACGGAAGAAAACGAGCGATCCCGAAGGTATACATCCCAAAACATCGTACCAATGAGTAAACGGATATCTGTAAAACTTTTCTTTCTTGATAAACATCGAAATACTCCACCCTATAAGAAGGTCAAGGATGTAAATTGAAACAAAAATTAAGTCTACAGCACGTATATTAACATGTACAAACTGATAAAAATCAGAAAAATTAGGAAAATTCTCTATAAAATATTCATTAACAGACGGTATAGAATAAACCCAATCCCAAGTAATAAGTAAAAGATTGATAATCAACACGATCATCAAAACCATATCCCACAAGAAATACTTGAAAAGGGTACCGATTTTAGATTGTTTCTTTATTTTATTATTTTCTATCATATCTTAAAATTTATCAAAAGTCAAATTTAAGAAACAAATAGCATCCAAAAAACAAAAACATGTAGTTTTTTGTTAAAAACATCAAAAAAATTTGATTAAATAAAATAAAACACTTACATTAGCCCTATCAAAAAATGATTCAATAACCTAAAAAATTTCTATTATGGGATTATTCGACAAAGCAAAAGAATTCATAAAAGGCGAACTCATTGATAATATCTATTGTCAGACATTTGACAAAGATACCGTGATGAAACGCTTTGAAAGAAAAGACAGTGCAATCAAAAACGGCGCACAACTCACAGTAAATGAGGGTCAAGTTGCGGTATTTATGAACGAAGGCGAAATTGGAGATATCTTCCAACCCGGACATTACGAACTTAATACCAACAACATGCCGATTACTACAACTTTGAAAAGTTGGAAATACGGTTTTGATAGTCCATTTAAATGCGAAATACTTTTCATCAACACAACAGTATTCATCGCACAAAAATGGGGTACTCCGGGAAAAGTTTGGATCAGAGACCAAGATTTCGGTCAAGTACAAATCGGAGCATTCGGTACTTACTCATGGCAAGTAACTGATCCGGGCAACTTCGTGAAAAAACTCTGCGCAAACTCAGCTGTTTACAAAACAGAAGATTGTGTAGAAGAACTTCGTAGCGTAATTTCTACCAACCTTATTGATTCTATCGGCGAAAGCGGCAAATCTTTCCTTGACCTTGCAAGCAATTACAAGGATTTGAGTCAGATTTGCGAAAAACGTATCAATGAGGAATTTCCGGAATATGGTATTACATTTACCAAAATGCTTGTTTCCAGCATCAATCTTCCGGAATCACTCAACAAGGTACTCGAAGAAAGAACCAATCTTCAAGGTCTTGGCGGCGTAGATGTATACGCAAAGAAAGCTCAGGCAGATGCAATGAAAGCAGCCGCATCCAACCCCGGCGGTGGCGGCGGAATGGAAGGCATGATGGGCATGATGATGATGAACAACATGATGAACCAGCAGCAAATGATGCAACAGAACATGATGAATCAGCAAGGCGGTCAGATGGCTCCTCCTCCACTTCCAAATGCTTCAACATACTATTTGGCAGTAAACGGTCAGCAGCAAGGACCTTTCAACCTTCAACAGTTGCAACAATTTGCAGCTCAAGGACAATTTACTCCACAAACTCAGGTTTGGAAACAAGGCATGGCAGGTTGGGCTCAAGCATCAACAGTTGCAGAATTGAGCAACCTATTTGGCGCAGTACCTCCTCCTCCACCTCCTGTACCTGGTGCATAAGTTATTGAGTATTACTACATAAACTTATGTAAAAATGGAAGAAGAGCAAAACACAAACCATATATCAGAAAACCAAACTTCACAAAACGTAATACAATGCAGTTGCTGCGGTTCAAAATTAGTATTTGCACCCGGCACACTTTCGTTGAAATGCGAATCATGCGGCACTATTAACGAAATTACAGTTGACGAAAATGCCAAAACAGAAGCGGTAAAAGAACTTGATCTGCTGAACGATTCAATGATTGATGACAGTCAGACAGAAGAAATTCATACCGTAAAATGTAATTCGTGTGGAGCAGAAACCACATTTGACAAAAATGTAATATCATCCAAATGCGATTTTTGCGGCTCGCCACTTACTGTAAATCAAAGTTCTACAGTAAAAAAAATAAAGCCGGCAGCAATGATTCCGTTTCAATTGGAACAGCATCAAGCTTGCGAATTGTACAAAAGATGGCTTAAAGATTTATGGTTTGCTCCAAGCGATTTGAAAAATTCGGCATCACAAACCGGTTCACTTTCAGGCGTTTATATTCCGTATTGGACTTACGACGCCAAATCGACAACAAATTATACCGGTGAGCGCGGAATTTGGTATTACACCGAAGAAAGATACAAAGACAGTCAAGGTCAAGAGAAAATAAGACAAGTAAGACATACCAGATGGAGTCCGGCTTTCGGAAAAGTAAAAAACGCATTTGATGACATCTTACTTTCTGCTTCCAACACCTTACCGTCGGCATATCTCAACTCGTTGCAACCTTGGAGTTTAGGTTCGCTTGTTCCTTACGATGAAAAATTTATGAGCGGTTTCAAAGCCGAAACTTACTCAATAAAAGTAATGGATGGTTTCAAAACAGCTCAGAAAATTATGGAAGAAGAAATCCGCTCCACAATCTGCGAAGACATCGGTGGCGATGAACAACGCATTGGAAATATGGATATTAATTGGTATGACCTTACATACAAACATATTTTGTTGCCGATTTGGATTAGTGCCTACAAGTACAAAGACAAATCCTACCGATTTGTAGTAAACGGACAAAGCGGAACTGTAAGGGGCGAAAGACCGTACAGCGTAATTAAGATTGTAATGTCGATAATTGCTGTAATTGCAGTACTTACACTACTTTTCAAACTTTTAAGCAATTAGCCCGAAATACATTTACCTCTAAAATCAAATCCATCAGTTTCTCAATACAGGGGAACTGATGGATTTTTTTATTTTTTAACAATAAATTACGATTCGTAAATAATTATGGAACTCTTATTGCATAATTGCGGATACAACACCCGCAAAGGGGAAAAATAAAATTTTCGAACCAAAAAATACTTAACAAAATGAAAAAACTTATTTTCACTGCGATATTATTCGCAATATCGCTTGTAACAGTAAATGCTCAAGAAATAGAGCCAATTGAGGCGATAAAAGAACAATTGAGCGACATCGAGGTATCACAACTTTCTGACGCTGAGGCACAAAAATCTAAAGCTGACAAAATTATGGAAGGCTGCGCAACAAAACAAGCGGCAGCTGATAAACTAAAAACTCAAGCTGCAAGCCAGAAAAAAGGCAAAGCAAAAAAACTTCTAAAACAAGCGGAAGATATTGAAACTCCGCTTATTGCGCAAAAAATTAATGCTTATAACTTGTACGAAAAATATTTGTCAACAACTTACGGCATTTACGCTGCCAACTTGAAAGAACTTTTGTCAAGTGCCAACGATGAAAAGCGTCAAGCCGCAAATGTAAGTATCAAAGAGGCGACAAACAACTGGACAAAAGCTGACCAAAAACTAAAAACTGTTCCAACCGGCAAAAAAGCTGACCAAAAACAAATTTTGAAAACCAAAGAACAAGTTAACCAAAGTCAAAACGATGCAATAGCAATGCAAATTCAGGCTTACGGAACTTTGCTCGGCTGGTACGACAAAAAAGAACCGGTGAAAGCAGTTCAAGAGGAAGATATTTTTGTAGAAGAAAAACCTGTAAAAAAAGATAAAATTACTTTTAAAATACAAATTGCTGCTGAAAAGCAACCTTTAACATTGGAGCAATTGGATAAAATTTATCCAACCAAAGAAATTATAAACAACGAACTTTCTAACGGAGTTTACCGTTATACGTTCGGATATTATTCATCTTACGAAGAGGCTCACGAAGTATTACTGGAAGTAAGAAAAACTGTAAAAGACGCATTTATAACAGCTTACAGAAACGGTGTCCGAATCGAAGATATCAACGAAGGAATCAACCAATAAAAAATAAATTAATTTATAATGACCACGAAACACAAAACCATCAATTGCTCAGGAAAAATTATAGACTTGAGCGAACCAAAAGTGATGGGTATTGTAAATGTTACTCCTGATTCTTTTTACAGCGGAAGCCGTTGCCAAAGCGAGAATGAGGTTGTAGAAAGAGTAAAAAAACACCTTTCTGAAGGTGCAACGTTCATTGACTTAGGAGCTTATAGCACGCGTCCGGGTTGCGAAGATATCTCTGCCGAAGAGGAAATCAACAGACTGAAACCGGCTTTGGATATCATCACAAAAGAATTTCCGCAAGCTCTGATTTCAATTGATACATTCAGAAGTCAAGTAGCAGAATTTGCAATTTCGGAATACGGAGTGCCAATTATAAACGACATCTCCGGAGGTATGCTTGACGAAAAAATGTCGGAAATTGTAGGAAAATATCATGCTGCATACATCTTAATGCACATGATTGGAACACCGCAAAATATGCAAAGCAATTGCAATTACAACAATTTGATTGAGGATATTACCAAATTTTTTGCCGTTCAGAGCGAAAAATTCCGCAAAGCGGGTACCAATGATATTATTCTTGATCCGGGATTCGGATTCAGCAAAACTCTCGATCAAAATTACGAACTGATGAACAAAATGCAGGATTTTGAAATTTTCGGATTACCTATTTTGGTAGGAATTTCAAGAAAATCAATGATTTACAAATTGTTGGGCGGTACACCTGCCGATTCAGCCAACGGAACAACAGTTCTTAATACAATTGCGTTGCTCAAAGGCGCTGATATCCTAAGAGTTCACGATGTAAAACCCGCTGTGGAAGCTATCAAGATATGCGAAAAAACAATATCAAAATCATAATACTTTCGATGTTGATAAACGTTGTTGCTGCATTTGGCGGCAACAACGTTTTTTCACAAACAAAATTTATTGAATTCAAGGTCGGACCGGTAATCTCCTCCCCTATAAACAGCTCATTGCCGGAAAAAAATTTCAAAAACGTAAATGATATCGTAAAACCGGGTATAACTGCCGGATTTTCATTTGATTACAGACTAAAGAAATACAATTTTGTAAGATTTTGCGGCGAATTGTATTACACCGGTAAAGGCGAAAAATATAAATTTAATGATAATCAAGACTTTTTTAATTCTACTCTTTGCTACCTCCAATTTTGCCCGAATGTGAGGCTATATGTGCCGGGCGACTTGATTTATTTCGGCGCGGGATTGTATTACGGTTATGCAGTTACAAAAGATGTTGTTTCTGACGACTTCCGCCAATCTCACGAATTAGCTGAAAATGAATATTACAAGCAAAATGATTACGGCGCAAGAGCATCTGTCGGAACGGAATTCGGATTCAATAATATCCGTTTTATCGCTGAATTGGCATACGAATACGGATTGGCTGATATTTCTAACAGTAAAGATGTAAAAGTTTATAATCAAAGTATTCTTTTAACAATCGGATGCTCTATAAAATTGATTCACAGAGGATACAGGCATTATTAAATTGAAAATTGAAAATTGGAAATTGAAAGTTGGAAATTGGAAATAAAAAAACGAATTAAGAATTTAAAATACGTTTTGGAGAATCGTAATTCATAATTCTTAATTCGTAATTATAAACGATTAGAAATTTATCATATTGATTTTCAAACCGGTATCAGTGATGTAATCTTGAATTGCTTCTTCAAGGTCAAGATCTTCGTTGTCATAATACCAATTTACAGTAACTTGTCCGCCGTCAGTCTCGTATTTTTTCAAAATTTTGAAAATGTCCAAAAGACTTTTGGTGGAACTGGTATTGAAATATGTTAATTTGCAATTGAAAACCAAAGGCAATCCCGTTTTAGTATACTCTCTTATCCATGAAATAAGCGGAGCATAAAATACATTGGTTTCTTCCAAAAATGACTCGCCTGATATTTCACAAACACCGTTTTGATAATTGAAATCAACGGTTGGAACGAAATATCCGTCATGCGATCCCGGTATATGTATATTATCCATAATTATAAAGTAATTCTTCTTATCGTTAATATATTTTCCCTATTCTATTTTTTATAAAAGTACTTAATTTATTTCTAATTTAGGCACTTTTATTTCGATTTTCAATGTAATAAAATACAAATTGTCCTCAATTTTCACCGAATCATAACGAAATTTTGCTTCGGCAATTATCGAACTTTGTACCACACCGATATTTGCAGTCTCGGTGTTTTGAAAATTTTCGTGCATGAGTTTACGCTTGTAACTATGCATACCACTTTTGTCCAAAAGCTTGATATTCTCAAGACGTTGGGATAATCTGCTTTCATTGTATTTTGAGGCAGTGTTGGCACTTGTTATCATAAAACCGTCCGCTGTCTGACATACTGATATAAATCCTATTCCTTTGTTGTTTTCACGCTGTTCGGAATAGAAATTGATATTTTGAGCCAATTCAACAAATACTGTTCGCACTTTTTTGTTTACTATAGCAGGCTGATCCAAAATATCTTCGCAATATGCATCAATCATTGCAAACGGAACTCTGCCAAAAACTCCGTTGAAAAACATGAGTTTTTTTCCTTGAGTCTCGCAGACCTCTTTGGACAACTTCAGCATACAATTGTGGTCTCTCGAAAATTCCATAATGAATGCGTTTTTTTGTTAGTGCAAATATAAATGATAGATTTTTGAAAAACAACAATTTTTTGTAATTTTTTTTAAAAATTTTATATCTCCACGCCCAACACGCAAACATCATCAATTTGTACGAAATCGCCTTTCCAATCCCAATAGTTCTTGGTTATCATGTCACCTTGCTGATTCATAGTAAGTCCCGCCGTTTCAAGCAACATCTTTTTGAATCGGGTGGTTTTATATTTCTCGTGACGTGTACCACTGAATTGGTCGCAATATCCGTCGGAAAACATATAATATTTGTCTCCTTTTTCTATCTGAAAGAACGAATCCTGAAACGGAACTTCTCTCGTATGGATTCCAACCGGATTTTTTACGGCTTCAAATGTTTTGAGTTCTCCGTTTCTTATTTGCCAAAGCGGATTGTATGCTCCGGAATAGTTACCTTCGTTGGTTTTTACGTCCCAAACACAAAGCGACATATCCATACCGTCTTTTGGTTCTTCGTTGATTCCGGTTTGACCAAGGTAAGATTTTACCAAAGCCCTCATCTGTTCCAATATCTTAGAAGCTTGAGTTTCATGCTGTTGCGCTACTATCTGATTGAGCAACGCAATACCAAGCATACTCATAAATGCTCCCGGTACAGAGTGTCCGGTACAATCGCCGACTGTAAAAATAAACTTATCTCCAACTTTGTGCGCCCAATAGAAATCACCGGAAACGATGTCTTTTGGAGCGTAAAATATAAAGTAATCGGTCATAAGTTTGCTATACGTTGTAAAATCTCGAAGCATTGCCATCTGAATTTTTCCCGCATAGTTCAAACTGTCGGTTATATCCTTGTTTTTAAGCTCAATTATCTGATTTTTCTGAGAAAGTTCTTCGTTTGTAGCCTTGATTTCTTCGTTAAGTGAGCGCAATCGTTTGTTGGTTTTCTTCTTGATTATCACACTGCGAATCACGAAAACAAGAATCAAAATAAGGCTGCCTCCGGATATTGCCAAAATATTTCTCCAAAGTGAAGCATTTTCTTTCTCGACTTCAAGATTATGATTTTCAAGAGCTTGCTTTTCAAGTTCAAGTTTCTGAGCCTGCTGAATGGCTTCAAGCTCACTTTTTTGAGCTTCGAGAAGTTGTTTTGACATCTCAAGCTGCTTTTTTTGCTCTTCCACAACTTGAATTGTAGAATCTTTTGCTACAATTTCCATACTTTGCGTTTCCATGGAATCTTGAAGCAAAGCATATTCCTCTTTGAAACGCTGATTTTCGGCTTTCAAATATTTGTTGAGATATTCGTAAGCCGATTTGTAATCACGCTGTTTGATACTTACATCAGACAAAGAACGTGTTAAACGGTCAATCAACAGTTTGTCTCCCAATTTCTTTGCCAAACCCATTGATTCTTCGTAATACTTGATAGCTTTTTTCTGAAATCCGAGTTTATAATAACAAAAACCGATGTTGTAACATGTTATAGCTCTTGGTTTTGCCTGCTGATTTTTCTTTCTGAGAGCATACTCAGCCTCAAAAGCCAACACAGCCCTTTTATAGTTTTTGTTTTTGTAATAATAATTACCAATCACCGATTGCAATTCAGCCTGGGTTTTGGTCATTCTTGCAGCTTTTGCCGCTTTGATAGCATTGTTTGCATAAGTAACACATGCGTCATTATTTTTTGACAAACAATACCTGGCGAGTTTCATGCCGAGAGTTGCTTTGTCTCTATTGCTTTTGGCTTTCTCAAACTCTGCCTCCATTTTCTGAAGTACAGCATCCGGTTTGGGTTTTGAAAATCCCGTTTGTGGTAACACCCAAAGCATCAAAATTATCAATAAAGACAAAAATGAAATCTTACTGTGCATTCTTAGTTATTCTAATTGTTTATACTTAAATAATTGGTTATTTGGTCTTTACTATTATTGTAATTGTTACAATTTATAAAAAGTTACCTAAAATAACATCAAATTTTAGTCCGAAAATGATTATTTCTACAATTTTGTGAAAAATTTAAAATTAGAAATACAGCAATAACACTGACAATCAAGCTTTTATAAAATTAATAAATTAATTTGAACAAAAAAATCTTGGTAAATCAAAAAATTGACTTACATTTGAAATCGAAATTTATAAACAATAATGGCAAAAGTTTTTGATTCAAAATACAGAGTCAATTACAATGATTCTGATTATACCGGCAAATTGTCGTTACCGAAACTTGGCAACTATATTTTGGATACAGCAGGGCTACACGCCACAGAGCTCGGAATTTCGATGCAAACTTTGGCAAAAAACAACATGACTTGGGTGATGTCCGGATTGCATTTTGAGGTTTTCAATTTGCCGACAATCAATAGTTTTGTAGACATCCATACAAAAATAAGTAACTGCACAAAAATTAGCAGTCAAAGAGATTTCTTTATTACCTGCAACGGCGAAAAGATTGCAAATGTATCGTCGGAATGGTTGATTATCAACACAAAAACCAGAAGACCTGTTTTCCTAAACGAAGTATTTCCCGATGTATTTGACTTGACTTCTGAGGACGAAATTTCTGTTGAAAAATACAAACACTTACGTTTTGTGCTCGATGATGATAAATATCAATCAGTCAACAAAATAAAATACTCTGATATCGATATCAACAAGCATCTCTACAGCATGAGATATTTGGAAATGACGTTTGATCTTTTTGATATTGACTTTTTTAAAAGTAAAAAAATCAAAAGAATGGATGTAAATTTCTTGTCAGAGGTATTGTACAATCAGGAAGTAAAGATATACAAACAGCAAAACGAAAATATCTCTCAGATTGAAATGCGTTACGAGGGCAAAACGATGTACAGAGCAGAATTTGAAACCTCAGAGCCAACAAATACGTTATAAACAATGAAGCTTGATTTTTTATTAAATCAAGAATCAATCGAAAAAAAAATTTAATTAATACCTAAAAACCAAATCAAAATCATGGACAAAGTTATAAAAGAATTTACAGACAAAGTAAGTTCTTCGGTTTACAAAGGAACATTTGTAAAACTTATCCTAACAAAAAGAGTACTTGAAAATCAGGAAATGAACAAAATTATAATCAAGTACGTAAAGATTCAAGACAAACCCAATTTACAGTTTGTGTACAAATACGACAGAAATGATGTTACAAAAAATTTTTCGGTAGAAGAGGCTGAAAAACAGCTTCAGGCAATGATCGGTAACAATTTTCTTGACAATATTTTGTACACCACCGCCGAAGACTGGGAACTGAAATACAACAACAAACGAGTTCCGAAATTATACAAACAAAAACCGACATTTCATCAAGCAGCAGACGGAAGTCACAACGAAACTAAAAAACGTCTTTTGGATGCAAAAAACAGTGTTTACCTAAAATCGCTCGGTATCACCGACCAAAAAGGCGAGGTAATTCCGAGTATGAGCGCAAAATACAAACAGGTAGAAAAATTTATCGAAATTATTGATTCTCTGACTGATAATGTAAAAGACTGTAAACCGGTAAAAATTGCGGACATGGGATGCGGCAAGGGTTATTTGACTTTTGCTACTTATGATTTTCTCACCAACAAAAAGGAATTGGACGTGGACATGATTGGTGTGGAAACTCAGGAAAATCTTGTAAATTTTTGCAACAACACTGCCAAGAAAGCTACTTTCGGAGGTTTGAAATTTGTACAAAGCAATATCAACGAATTTCAAACAGAACATCTTGACATGCTTGTAGCGCTTCATGCCTGCGATACGGCTACCGACGATGCACTTTTGCGCGGTATCAAATCCAATGCGAAGGTGATTATTGTAGCTCCGTGCTGTCACAAGCAAATCAGACAACAAATCAAGATTTCACAATCCCAATAATTGGAACCGATACTAAAATACGGAATACTCTTGGAACGCGAAGCCGAAATTATTACTGATACTATCAGAGCTTTGATTCTCAACAAATTCGGTTACAAAACCAAGATTTTTGAATTTGTGGAATACGACAACACTTCCAAGAATTTGATTATCACGGCCGAAAAAGGTGCTGAACCGTCAGAAGATGAAAAGTCAAAAATTCAAAAACAAATTGACGATTTGAAAAATCATTTTGGTATTCAGTATCATTACTTGGAAAAACTTATCGAAAATCCGATTGACCAAAGTTGGAGAATACTGAATGCTCAATGCGAAAACAAATTTGTAAAGTAACCGACTGATATTATTTGAGTTAACAAAATAAAAACGCAAACAATCGATTAATGCAATCAGTTGTTTGCGTTTTTTTATTTTTACAATTACGTTTTACAACCCAAACGCTGAGTTCGTACACCAATTGAACCGGC
This sequence comes from Bacteroidales bacterium, assembly GCA_017541145.1. Classification (GTDB taxonomy): domain Bacteria; phylum Bacteroidota; class Bacteroidia; order Bacteroidales; family UBA3824; genus UBA3824. The sequence goes on along the minus strand of JAFXZT010000130.1, from coordinate 23,970 downwards.
AAAGCTGTAATCAACATCGTAAAAATATCTGTACTCGGCGTAATGATTGCCGCAAGTATCAAAATCACAACGAACGAATGTTTACGGTGATTGCGCATAAATTCGTAACTGAGAATTCCGATTCGGGAAAAGAAATGCGCCAAAACCGGAAGTTCAAACACGGCTCCCAACGACAAACAAAGCGATATCAATGTATCAATATAACTATCCAAATCCACCATATTGGCAACTTGGTCGGACACATGATAGTTCGCCAAAAAGTTGACTGACATCGGGAATATCAGGTAATAAGATGTAAGCACGCCAAGATAAAACAGCAAACTTGTAAAAAACAATGCCGAAATTGTAAGTTTACGTTCGTGCTTGTAAAGTGCCGGTCTTACAAAAAACCAGATTTCGCCGATGATATATGGAATTGATACCAAAAATCCGACGTAAAACGAAATACTCAGATGCACAAACAGTTGTGCTGAAAGTTTTGTATTAATTATCGTAATTGGCGATAATTCCATACTGAAATCCTCGATACTGAATTTCTCGCCGATATAACGAAAAAATCCAAATGTAGGAAAAGTATCTTTCGTAGGGGCAAGTATGATTCCGTCAAAAACAATATCTTTGAAACAGAATGCCAACACCGAAAATACAAAAACTACGGCAAACGACCGTATTAAACACAATCTGAATACATCTAAATGATCCCAAAATGTACCGCTATTTTCTTCTGACATCATTTCTGAGTGTCGTCTTTTTTGTCCTCATCTTTTTTTTCTGATTCAGTACCGATACCGTTCATACCGTCTTTGAATTCTTTTACGCCTTTGCCCAATCCGCGCATAAGCTCCGGAATTTTTTTTGCGCCAAAAAGTACAAGAATTACCAAAAGTATCAGTATAATTTCCTGTGTTCCTATAAAAAGAAATACCATAATTATTTAATTTTTTAATTGATTGAATACGTTTTCGATGTCGTTTAGTGATTGAATTTTGTAATCCGCAATATCGTAACACGGCAGATTGAATTGCTCCTTTGGAGGAACAGCCACTACAATCATGCCCGCACGTTTTCCCGCCAAAACTCCGTTGCCGGAATCCTCTATTACTACACAATCCTCCGGCTCCGAACCAAGTTTGCGCATTGCTCCAAGAAAAACATCCGGCTCCGGTTTGCCGTTTGCCTCATCTTCCGACGAATGGATTGTATCGAAATATTTACGGATTTCCAATTTGTCCAACACCGCATTTATCAAGTGATATTTGCTGGAAGAGGCAACAGCAGTTTTCATTCCAAGAGATTTCAGATAATCGAGAGCGAAAATCACACCTTGAATCGGCTCGCCTTTTTGCTGTATATTTTTTTTGACTTCAGATTCTATTTCTGCGGCGTAATCCTCTGAAGTTCTGCTCAATTGCGGGAACATCGATTTCCATTTGTCGATTACATGTTCGGCTTTCAAACCCTGAACTCCCAAACACATCTCTTCCGTGATTTTCACACCTTCCCGCAGAAAAATCTCTTTTTCAGCTGTATGCCAAAACGGCTCTGAATCTATCAGAACGCCGTCCATATCAAATATTACGGTTGAAATTTTCTTCATAAAAAATTGTTAAGTGCTAATTTTTGCAAAGTTAAAACAAAATAATCAATAATCCGCAAAATTATTAATACCTTTGCATAATTTAACTTTCATTACAAAAGCAATATGTCAAATATGCCATTGGCCGAGAGAATGAGGCCTAAAAATCTTGACGACTATATCGGACAAAAACACCTTGTTGGAGAAGGTGCGGTACTGAGAAATATGATAGAAACCGGCAGAATTCAGAGTATCATACTTTGGGGACCTCCGGGCGTGGGCAAAACTACACTTGCCAAAATAATCGCAAAATCCAGCAACAGAGCGATGTACAGTCTTAGTGCCGTTTCCAGCGGTGTAAAAGACGTTCGCGATGTAATAGAAAAAGCTCAGAAACAATCATTTTTCAACAGCCCGACACCAATTTTGTTCATCGACGAAATCCACAGATTCAGCAAATCGCAACAGGATTCGCTACTCGGCGCTGTGGAACAAGGTATCGTAACATTGATTGGCGCTACTACCGAAAATCCGTCGTTTGAGGTAAACACACCGCTGCTGTCACGCTGCGAAGTTTATGTACTAAAATCATTGGAAAAGAGTGATTTAGAAGAACTTTTAAACCGCGCTCTTACCCAAGATATTGTACTGAAAGATATGAATATCAAGGTGGAAGAAACCACGGCACTGTTCCGACAAAGCGGTGGCGATGCTCGAAAACTTCTTAATATTTTGGAACTTGTAATAAACGCCGATACAAGCAACGAGATAATAATAAATGACGAAAATGTTGCAAAACGCCTTCAGAAAAATACCGCGATTTACGACAAAAAAGGCGACATGCACTATGATATAATTTCGGCTTTCATAAAATCGATACGAGGAAGCGATGCCAATGCTGCTATTTATTACCTCGCAAGAATGCTGAACGGCGGCGAAGACCTGAAATTTATTGCAAGAAGATTGTTGATTTCGGCATCGGAAGATATCGGACTTGCCAATCCGAATGCAATGCTGTTGGCAAATGCTTGTTTTCAAGCTGTTAACACAATAGGATATCCGGAATCAAGAATAATTTTGGCAGAAACCGTAATTTATTTAGCCAACTCGCCAAAATCCAATTCGGCATACAACGCTATAAATTATGCAATGAAATTTGCAAATCAAACCGGAGATTTACCGATACCTTTGCATCTGAGAAATGCACCTACAAAACTCATGGAGCAACTCGGCTACGGTGCTGAATACAAATACGCTCACGATTATCCGGGTCATTTTGTAGAACAAGAATTTTTGCCCGATGATATCAAAGGTACAACATTTTACGTACCTCAGCACAACCCTTCTGAAAACAAAGCAAGGGAAACTATTAATACATTGTGGAAAGGAAAATACAAAACAGAATAAAGAAAAAGCGGCAATATTTTTTTGAATACTGCCGCTTATATTTTTTTATTAAAATTTGTCTTATTGTTTCTGTTCTTTGAGAACTACATCATGAGCACCGCCTTCCACAATAGAAGTAGATGATACCAATGTGATTTTTGCATTCTGCTGAAGATCTGCAATGCTTGTTACTCCGCAAGAACACATCGTAGATTTTATCTTATCAATTGTAACTGTAAGATTGTCTTTGAGTTCTCCGGCGTATGGAACGTATGAATCAACACCTTCTTCAAATTTCATAGTAGCCTCGCCACCCATGTCATAACGTTGCCAGTTGCGAGCGCGGTTAGAGCCTTCGCCCCAATATTCTTTCATGTAAGAACCGTTGATCATAATTTTCTTTGTAGGACTCTCATCAAAACGTGCAAAATAACGTCCCATCATAAGGAAGTCTGCACCCATTGCCAAAGCCAAAACCATGTGATAATCTTGTACCAAACCGCCGTCTGAACAGATTGGAACATAAACACCGGTTTTCTTGAAATATTCGTCACGGGCTCTTGCTACATCAATAAGTGCAGTAGCCTGTCCTCGTCCGATACCTTTTTGTTCGCGGGTGATACAGATAGAACCGCCACCGATACCTACTTTTACAAAATCAGCTCCGGATTCTGCCAAATAGTTGAAACCTTCGGCATCTACAACGTTTCCTGCACCGATTTTCAATTTTTCACCGTATTTTTCACGAACCCATTTTATTGTTTCCTTTTGCCACTCAGAAAAACCGTCAGACGAATCCATACAGATAACATCCACACCGGCTTCCACCAATGCTGGAATACGCTCAGCATAGTCGCGAGTATTAACTCCGGCTCCTACGAGAAGCGATTTGTCTTTGTCTAAAAGTTCTTGAGGATTTATTTTATGAGAATCGTAATCTTTGCGGAATACAAAGAATTTGAGGTTTTGATCGTCGTCGATAATCGGCAATGCGTTGATTTTGTTGGTCCAAATAATATCGTTTGCCTGATTGAGATCTATAGGATAGTGAGCTACAACAAGTTTATCAAAAGGAGTCATAAAATCTTTCACTTTCTTGTCGTGAGCATCGCGGTTAGGACGATAGTCGCGGGAAGTTACCAAACCAAGAAGTTTTCCGTTAGAAGTGCCGTCCGAAGTAATACCGATTGTACTATAGCCGGTTTTTTGTTTTAATGCAATTACATCCGCCAAGGTATTTTCCGGAGTAAGATTGGCGTTGCTGACTACAAAACCCGCTTTGTATTTTTTTACTTTTCTCACCATCTCGGCCTGCGACTCTATCGACTGCGAACCGAAGATAAAAGAGATACCACCGTTTTTTGCCAGCGCGATAGCCATATTACTATCTGATACCGACTGCATTATCGCAGAGGTAAACGGGATGTTCAATGTTATTGACGGTTGCTCTCCTTTCTTGAATTTTACGAGAGGGGTCTTTAAATTAACGTTGTTTGGGGTACATTCTCTGGTGGTTAAACCCGGTATCAGAAGATACTCGTTGAATGTTCTTGAAATCTCATTAATTATATGTGCCATGGTAATTGCGATTGTTTTATAAAAAATTTTGCAATTTTACTAAAAATTCTCAGGAAGTTAAAATTTTTTTTGAGTTTTTTTAGTTTAATAACTTTTATTTAAATTTGCGCCATTAATTCACAATAATTTAGCATAAAACAATTAAAACAACAACATGAAAATACAACTATATTATCTCATTGCGATAACAACTGCTTTATATTCTGAGAGTTGCAAACAATCCGGCGGTCAAAATCCGTATTTCGTACATGACTCTATTCCTGAAATCAAAAAAGACTCGATTTTTGATACAAAACCACAACTGACTAAAATCAAGGAGCTTCCGGATACTCAGTTTACAAGTATTGATATTTTTGAGTATAAAACCGAAATTTTTGATACTACAATTGACAGCAAAATCAATTCGCTGAAAAATTGTTACGAAAATATCGACGGTATTCTTACATTTCGCGGCGATCCGTGGCGACGTGCTAATTACAACGGATATGTGGAAGGAAAACCCGATACTGTGTTGATTGACTGGACTTTTAAAACCGATATTGACAACACGCCTACCAAATACGGCACTTGGGGCGGCGGCACGGGTTGGACTGGTCAACCGCTTTATATTAATTGGCCGGATTCTATGGTTACAAAATTCAAAAATTCCAAAGCTCAACTCACCGAAGATTTCAGCAACAAGGAGATAATACTCGGTTCGCTGAGCAGCAATGTATACTTTATAAATTACGAAACCGGCAAAAAGTCGCGGGAATCGGTTTATGTTAACAATCCGATAAAAGGTACGCTGATGATAGATCCGGCAATGAACGGCAAAGTATATGTAGGACAAGGAGTTCCGGCGAGAGAACCTTTCGGACAAATCACAATAGATTTGTTTAATCATAATACAAGAAATGCCCAAATGCGTGACAGCAAAGCATGGCGCGGCTGGGGAGCATCGGATTCGTCACCAATAAGAGTAGGACAATTTGTATTCAGACCCTCAGAAAACGGCACTATTTATAAATACTATGTAGAAAACGGCGAAGAAAAACTTCAAAGCACACTTAAATATAAAAGAAAAGGTGCAGGCGGTCCGGGTATGGAATCGTCGATGGCAGTATATGCAAATTACGGTTATATCGGTGATAATCACGGCAATGTGATGTGTATCAATCTCAATACAATGAAACCGGTTTGGCGATTTGACAACAAAGACGATACCGACGGCACACCCGTAATTGTAGAAGAAGACGGGCATCCTTACATCTATTCGGGCTGCGAGATGGATCGTCAAGGCGCAACAGGACAGTCACATTTTTCAAAAATTGACGGTTTGACCGGCGAAAAAATTTGGAGTTACGACCAAGAAGCAAAAAAAGTTAACATCGGAACCAAACATTTTGACGGCGGCTACTACTCTACCCCGCTTGTCGGTTCTGGAAATTGTTCTGATTTGATTTTTGTTAACTATGTTGCCAACGAAAATGGTCAAAACGGATATTTTTACGCTTTTGAAACTCAAACCGGAAAACTTCGCTACCAAACAAGTTTGAAATATTATTCATGGTCGTCGCCGGTTGGACTTTTGAACGAAAACAACGAACAATTTATCGTAACGGGCGATACAGCCGGCAGAATTTATATCATAGAAGGCAGCACCGGCGAAATAATTTATGTAAAATCCGTAGGCAGCAATTTTGAATCTACACCGATAGTTGTAGAAGGCAACCATGTAGTACTCGGCTCAAGAGGCAGTTCGATCTACAAAATGACTGTAAAACAAAAGTAAACGGTTAAAAACAAAATGAAAAAAAATTGGTCGAAAATTAATAAATAGAGAATTTATTACATGACTGATACTTTTTTTAGTAAAAAAATTATATATTTGCGGTCGTAAAATATAAGGTGCGAATTATGGAAACACAACTTTACAAGGTATTCAGCGGTCCTGCCATAGACGTGAATATCATAAGAAAACATCTGGAAAGCAACGGCATCAAGTGTTTTGTAGAAAACAGACGCGGCGATGAGAACGAAAGTAAATATTCGGTTTCTACATTTGATCCCACTGTAGTTTTGGAAGTGGAAGCAGAAAATGTAGAATCCGCAGTACAACTTATCGATACTTTCCTGAAAACCAAAGCAGAGTAAAATTATATTTATAAAAAACTATATATAGTATTACATCTCAAATTAATAATCCTTTTGTGATAAAAGCATTATAAACTAATTATTTATGAGCAATATTGTAGCAATTGTGGGCTGCCCGAATGTAGGCAAATCCACTTTATTCAACCGTCTCACCCAAACAAGGGAAGCCATTGTGCATGAGACAGCCGGAGTAACCCGTGACCGTCATTATGGAAAATCAGACTGGAACGGAAAGGAATTTTCTGTAATTGATACTGGCGGTTACGTAAAAGATTCAGACGATATTTTCGAAAACGAGATCCAGAAACAAGTGATGTTCGCCATCGACGAGGCTGACGTTATAATTTTTATGACCGATGCCAAAGAAGGCGTAACACCGGGAGACGAAGTGATTGCAGATATTTTGAGAAAAACCAACAAACCGGTTTTTCTTACCGTTAACAAAACCGACAACCCGACATTGCAACTTGAAAGCAACGCATTTTGGTCGCTCGGTTTCGATCAATTGTATACTATAGGAGCGGCTACAGGTACAGGTACAGGCGATTTGCTGGATGCCGTAGTTGAAAAATTCTCCGACGATACCGTTGACGACGAAGCCGGAATTCCAAAAATTGCAATTGTAGGACGTCCTAATGTCGGTAAATCATCGCTTATCAATGCCCTTACCGGTACTGAAAGAAATATTGTAACACCGATTGCCGGTACTACCCGCGATACTATCAACACAAGATACAACAAATTCGGTCACGATTTTATACTCGTGGATACTGCCGGTTTGAGAAAAAAAGCAAAAGTTACTGAAAACATCGAATTTTATTCTACATTGCGTTCAGTACGCGCAATAGAAGAATCCGACGTTTGTATTCTCATGATTGATGCTACTCAAGGTATTGAGTCTCAGGATATGAACGTTTTCAGAATTATCAAAGAAAACAACAAAGGTCTTGTAGTATGCGTCAACAAATGGGACTTGATGGACAAATCAGAAGACAACGCTACAAAAAGTTACGAAGAATATGTTAAGAAAAGTCTTGAACCATTCTCGGATGTTCCTGTAGTATTTACATCTACAGTTACAAAACAAAGACTTTTGAAAGCGATGGAAGAGGCAGTACATGTTTACGAAAACAGAACTAAAAAAATCTCGACCTCAAAACTCAACGCACTTATTCATCAGTATGTAGAAGAAACACCGCCGCCGGCATGGAAAGGCAAATTTATCCGCATAAAATATGCAACACAATTGCCGACATATTATCCGACATTTGCTTTGTTCTGCAACTTACCTCAATACATCCGCGATCCGTACCGCAGATATATCGAGAACAGACTTAGAAAGGATATTGATTTTTGCGGCGTGCCGATGAAGATTTTCTTCAGAAAGAAATAATCATAAACCAAAATGAAAAAGTTTTTAGGAATATTATCAGTTGTAATGATGTTGGCAGCGGGCATGATAAGCTCTTGCGAAAAACTCGAAACCTATTCCGAATTGCCGGAAGTAAGCTTTTTGAGTGTCTATATTGCTGACACCGTGGACAATTTGGGAAACGAAGTAAAATTACAACGTCTGAAACTTGAGGTAATAGACGGCGACGGAAATCTCGGATTGAATGCTTCAGACAGTACTGGAAATTTCAGTTCCGACTCGCTATATACCAACAATCTGTTTATAACTGCAAGCAACAAAGAATCTGACGGCACATACCGTACAATAGAATCTCTTACAGGTAAATACAGAATTCCGTATCAAGCACCGTTGGGACAAAACAAGTATCTGAAAGCCGAAATTACTGTAAAAATCGAAACCCCGATAGCGTTTATATCATCTTATGACACTATCAGATACGAGATTCACGTAATAGACCGCGCCCTCAATATCAGTCCTACAGAGATTTCCTGCGATATTCCTATCAAAGAACACGGATCGGTTTGGGCTGACGGTACAACTTCTTTTGTTGAAAAACCAAAACCGGAAGAAGATACCGAAAACACAGAAGAATCGGAAACAACATCAGGAGAATAACAAATTAACATCAAAAAAATTTGTCATATCCGAGAAGATAACATATATTTGTAACCAAAACAGACATTAAAAATCAATATTAATAAACAAAATAAAATGACTAAAAGTCCTTTACAAATTGCGCGTGCAGCTTACCAACCTAAAGTACCTGCATCAATAAAAGGCGCTACAAAATTAGTAGAAGGCAAAGCTACAGAATCAGTAGCTGACCAAGCCGAAATCAAAAAATTGTTCCCTAACACATACGGTTTGCCAATCGTAACATTCGAGACAGCTCAACAAGCAATGTCTGACAAAGCTATCAATGTCGGCGTAATCCTTTCAGGCGGTCAGGCTCCGGGCGGACACAATGTAATTTCCGGTATTTTCGACGGTATCAAAGCCATCAACAAGGATTCTAAACTTTACGGTTTCCTCGGTGGTCCTTCAGGTTTGGTAGACCACAAATACATCGAACTTACTTCTGATATTATCGACGAATACAGAAACACCGGCGGTTTTGATATCATCGGTTCAGGCCGTACAAAATTGGAAGAAATCGATCAATTTGACAAAGGTCTTGAAATCTGCAAGAAATTGAATATCACTGCTATCGTAATCATCGGCGGTGACGATTCCAATACTAATGCTTGCGTTTTGGCAGAATACTACAAGGCTAAAAATACCGGTATTCAAGTAATCGGCTGTCCTAAAACTATCGACGGCGACTTGAAAAACGAAATGATTGAAACTTCATTCGGTTTTGATACAGCAACAAAAGTTTACTCTGAAGTAATCGGAAATATCGAACGCGATGCCAACTCTGCTAAAAAATACTGGCACTTCATCAAATTGATGGGTCGTTCTGCAAGCCACGTTACATTGGAATGCGCTCTCAAAACTCATCCTAACATCACATTGGTTGGCGAAGAAGTTGAAGCTAAAAATCAATCACTTGACGATGTTGTAACATATATCGCTACAGCTGTTAAAAACAGAGCTGACAAAGGTTTGAACTTCGGTACAGTTTTGGTTCCGGAAGGTCTTATCGAATTTATCCCGGCTATCAAAAAACTTATCGCCGAACTCAACGATATGTTGGCTGCTAACCAAGCTGAATTCGACAAAGTAGCTGCTGACGAAAAAATCAGTTACGTAGTAGCTCACTTGTCTAAAGAAAACGCTGCTATTTTCGAATCTTTGCCTGCATCAGTATCAAAACAATTGGCTCTCGAACGCGATCCTCACGGCAACGTACAAGTTTCTCTCATCGAAACAGAACAATTGCTTGCTGAAATGGTTGCTAAGAAATTGGCTGCTTGGAAAGCTGAAGGCAAATTCAACGGCAAATTCTCTACTCAACACCACTTCTTCGGTTATGAAGGTCGTTGTGCAGCTCCGTCTAACTTCGATGCTGACTACTGCTACTCACTCGGCCGCGTAGCTGCATTGTTGATTTCATCAGGCAAAACAGGTTACATGTCATCTGTTCGCAACACTACAAAACCTGCTTCTGAATGGCTCGCCGGTGGTATTCCTATCACTGCTATGATGAACATGGAAAAACGTAACGGTAAGATGAAACCTGTTATCCAGAAAGCATTGGTAAAACTCGACGGCGGTCCTTTCCAATATTTCGCTTCTCAACGCGAAAAATGGGCTATCGAAACTGATTATCAATATCCTGGTCCAATTCAGTACTGGGGTCCGTCAGAAGTTGCTGACATCACTACTGAAACTATCCAATTGGAACACAAGTAGTTTTTTTACTATTTCTATCATAAAGCCGGAACTAAATTATTCCGGCTTTTTTATTATTTTCTCTATCTTATATCAATTATTAGTAGTAAAAAAACAAAACTAATAAAATAACCATTCTAAAATACTTAATCTATTATGAAGAAGATAATTACAAAAATACTATTATTAGTATTTTTGTTTACAATCATAGATGTAAACACAGCAAAAGCGCAAACTTTGAATCAGGTTGCACAAATGGCAAACGCGATGTGTCCGATAAAATTATCTGATGGTCTTAACATCACACAAATAAATGTAGAAGACGACTATCTAAATTATATTTACAATATGGAGACTGACGTAAATCCTACTCAAAGCACAAAAATACTTGCGCAAAATCTTGAAAAAACCAAACAAAACACATTAAAAACAATTACCGGACAAAGCAATTTCAAAACACTATTCCAAATACTGCAAGGTCACAACGGAATTTCCATCACCTTTATGGACAACAACGACGAGTCTACTGCAATAAAAGTAAAAATCTCAGTACAAGAATTGAAACAAGCAATGGAACAAGAAGTTTCGCCGGAAGAACGCGTACAAATATTAATCAGCTCTTCACAAGGCTTATTGCCTCTAAAATTAGACGACGAAATTTCCATTACTTCTATTTCAATCATTGGAGACGATGTTGTTTACGTCTACACAATCAACGAAGATCTTGTAACCATGCAAGAAAAAACAAAAATTCTGAAGGATCCTGAGTCCAGAAAAAATATTATACAAAATTTGACTTCCGATTTAGTTAGCCATCAGCAAACAAAAATTATTGCCAATGCCAACAAAAATATGGTGTACAAATATGTTGGAAACAAGTCAAACGAATCAGTAGAACTAAAAATTACCAACGCCGAACTTTTGGAAGCGTTAAATAAATAGTTTTTTTATTTTAACATCAATTATTACCAACGGAATATCTCAGAAACTGCAAAATTTCTTATGATATTTCGTTGTTTAATATACAGAAGTCAATATCAGAGGCAATATCAAACAGTTAACAACAATTATATTACAAAAAAGCCGGATAAATTGTCACACAAAAACAACTCATAAAATCCTTCAAACGGGAATTTCAACCAACAAGAAATATCCATAATCCCAACAAGTAGAAACAATTTTCTGACAAAAATTCTTATATCGGACACAGATTCTTGGTTTTGACATCATGATAATATCAATATTTGCTCCCCGAAGTGACTTTCCACTCAAGGTAAAAAGTCAGAACCGAGGTCCGATATGACTTTCATATTGAGGTAAAAAGTCATAACCGCCACCCGATATGACTTTCATATTGAAGTAAAAAGTCAGAACCGCCACCCGATATAAGTATCATAACAACGCAAAAAGTCACAACTTTGTAATAAAATGAATTTAAATGATGTAACATATATATGTAATCTCAATAAATAAAATTTTTATTACATCATATTTTTTTATTTAATCAACAATTTATACTTTTACATTCTATAAATAACAAAAAATATAATAAAATGATACGTATAAAATACCATACAATAATCACAATATTATGTCTATTTGTATGCAGTTTTGTCAACGCACAATCCACAAATAGCAATATTGCAGAATTGAAGTCACCAAACAGCAAAATTGCTTGCTACCTTACTTACGAAAAAGATAATTTGATTGGAATCCTGAATCTCAATGCAATAAATCACAATGTAATAAAAGTAAATTTGGGAATCAAAACCAATAAAGGACGATTTGGAACTTCAAGCGATGAATTTCAAGATAAAAAAGAAAGCATTTATAATGGAACTATTGAAAGTAAAATCGGTGAAAAAAGTACAATCAAAGATCAATATAAGCAATATATTCTAACATTTAAAACATCAAACAATTATCTTTACGACATCATAATAAGACTTTACGATGAAGGATTTGCGGTAAAATATGATGTAAAAGACGGTTTAATTCTAAAAGAAGAATATACTTCGATAGATTTAACCAATTTTAATCCGACATGTTATTCAGAAAAAGGTTGCGAACACGGTTACACTGAGAAAAAAGCCGGAAGCAGCGGTTATTCACTTGCTCCGCTGTTTATCCAAACAGAGAAATTTTCGGTCTTGATGAATGAGGCTGGCAATTTGGCTTTGGCTGACAGATTGAAAATTGAATTCAACAATGGGATATATTCATTTTCACAATCATTTAAAAGCAGTATCAACTCTACAACATCGTGGAGATACTGTGTATTTGGCGAAACACCGTCGCAAATGATTGAAGGAAAGTATATTATCTACTCACTCAACGAGAAAACTACTGACAATACCGACTGGATAAAACCCGGAAAAGTATTCAGAGCTTGCATTGAGGGCAACATCTTCTATACCGATTCGGTAAAAGAAAGAATAGATTTTGCTAAGAAGATGAATTTCAGTTACGTACTTTTGGACGCGGGCTGGTACGGATTGGGCTACAGCAACGAACACAATAAAAAATCAGACCCTCTAAAACCTATACCGCAATTAAATATTCAAGAGTGTTGCAACTACGCCCAATCACAAGGTATCGGCATAATATTATATGTCAACAAAGTTGCATGGACGAACTACGACAACGAAGAAATGCTGAATTTGTACCAAAGTTGGGGCGTAAAAGGATTGAAACTCGGATTCATGGACGGAGAATCCCAATACGGATTGAAACAAATTTACGATATCATAAAAGGTGCATACGATAGAAAAATGTTAATAAATGTACATGATGATATTCGCCCAACCGGATTGGAGATGAAATTTCCCAACCTGATGACCACCGAGGGCATAAGAGGAAACGAACATCGTGATAATCTCGGTAATCACACCACATTATTGCCATTTTCGCGTTACATGACGGGAAGTGCGGATTACACAATTTGTTACAAAGGTTACCCTGAAAAAAATGTAGCATACAAAGGTATGAACACTACCAAAGGACATCAATTGGCACTCAGTACAGCATTTTTCTGTCCGATTCAACATCTACTTTGGTACGGAAAACCCAAAGAGTATCCCAACGAAACCGAGATTGAATACTTCAAAGAATTGCCCACGGTTTGGGACGATTACAAAATATTGGAAGGTGATCCCGGAAATTATTTTTCCATAGCCCGCAAAAAAGATGACAAATGGTTTGTATCGACTCACAACTACGGACAACGAACTGCAAATTTAAGTTTAGACTTTTTGAGTTCAAACAAGACTTACAGCGCAGTTTTGTACGAAGACGACGGAAATAAATCAATAAAGAAAACAATAATTGACAACCTCACGTCAAAAGATAATTTGAGTTTCAAGTTATTTTCCAACGGAGGAGCTACAGCCATAATTACAGTCACCGGCAACTTGCCACAGCAAGAAGAACCGTCTCAAGAAGACGAACCAACTCAACAAGGCGTGCCGTCTCAAGAAGATGAACCGTCACAAGATGATGAACCGTCACAACAAGAAGAGCCGACTACAACTGATAACGATAACCTCGAAACTTCAGTAATAGAAACTCCGGATAATTCTACATCAAAAACGATTAAGATTTATCCCAATCCGGCAGACAATTATATTAACATCAATATTCAAAGTAACAAATTTATTATCATGAATATTACCGGTAAAAAGATGATGGAGTTGAATAACACCGATAAGAATAAGGAAATAGATATTTCGCATCTAAAACCCGGAATTTATATTATAACAAACGGAATTTCATCTGCGAAATTCATCAAAAAGTAAAAACAAAGTCAAAGAAAAAAGCCGGAAGTAAATACCCATTACTTTCGGCTTTTTTATATAGAAATCGCGGAAGCAGGTTCTACCCTACTCTTCCAACTTTTTATTTACAAAGTTAACATTTTCAATAGCTTCGTGAATGCTCATATCCGGGAAACCGCATTTATTAACAATTTCTTCCCAAACTTTCATTTCATCGTCGTCAATATCGCCGTCGGAAGCCACGATAAAACCCATTACCGAGCAAGCATAAGTTTTTTGAGGCGCGTTCATAGATTTAGCGATTGCGACAGCTTCATCAAGAGACATCGCATTAGAAGCTTCAATTACAGAAACGATTTCTTCGTCAGAAAGTCCGAAAGTTAAGAGTTCAGTACTAATAGCAGAATATTCCTCGTCGGTACCGATACCATCTGCCGAAATAATATAAAAAGCGAGATGCGTAATCGCAATAAGTTCATTATCTTTGAGTTTCATTTTAAAACAAGTAAAATAATATTTTTCTAAACGCAAAAATAAAACATTTTTTGCTTACAACAAAAATAAAACTCACGAAAAATGAAGGAGGAAAATATAAAATGTACACTATGATAAAACAAAAAAAATATAACGATGTCAAAAAACAACATAAAATCTTATTGTATTTTTAAAAATTATTGATTAGATTTGCACTATTAACTCAAAATTCAATATTTATGCAAAGTGTTGTTTTTATCGATCTTGAGGTAAATCCGCAAACAAAAAAGGTTTTGGACTTTGGTGCGGTTTCTATGGACGGAAAAACTTTACACACTTCACAAAGTTCAGATTTTGAAAATTTCATTAAAGATTTCAAATTTATTTGCGGTCATAATATTTGTCATCACGATTCCAATTACTTCAATCGTGCTAAAGACACGTATCTAATTGATACATTATATTTTTCGCCGTTGCTATTTCCGGAAAAGCCGTACCATAAACTTTTGAAGGACGACAAAATTATATCTGACGAACTTTCCAATCCTCTGAATGATGCAATCAAGGCTAAGGAATTGTTTTATGACGAAGTAAATGCGTTTCAATCGTTGAATCAAAACTACAGAAACATCTTAATAGATCTTCTGTACACAAAAGATGAATTCAACGGATTTTTCGTGTACAACAATTGCACCCCGCAAGAAGATGTTTATCAGTTGATTACAAACTATTTTGACGGTAAAATTTGTAAAAATGCGCCAATAGAAACTCTGATTAATAATTCGCCGGTTGCACTTGCTTATACTCTCGCAATTATTACCACGAAAGACAAAAACTCAATTATTCCATATTGGGTTCATCTGCAATATCCTATGGTAGAAACAGTTATAAAAATTCTAAGGAATACGCCATGCGGATATTGTGAATATTGCAATCAATTGCTCAACCCGTCGGTTCATCTGAAAAAGATTTTTGGTTTTGACAATTTTAGAACTTACGGCGGCGAACCGTTGCAACAAAATGCAGTAAAAGCCGCTGTTGAAAACATGTCATTACTTGCAATTTTTCCAACCGGCGGCGGCAAAAGTCTGACATTTCAACTTCCGGCTCTGATTTCAGGAATCACGGAAAGGGCGTTAACAGTTGTAATATCGCCGTTGCAATCGCTTATGAAAGACCAAGTTGACAATCTCGAAAAACGCGGAATTGCCGACGCTGTTACAATAAACGGATTATTAAGTCCGCTTGAACGGCAAGAGGCTATCGAAAGAGTAGAATCCGGAGTAGCTTCATTGTTGTATATCTCGCCGGAATCACTCAGAAGCAAAACTATTGAAACATTGTTACTAAAACGTCAGATTGCAAGATTTGTAATTGATGAAGCACATTGTTTCAGCGCATGGGGACAGGATTTTCGTGTTGACTATCTCTATATTGGCGACTATATCAGAGAGTTAGCACAGAAAAAGAAATGTAAAAGCATCCCTGTATCGTGTTTTACTGCCACAGCAAAACAAAAGGTAGTATCGGATATCAAAGACTATTTCAAAACAAAACTCAATATCGAACTCAAAATATTTGCAACAACAGCATCTCGTACCAATCTTCGTTACCAAGTACTTTTCAAAGAAACCGAAGAAGAAAAATATACAACATTAAGAGACTTGATTGAAACAAAAAATTGTCCGACAATTGTCTATGTATCAAGAACAAAACGAACAATTTTACTTGCAGAAAAACTAACAAGAGACGGCATCAAATCATTGGCTTTCAACGGGAAAATGGAGCCGAAAGAAAAACAAAAAAATCAAGATGCATTTATTTCAGACAAAGTACAAGTAATGGTGGCAACCTCGGCATTCGGCATGGGTGTTGACAAATCAAATGTAAAATTAGTAATCCATTACGACATCTCTGATTCACTCGAAAATTATGTACAAGAAGCCGGACGTGCAGGTCGTGATCCGAATCTTGAAGCCGAATGTTTTGTACTTTACAACAACAATGATTTGGATAAACATTTCATTTTGAACAACCAAACCAAAATTTCGTGTGCCGAAATCAATCAAGTTTGGAAAGCAATAAAAAATCAAACCAGATACCGCAAATCATTCTGTTCGTCAGCATTGGAAATTGCCAGAGCTGCCGGCTGGGACTACGAAGTAAGCGATGTAGAAACTCGCGTAAAAACTGCGTTGCAAGCACTTGAAAACGCCGGTTATATCCAACGCGGCAAAAATTCGCCGCACGTTTACGCTACAAGTATTTTAGCAAAAAACTTCGATGAAGCAGCAAACAAAATCAATGAATCAAAATTATTTTTGACCGACAGTAGCAAAGAAAATGCAAAACGAATCATAAAATCCTTAATTTCAAGCAAATATGTTGCTCGTGCAGGAAACGATGATGCAGAAAGTCGTATTGATTATCTCGCTGATACACTCGGAATTACAAAAGAAAACGTAATTTCGGCTGTTCAAACCATGCGACAAGAAAAAATCTTGAAAGACGACCGCGACCTCTCTGCGTATATCAACTCACCAAAAGAAACTCAAAAAATTTTGAAAGCATTTTACGATTTGGATTTCTTTATCTTGGACAACTTAATACAAGAGGGCAACACATTTAATATCAAACAATTAAACGAAGAAGCAGAGAAACTGAAACTTGCATCAAATGTAAAAAACATCAAAACGATTTTATTGTTTTGGAAAATAAAATCATACATCAAATTGTCACAAGAATCGTCTGATACAGTGCTAATTATACCACAAATTCCATTAGCATTGCTGCGTGAAAAACAGAGAAAGATGTTTGCGATGTCATCTTTTATTATCAGTTTTTTGTTGGAACGTTACACCGCAACCAACAATTCTGACAACAATTTGATACTATTTTCGATAATTGAATTACTAAATAATTATAACAACTCACTTTACAAAGAATTTGAAGCCGAAATTTCCGACGTAGAAGAATCATTACTGTTTTTAGCAAAAATCAACTCTATGAAATTGGAAGGCGGATTTCTTGTAATTTATATGGGTCTAAATATCAACCGTTTAAACCTAAACAATCGTCAGCAATACACCAAAGAAGATTACAAACAAATGGACGAATTTTACAGTCAAAAAATTCAACAAATCCATATCGTAGGTGAATTTGCAAATATGATGGTAAAGAATTACAATGACGCGTTAAACTTTGTAAAAGATTATTTCAATCTTGACTACAAGAAATTTTTAGCAAGATACTTTACACAAGAACGATTGAAAGAAATAGAGCGGAATATCACGCCCAAAAGATACAAGGAACTATTTGAAACACTGTCAATTAAACAAAAAGAAATCATAGACGATAACACTTCGCCACATATCGTGGTTTCGGCAGGTCCGGGCAGTGGAAAAACACGAGTTTTGGTTCATAAACTTGCATCATTACTTCTTTTGGAGGATATCAAACACGAACAACTTTTGATGTTGACATTTTCACGTGCTGCGGCATTGGAATTTAAATCACGACTTTGTAAATTGATGGGAAATGTTGCCAACTTTGTGGAAATCAAAACGTTTCATTCGTATTGTTTTGATTTGATTGGTCAAATCGGTAAAATAGAAGAATCTGCCGACGTAGTTTTCAAAGCCTCAGAAATGATAAGGAATCACGAAGTAGAACAAAACAAAATCACAAAAAAAGTTCTTGTAATCGACGAAGCGCAAGACATGGACAAAAATGAATTTGCGTTGGTAGAAGCCTTAATAGAAAACAATGATAATCTGAGAGTAATAGCAGTTGGCGACGATGATCAAAATATCTATCAGTTCAGAGGTTCATCATCGGAATATTTGGCGCAAATGATACAAAAATATAAAGCCACAAATTACGAACTGGTAGAAAATTATCGGTCTGCGGTTCAGATAGTTGACTTTGCTAATCGATTTGTTACAACAATCAATCAACGCATGAAAACAATTCCAATTGTATCAAAAAATTCAGACAATGGAAAAGTAACATTGGTAAAGCATACTTGTAAAAACAGTTTTGAAAATGCAGTAGTCAACGATTTGATTACCAACTATCAAAGCGGAACTTGCGCCGTTTTGACTTCCACAAATCAAGAAGCTCTTGCTATTTTGGGTATATTGTTAAAAAACAAAATTCAATGCAAACTAATACAAAGCAATGTCGGTTTTGACCTTACAAATATTGCGGAATTAAAATTCTTCGTTAAAACATTGAAAAAGAATCTTGTAACGCCCAAAATAAGCACAGAAATATGGGAAAAAGCAAAAAACACATTAACAGAAAAATATTTACAAAGCGGATGCTTGCATTTGGTTTTGGATATCATCACAGCTTTTGAAAACAATTATAAAGACAAATATCTTACTGATTTTGTAGTATTTCTGAGAGAATCATCGTTGGAAGATTTTGTTAAAACAGAAAAATCGATAGTAATGGTATCCACAATTCACAAAGCCAAAGGCCGCGAATTCGACCACGTTTTTATGTACCTCAACAATCTGAGTATCAACACAGACGAAGACAAACGAAGGTTATATGTCGGTTTTACACGTGCTAAAAGATTTCTAAATATCCATTACAATTCAAACAATTTGGATTTTTTACAACCGATGTCTACAAGTTTTACAACTGACAATACGGAATACGAACGTCCTGAAGAATTGATAGTTGCGCTTACTCACAAGGATATAAATCTTAAATTCTTCAAAGACAAGAAATTGGAAATTTTGAAATTAATGAGCGGTCAAAAACTTGATATTAAAGGAGAAACCTTATATCACCAAAACTTTGAAATTATGAAATTTTCCAAAGCTTTTACGGAAAAATTATCAGCCTATCAAAAGATTGGTTATGAACCCTTTACAGCAAAAATTCGTTTTGTACTATCATGGTTTTGCAAAGACGACGAAAAAGAATACGCAATAATTTTACCGTTATTGAATTTTAGAAGAGTACAACTTCAAAAATAACAAAAGCCGGACTTTGTTGAAAAAATCCGGCTTTTGCAATAATATGGAGAATTAATTCCAAATTTTACCGTAACAACAATTATTGAGCGTTGTTAACAGCAGCTGTTGAATCAACTTGCTCTCCTTCTACTGATGCTGATGGAGCTTCTGCTTTTGCTGTAGTATCTTCAGCAGGAGCAACTGTAGCTTCTACTTTTGCTGTATCTGCTTTTGTAGAATCAGCGTTTACTGTATTGTTGTTAGAACCATTGCCTGCGCATGAAGCGAGAGCCATCATTGCTGATACACCAGCTACAAAAAATAACTTTTTCATTTGTTTTTAATACTTTAGTTGATATTGAATATAAATTAATAATTTCCTTCTTTTTATAAATCAAAATTTTACAAACAGATTTTCCTTTTGTAAAACCGCTGCAAATGTAATCAGGATACAATCAAAACGTATCACTTTTTGCATTAATTTTTTATTAAGGTTTTTTAACAATTTTATATCAAATAAAATAAACAGAGAAGAAACATCTCGCCATAAATAAAATATAAAAAAGACGTCACAATAGGGGAAAATTTGAGCTTTTATGATGTTTTAAAATTTGGGCATTAAAAAAAGGAGGTCGTTATCACAACGCCTCCCAACTAAATAATATTTTATAACATGAAACACTTAAATTATTTAAGTGATGCAAAGATAAAGCGAATTTTTGAAACCTCCAAATTTTTGGACAATTATTTTCAAAAGAAATAGTAAGTTTTTTTGAAATCATTTAAAATAAGGCTATTAAAAAGAAATTATTATAACACTTTTGATTACAGTTTCTCTAACAAAATGCGTAGATAATACAAATACGTATTAATTGTCACCAAGTTTCTTTGACGGCTTAATTTTATTATCCTCAACTCAAATATACTTTTTAATAAACAAAAAGATTTTTTACAAAAGACCAAAAGTTGGAACAAATGCGTACCATACACAAAACTCTTGAACCCTCTAACGAAGAAATTGAGCGAAATAGGATTGAATATGAATTTGCTTACAAATGAAAATATTTTAACAAAAAAAGGTTGCCGAGGAGTTCGGCAACCTTTTTTTATTTAATACTTGTAATAATCAATCTTATCCCAAGAATGCAATCAAAATACCTGCTGCAACTGCTGAGCCAATAACGCCTGAAACGTTTGACGACATACAAACATTTTGCACTACAACTCTTTTGCGTATCTCTAATTATATAACTTTTTTATCTAATATTTTTGTGATTTATTATAAATTTTAATTTCGCCAACGAATATCAATAATAAGAATCAATTATTGGGGCATTGCTATTTCCGACAATGTTTGTTTTATTTTTTCAAAATCATTATCCCATAAATTATTGTTTTTGAGATATTTTTCCAAATCTTGGTAGGTTTCGTCTTCATAGAGAATATAGGTGGAGATGACGGCGGAATATTCAAAAGTCGGTCCACATTCTTCCAATGCTGATTTTATTTTGGATAGAGTATTGTTTTGTTTCCTTGGTGTTGATGCAGATTTCAGTAACTCAAACAAATTGCCAATATTATCAGCTATTTTGAATCCTAATTCAGCCCTTGGATTTGTAAGGAGTATTCTGTCGTTTATGCCAAGTACGTCTATTGTTGTTTCTCCTTTTTTATCGCGAGGATAATATTTAAATGCTTTAACGTATAGAAACTCTTTTGGTGTATCGGTCAGAGGATTAACAATTGGTTCTGATACAACGTCATGTTTCCATTTGGTTCTATTACATTTTTGACATGAAGGCAGAAGATTACCCCATTCTACAACACAATCTTCGTACAAATCTTTGCATTTAAAATGGTCAATTTCCATATATGCGCTTTCTCGATTTATATATTGCTCAGAATAGGCGCATTTGTTATGCGACATTTTAAGTAATGCTTTTTCGATGTATGGCTTTTTCCATACGCATTTACGATGGTCTGCCTTGAACTCGGAAGTCAGTTGTTGCTGTACTTCGTCGGTTAGTTCCTCAGGTTTTTCTATAAGTTGAAGTTTAATCATTGGTGTCCATTTGGCCTAATTGAAATTTCAAAAGTCGTCTCGCGGGATTGCTTGGATGAAGGATTTTTATAAGCGTGTTGTATGCTTCCAATGCCTTTTCAACATCGTTATTATCAAGACCTTCATCAAACATTTTATATGATTGTTGCAAATAATCGGATTGAATGTCATTATCCAAATTCATCGTGTCGCGCAATATTTCCTCTACCGTCCAACCGCTGAAATTGTGTTGCGATGAATGTTCCACGGCGATTTTCCCGTTTTCCTCTCTGCGTAAAACATACAGATTTACGTCTTGCATTGATTGAATAACCAACGGGCTGTGCGTTGTTACGATGAATTGAACATTTTTGAAAATCTCAGAAACATACGAAATCACTTCGCGCTGCCATTTCGGATGAAGATGCAAGTCAATTTCATCAACCAGAACAACTGCATTTTCATTAAGAGGATTGTCTGAATCCGGAAAATTATCAAACATGCGTTTGCTCAAATCTACAATCCAAGAAAGCATTGACTGATAGCCAAAGCCCAACTCCGTATATTTGAACCATCCGTCCTTCGTCTTGAACAGTACGTAACTTTCCATTTTGTCAGTACTTTCAAATTTGAAATCCTCAATTTCTGGAAAAAGGTTGCTGCAAATTACTTCGCGAAGTTTTGCTAATTGTTTTTTGGCTTTGGAATTGTTGCTTTTGGATTGATAATCACACCTTATCAACCATTCTTCAATATTTATAAGTCTTTTTTCATGAGAAAATAATGTGTCGCAGTCGCCACTTTCTTGCCCTGATAGGTTGGTATTCAATAGAGGATAACGACCTACACCGTAGCCGAAAATATGGAAATCAACGGGATGATCGTCATGTGTTCCATAAACAACCTTTTTTATACTCCATTTACCTGAAAAATTTGTCAATTTGCAAATTACATCCGCATTGCTATTTCGGTCATTTTTTTTTCTACTCCACCAATATGCAGGGACTAAGGTAATTTTTTCCGTTTCAAAATTAAAATCAGGTCTCATCCCCGCTATCGCCTGCAAAATTCTCGTCTTTCCTGTATTGTTGTTTCCCAACAATATAGTCCATTGATAGAGTTCTGTGTCGCTCTTGGCACAGTCTATCGTTATGTCATCGAAGCCTTTGAATGATTTCAAGGATATGGAACGTATCTTAATGCCTTTCATTTTTGAGTGGATTTGTGATTACCAATTGCAAAGGTAACATTTTATTATAAATATAACAAAAAACGACGGATTATTTTTCAGAAATCCGTCGTTTAATACATTAGTGTATTAGTCTTATCCCAAGAATGCAATCAAAATACCTGCTGCAACTGCTGAGCCGATAACGCCTGAAACGTTTGACGACATGCAATAGTTAAGCACGTGGTTGCGAGGATCGTATTTCAATGCGATTTCGTTTGCAACACGTGATGCCATCGGAACGGCACTCAAACCGGTTGCACCGATAAGCGGATTAACTTTCTTCTTAGAGAACAAGTTGTAAAGTTTTGCCAACATTATGCCGCCGAAAATCGAGAATCCGAACGCCAAGAATCCGCCGCATACAATACCGATTGTCTGCCAATTCAAGAAAGCGTCAACAGTCATTGTTGCGCCGACACAAAGTCCCAAGAATATTGTCGCAGAGTTCATAATCGCGTTTGAAGCCGCGTCAAAAATTCTCGATGTAGAACTGCCGACCTCTTTTATCAAGTTTCCAAACATCAACATTCCTACCAAAGGAACTGCCGAAGGAACGATTATCGCAACAACCGTTGTCGTCGCAATCGGGAAAATGATTTTCAAGGCACGCATGTTCTTGAACTCGGTTTTTGAAGGATAAAGTTTGTCCTGCTCTTTCATGTTGATTGAAAGTTCCTTTTTGCTGCAAGTAAGTTTTACAACCAAAGGCACAATCACCGGAACCAAAGCCATATACGAATATGCCGCAATAGCAATCGGTCCGAGCATATCAGGAGCAAGTTTTATCGTCGTAAAAATAGCCGTCGGACCGTCAGCACCGCCGATAATCGCCAATGAAGCAGATTCTTTCAATGTGAAATAACCGGTTGCAGAGGCAACAAGCAATACCGCAAAAATGCCGAACTGTGCACCCGCACCAAAAATCGCGAGTTTCAAGTTTCTGAGCATAGGACCAAAATCCGTCAGCGCACCTACACCCATGAAAATAATCGGGGGAAGAAGTCCTGATTTAATCAAAGCGTAGTAGAGAAAGTTCATAATGCCAAGGTCGTGCGCA